>CAZLUZ010000194.1:0-8197 GCA_964562825.1 uncultured Akkermansia sp.
GTAGGGAAAAAGATCGGGAGGGGCCGCATCATATTGCCCCTGGGATGGGTCGACGGCGGGGGTCGACTGAGCCGCGTTGATGAAAGGGCCTCCCTTCGCCTTCTCCACAGCCAGGATCCGTTCGGAATTCGCTCTCTCCAGGGGGGAGATCGGAGGAGACTTCAGGCCGGGATTGCGTCGGTACCAAGGCTGCGAGCCGAAGTATTCCCGCAAAAACGGAGTCGAAAAGTCGTAGCCATGGCGGGCGAAGATTTCGTTGCGCGCCAGATAGAGTTGTTGGAGGCCCATGTGTCTCAGTTCCCCGTCCTCGAGGAGACGCCGGTGGGAATCGGGGATCACATAGGCGACCTCGGCGGGCGTCTGCTCTCCGGTGAGGCGCCCGAGACTGTAGGCGAAGGGGCGCTGGGGCAGATCGCCGGGCCCCCCGAGGGTGCGCACCAGGTCGGTGGTTTCCGCGAAAACCCGAGCGCTGGCCTCGGCGAACACTTCCTGCCAGGTGGGGAATCGCTGCATATCCGACTCCAGGTTGATGGTGAGATACCCACCCACGTCGGTTCCATAGGCCGCCTCGCCCGGAGAGGCGGCGGTGATGTCGACAAATCCCTCGTGAAGCATGAAGAGGGAGTAGAGGTTCTTCCAGGGGAGAACCTCCTCGTCCCCCTCGGCGACCTCGGCATCTTCCATATAGGTGGAGCAGCAGTCCGTGATCAGGATCTTCAAGCGGCAGGGCAGCTTCTCCAGATAGGCGGCGATCACTTGTCGGGAGACGAGCTTGTGGTCCACGGTGGCGAGAAATTGTTCGTTTTTCCCGGGATCGGGAATGGCCCCGTGACCGCAGAAGTGGACATAGACCGTGTCATTCGGTCCGACCTTTTCGAGGAAATCCGGCATCGCCTGGCCGAAAGCCGCAGCGGTGGCGGCGGAACCGTTGATCATGCGGCGCCGCAGCGTCACTCCCCAGGAGTGCTCGGAGAAATAATCTTCGAAGATTCGGTTCACCGTCAGCATATCCGCGGTGACACCTCGGTTGATGCCCCCGTCAGGTCCCTCGTAGGCATCGCAGAAGACGCCGAAAACGTGAATGCGGGCTTCACCCGGGGCAGCCGCCGGGAGGAGGAGAAGCGCGATAGCGAACAACGGGACGAACCGGTGCCGGAGTCGGCGATGCGGGGCTGTCATTCGGTACCTTTTCCCCGGATGCCATCGATTTCAACCGGCTTCGTCCCACCCGGACAGGGTCGGAACCGCCGCGCAATCGGAGTTGATTTCGGCCGCGATCCCGGCGAGACGTTTCGCTCAATGCGGTCGCCTCTCTCCGTCTGGTCCCGACTGTTCCGGCTCTGTTCCACGGTTGCCGCGGTGCTGCTCTTGGCCGGGGGAGGTGAGGTTCGGGCCCACAAGGTCTCCTCCGCATCTCTGATTCTCTACCTCGATACCGAGGAGGAACGCAACTACCGCGTCGAGACCGCCATGGAGGTTGAGTCCTCCGGCGATCCCGCCCTCGATGACGAGATCGGGCCGGAGGACGCGGCGCTCTCCTTCGTGGAGAGTTACCTCGAGGTGCTCATCGACGAGCGGGAGCAGGATCCGGAAATCTCCGTGAAACTGGTCAATGAAAGCGACCCCGATACCCCGGTGGAACTGCAGCGCCTCGTCGTCGTCGCGACCCTCGCCGGCCCCCTGCCCGACGACGGCGAGACGATGGCGCTTTTTCTGCGGGAGACATCGCCGATGTCCATCGTCATGGCCACGGTGAAGAACGGCAAAACGGCCCGCCGCATGCAGGTCATGTTCGGTGGGGAATACAGCCGCTCGGAAAACATTGAACCCCTGATGAAAGAGAACCCCTTCGAGGTGGAGGGAAAGTCGTCGGAGAAGGAAGCCCGCGGTGGGGATGGTACCTCCAGTCCGCTCCCCCGGGGGGCGGCGCCTTCTCTCGCTCGGGGATGGAATGCCATTCTGCCCGGTGACGGGATCGCCATCGTCCTGCTCTCGATCGTACTGCTCTCGGTTCGCTCTCCAGGGCAGGCCAGGGCCGGTCTTTTCTGCATTCTGCCGGCAGAGTCCGCGGGCTACCTGCTGGGTGTGGGGGAGGTGATTCCCCTTTGGTCGTGGGTTTCTCAGGCCTGCGGCGCCCTTCTCCTCCTTCTCACCATCGACATCCTGGCCGGAGACCGACTCGCGCGCTGGCGCCTTTTCGCCGCCGGCTTGGCCGCGCTACTTCACGGACTCTCGCTCTCCGCAGCTGCGGTGACCAAGACGGCCTCCGGCAGCATCCTCTTCCTCGCCGGTGCGTTGGCAGGACTGCTCGTGCTCGGTTTGGTCCTTTCTTTGAGCCTTCTGATTCGCCGAAAGTCGGAAAGCCCGCATTCGTTTCTCCGCACCCTCGTCGCGGTGCTGGGGGGCGGGTTTGCGATTTTTCTCATCGTGGAGCCCTATTTCTGATTGCGCTGCTCCCAAATTGCTGCTGAATGGTTGATAGTTAACAAAGGTGAAGCATTTTTGGCCATACCGACGTTTTTTCTGGTTCCCCTTCCTCTTTGCGGCCGGGTGTGTTCCCCTCGACACGGCGGAGTTCGATGGAGCGGTGGCGATCAAGGGAACTCCGGAACGATGGAGCGCCCCCGGCGCCTACCGGATCGAGGGTGCAGCGGTCACGGGCTGGGTGCAAGACTTCGGTGAACCCTTGCTGGTAGAGCTGGCGGACGGGGCGGTGAGCGACAACTTCAGTCTGGGCGCATCCCTGCAGCGGGTCTTTCAGGCGGAGGAACGGGCCCGGGTGACACGATCCAATCTCTTTCCCAAGTTTGACGAACAGTTTTCTTCGACGCGGAGCCAGACCGTGGGTCCGGCGGGAAAGAACCGGTCCACCCGGCACAATCTGACCCTGGGGATGAGTTGGGAAGTCGATCTCTGGGGACAATTGCGGGACCTGAAGCGGGCCGATGTGGCGCTGATGGATGCGAGTTTTCACGCCTACCAGGCGGCCCGTCTTTCGCTGGTCGCGCTCGTCCTGCAGACCGCCTTCGAGCTGGTCGAGTCGCGTGGCCAGATCGAGTTGGCGCGGCGCAATCTGGAATCGCTGGAGACGGTTCTGGAGATTCTCGACGCCAAGTTGGAGGGGGGAGATGCCGACGATCGCACCGCTTTGGAGATCAGTCTGGCGCGGGCCGATGTGGCGCGGGCCGAGTCGACCATCATCGCGGAGCAGCGGCAGACCGACCTGTCGCGCCGGCTTCTCGAGACGCTGTTGGGCCGGTATCCTCTCGGGGTCTTGGAGGGCCTGGGTGAACTGCCCGATCCCGGGCGAAAGGTTCCCGCGGGAATGCCCAGCGACCTGCTCATGCGGCGCCCCGACATCCTGCAGGCGGAGATGACGGTGAACAGCGCGCTCTACGGGGTGGCGGCCACCCGCAAGCAACTCCTGCCCAGCCTTCGGCTCACCGGGGACCTCGGCACGACCTCGCGGAATCCGCTCAAGGATTTGCTGGATGTGGAGAATCTGATCTGGAACATCACCCAGAATCTGACCCAGCCCGTCTTTCGCGCCGGCGAGATCCGGGCGGAGATTCGGCTTTCCGAATTCGAACGCGACCAGTTGATTGCGGAATACGCCGACGTGGTCTTGACCGCCTTTCGCGAGGTCGAAACCGCCCTGGCTGCGGAAGAGTTTTTCGACGAACAGGTGGTGGCCCTGCGCCGGAACGTGCGAGAGGCCCGGCTGGCCGAGGAGTTGAGCCTGAGCCAGTATGAGAAAGGCCTCGTCGAGATCATCACCGTTCTGGAAAGCCAGCGGCGCGCCTTTGACGCGGAGAGTTCGCTCCTCAACGTTCGCCTGCTCCGGCTGCTCAACCGGGTGGATCTGCATCTCGCCCTCGGCGGGGATTTTGCCACCCCCGCGGTGTGCGTGGCCGATCCGTCTTCGGGGGAAGGTCTGGAGAAACCGGGGTGGATGGAACGACTCCGGGCGCCGAAACGCCCCTGAAGCGGTCACCCGGGAAAAGCTTGTCAGATTTTGGCGTCGCCGGCAGTGTTGATGGTGATGGACGACGATCCGGCTGGCCGGGATGAACATTACGAGCGCTTTGTCGCTTGCTTTGCCAAGTGGGAACCCGACCTGCGCCGATTTATCCGGTCACTGCTGCCCACCGCCGACGACACCGATGAGGTGTTGCAGCGAACCGCGATCGCCATATGGCGGAAGTTCGATCAGTTTGACCCCGAGACGAATTTCATGAAGTGGGCCTGCGTGGTCGCCCGCTTCGAGGTGCTCGCCTATCGCAGAAAGATGGCGCGGGACCGGCTTGTTTTCCGGGAGGAGATTCTGGAGCTGATGGCAGAGGAGAGCGTGGGCGAGATGGATCATCGCCGGGCCGAAGAGGAAGCCCTGGAGCGGTGTCTCGGCCAATTGCCCGAGGGGCATCGCAACCTGCTTACCCGGGCCTACACCCCGGGCATCCGAATCGCCGATCTCGCCGAGGAAGCCGGGGCGAGTGCCGCCGCCCTCTACACTCGGCTCAACCGGATGCGCAAGGGGCTTCTGGAGTGCATGGAGCGCAACCTGGCCAAGGAGGGGAGCCGATGAAGTCGTCCATCTCGGCCCGTGACCACGACAGGATCGCCCGTTACCTGGACGGCGAGATCTCGGCCCGCGATTTCGAGGAATTGCAGGACAGGCTGGCGGTCGACGCCGAACTCCGTGCCCTGCTGCGGCGCTACCTCGCGGTGCAGCACTTCCTCGAGATGGGAGGAGGTCACGGCGGCGAGGTGGGTGCCTCCTGGGGTGAGCCCGAGAATGCCGTGCCTCACGTCGCGCCGCGACGGTTGCAGTTGGTTTCCGTGGCGATCGCGGCGGGGGTTGCCTTCTGTCTTGGTCTGCTCCTGGCCTTTTTTCCGGGGGGCGGTGACGAGAGTGCTGCGGTCGCGCCCCTGGAGGAAGCTTCCGCCATGGGCTATGCGGTCTTGTCGGAGCTCGACGACGCCCGCTGGGCGGACGGGGCGCCCCGCTTCGAGGCGGGCCAAATTCTGGGAGAGAACCGGCTGGAACTCGTCTCCGGCCGGGCCGAGGTGCGCTTCTTTTCCGGGGCCGTGATGACTTTTCAGGGTCCGGCCCAGGTTCGTCTCCGGTCTGCCTGGGAGGCGGATTGCGTGGAAGGGGCGATCCGGATGGAGGTGCCGCCTGCGGCCCGGGGCTTCGTGCTCCACGCCGCAGGCACCCGGGTCGTCGATTTGGGCACCGAGTTCGGCATGGTGGTGAAGGGGGAACAGGCCAGTGTCGAGGTATTCGACGGCGAGATCTCGCTGCAGGGGAGCGAGCGGAAAGAAAAGCTGGTCAAGGCAGGCGACGCCTGGGAGTTTCGGTCCGACGGGAGCGCGAGCCCGGCAGCACCCGGGCGGGTGCGCTATCCGGAGTCGATCGCACCCTCTGCGGTCGCCGCAACCGCCATGCAGGAAGAGTTTCTGCGGTGGCAAGGCCACCGCGACCGGGTCGCCGCGGATCCCCGGGTGATCGCCTACTACACCTTCGACGGGGGAAACGAGCGGGGAGAACCCATCCTCGATCTCCGGGGTGGCCACGATGGTTCGGTCATCATCGCGGAGCGAGTGGAAGGCCGCTGGCCCGGCCCGAAATCGGCCCGGGAGTTTCGCCGGGTGGGCTCGCGGGTCCGGGTGAACATCCCCGGCGAATTCGGGGCCTTCACCTTTCTCTGTTGGGCGAGGATCGACAGCCTGGACCGCACCTACAACGCGCTTTTCATGGGAGACGGGTACGAGACAGGAGAGCCTCACTGGCAGATTCGGCACGACGGGTGCCTCATGCTCTCGGTGATGGTGGATGACAGCCGCCCCAATCCCCAGTTTGCCGGAGATGCCGGGTTCCATCGGGTGTATCTGTCGCCACCGCTCTGGGACATCTCGATGAGCGGCCGCTGGGTCCATCTCTGCTCGGTGTTCGATCCGGAGAATCGGGAGGTAAGCCATTTCGTCGACGGCGAGAAGATCGAACGGCATCTCATCGAGGAGGACTACCTCATCGAGACCCTGCGCATCGGCAACGCGGAGATAGGCAACTGGGGACAACCCTTTCGCCGGACACCTCATTTTGCCATCCGTAACCTGAACGGGAGGATCGACGAGTTGGCGATCTATGATGCGGCGCTGCAACCGGAGGAAGTGCGGGAGTGGTTCGAGGCGAGCCGTTACCGGCATCGCTGAATGGCGCGATTCCTTACCCCCAAAATTTCGTTAGATTGATCGAGGACTGGTAGTGATAACATGATGAAATCCCGACACTGGAACTCCGCCCCCATTTTCCTCGCTGCCCTCGCGGTCGTCACGCTCGGCCCGGCCCGGGGGGGCGTTGAATTTGCGAAGGACATCGAACCGATTTTCCGGGAAAACTGCCTGGATTGTCACGGTCCGGATACCTCGAAGTCAGGTTTTCGAGTCGATCAGCGGGCCGTGATGATTCGGGGTGGCGATTCCGGGCTGGAGGCCATTGTTCCGGGAGATCCGGAGGGAAGTTACCTGATCGAACTCGTCAAAGGGGAATTCGACCCCACCATGCAGATGCCCCCCAAGGGCGATCCTCTTTCCCCGGGCCAGATTGCCAAGATCGAGGAGTGGATTCGTGGGGGCGCAGTCTGGCCGGGCCAGATGGACGACAAGATTGAGTTGGAGTCGGACCACTGGGCTTTTCAGCCGGTGGTTCGACCCGAGGTCCCCGGAGAGGTGGTCAACCCGATCGACGGTTTTCTCGGGGCGCAGCTCGAGGACGCCGGCCTGGACGCAAATCCGCCGGCTGACCCGCTCTCGCTCATCCGGCGAGCCTCGATCACGCTCACCGGTCTGCCTCCGGTGGCGGATCGAGTGGAGAGCTTCCTCGTGGATTATGCGGCGGAGCCGGACCGGGCCTATCGGGATCTCGTCGACGAGTTGTTGGCCTCGCCGCACTTTGGAGAAAGGTGGGCGCAGCACTGGCTCGACGTGATTCGCTGGGCCGAGACAAACGGCTCCGAGGCGAATCTCTATCGGAAAAACGCCTGGATCTATCGGGATTACGTGATTCGCGCCTTCAACGAGGATCGCCCTTACGATCAGTTTGTCCGGGAACAGATTGCGGGGGATACCATCGGCGTGGGCGAGGCGACCGGGTTCCTCGTGGCGGGACCGCACGTCCCCGCCGCCACCGTGGGGCGAGAGCCAACGGCGATCCGGTTGGCTCGGGCCGACCGGATGGATGAGGTCATGCAGACACTGGGTGCCTCGATGATGGGGCTCACCCTGAACTGTGCCCGGTGCCACAATCACAAGTTCGATCCTGTCTCGATCCAGGACTACTACAGCCTGACCGCGGTGTTCCAGGATGTGGAGTTCGGCAGCCGATATCCGGAACTGTCCGAGGATCATCCCCGCAAGGTGGCGGCCAGGAAACTGTGGAGCCATGTGAGCGGTCCCCGTGGGGTGCTCCGGGAGAACGGTTATTGGGAGGAGGACTGGGGCGCCTACCGCGAGATGCATTTCGAGCCGGTTGAAGCGGTGGCTATCCGGGTGACCTTCAACACGAAGTCGACCTCTCTCGACGAGTTGGAGGTCTTCGGTGGGACGGGGGAGCACGACAATTTCGCCGCGGCGAAACGGGGGGCCACGGTGAAATCCGCGCCCGGTATGGAACAAACCTACCGGAATCCCCCGGAGCGCGCCATCGACGGGGAATACGGCACGATGGCCTGGCGGGCGCAGTCCCCTGATCCGAAAAAGGTCAAACCCTGGATCGAGGTCACCTTCGCGGAACCCCACAAGATCGGGCGACTCCGCATGAGCTCGAACCGCGAGTATTTCTTCGAGACCGATTATCTCACCATGCCAGTGGGGACTCGTTTTGGGGACTATCGGGTGGAGGTCCTGAGGCCCGACGGCAACTGGGTCGAGGTGGCCGACTCGCGCGCCTTCAAGAACCGCCTGCAGCAGGACCGTGATCTCGCCGCCGCAAGTGAGGAGATGAAGGCTCTCGCCACCCGCATCAACGAGGAGGGACCGCGGCCCAGTTTCATCGGGCGGTTCGTCGAGCCGGTGGTGACGAAGGTGCTCCATCGGGGCAGTCCGGAAAACCCCAGGGATGAGGTGATGCCCGCCGCTCCCGAGATCCTGGACGGGGAACTGGGGCTCGATTCCAGTGCGTCCGGGGCGGAGCGTA
>CAZLUZ010000195.1:0-8172 GCA_964562825.1 uncultured Akkermansia sp.
CCCCCCCCCCCCCCCCCCCCCCCCCCCCCCCCCCCCCCCCCCCCCCCCCCCCGGTATTCCTCCGGGTCGATGCCGTTGTGGATGATCGGCACCCGACATTCCTCGACGTCGAACAGGCGCAGGATATCTGCCTGGGTCTCGCGGGAGACGGCGATGACGGCGTCGGCCATCTCGATGGCGGTTTTCTCCAGCCAGAGGGTGAAGTCGTAACCGCCCCCGAGTTGCTCGCGCTTCCAGGGGCGCAGCGGCTCCAGGGAATGCACCGTCAGGACAAAGGGGAGACCGAAATTGAGGTGGGCGAGAATACCTCCGAAATGCGCATACCAGGTGTGCACGTGGACGACGTCCGCATCGATCCCGGTGGCGTTGAATCGCAGGCAGCGATCCAGGGCGGCGAAGACCGAGTGGAGCTGCTCCGGCGCGGCGTAGTGCGACTTGTCCACTGGCACGCCGGTCACCCTGGGGTTCTCGTCGGGAAGATGCTGATCGCCGAAGCAGCGCACCTCCACCTCACAGAGGCGGGACAGTTCCCGTGCCAGATATTCCACGTGAATCCCAGCTCCGCCGTAAACGTTCGGCGGATATTCATTGGTGAGAAGAAGCGGTTTCATGAGACAGGGATAGGGGCTCCGAGGCGAACCCGGACCCCGAGCGAAAGAAGCGTCGCTGGCGGCGGCGGCACTCCCCGGGAGAAGACCGCGACCCGGGCCCGGTGACGGCATCTTTCGCTCCCTGCTCCCATAAACGGATTCTCGCCCGCGATCAAGCTTTTGACGACTCGCGACTTCCGCCTGGAGTTGCGGGTGGAAAAACGGGCAGTGTTCAAAAGTTTACAAAAACACAGCGTTTTCTTGCCGTAAAGGGGGAAAATTCCGGACAATATAAAAAAAGTTTTTTGAAATAGGGGAAATGCCGATTTCTTTCTTGCCTAAATTATAAAATAAAACTAAATTCTAAGCATGAATCGGATGGCTATTCTTTTCCCTGCACTGCTTGCGTGCGTCGCTGCTCCGGGCGAATCGGCGGCGCAGACGCTCGAATCGCTGAGCGACCGGGTGAAGTCCGTCGAAGCTCGCATCTCGGTCATCGAGAGCACCCTTTCCCGCGAGGGACGGCTCGCCGCGGGAACGTCGACGGGCGCGGGGCAGACCTACGTGATTCGCGATGGTGACACCGTCGGGGGTATCGCCCGCAAGTTCGGCATTCCCCGCCAGGCCCTCCTCGATGCCAACAAGCTCAGCGAGCGTCAGCCAATCTTCATCGGTGAGACCCTGCTCATTCCGGCCGCTCCCGAGAATCGGCCGGCGGCGGACGGAGCCGGCTCGGTTCATCTGGTGAGGGCAGGGGACACCCTGATCGGGCTGTCCCGGAGCTATGGCACCAGTATCGAGGCGATCAAGCAGGCCAACCGCTTGACCAGCGACATCATCGCCAAGGGGCAGGAGCTGATCATACCGTCCGGAAAGGTGGCATCCGCCGGCGGGCCGGGTACCGCAGGTCTCGGAACTCCCGCAGGTGCCGCGAGCGGGATACAGCAGACGGCGTCCACCGGACAATACCGCTATGACAATCCCCTGCTGCGCAGCGACGAGACCTACGGCTACTACGCGGTGCAGAAAGGCGACAATCTCTATGCCCTGGCCCGCGATTTTTTCACCACGATGAAAGAGTTGCAGCGTCTAAACGAGATGGGAGCGGAGACGACGATTTATCCCGGCGACGAGCTGATTGTCCCCACCTCGAAATACAACGACTACCACAAGAGTGTCGCGGCGGGCAACTGAACTCCCCTTTTTCTCACCTGTGTATTGTTAGTCTTTGTCTCAGAACGGAACCAAGGTTGTTTCAGAGACATTGTTGAGTGGTCAAGAAGTCCGGTCCCCGCAAGGGGGCCGGGCTTTGACGTTTCAGGGGTCGACGTCGGAGTCGCCCGGAGGCATCGGTGAGGCGGTCTGGATGCGAAGCCGCACCACCCCGTCGTCGGCCGCGGCCGCGGTGGTGCGGACCTCCGGAAGAATCGTCCGCGGATCGATTCCGGCGCCCGCGAGTTGCTCGGCGATCTCGGTGATGCGACGGCCGGACAGCCAGTTGAGGAAGGCGTCCGTCCCGGATCGGGGACGGGATGTCTCCAGACGGATCAGCGGTGCCTCTCCGGGAGTGGCCAGGATCGCTCCGGCGAGCCGCGTCAGGGTCGCTGTTTCGGCATCGGCGAGGAGGAAACTGTTCCTGGCGAAGCGCACTTCCACCTCGGGAGGCCCGGTCCATCCGGCGGCGGTGGATGATGCCGCCATGGTCCGCGGCGTGGCTCGACCCGTCGCCAACCACCCCGGATCCGAGGTCTTCGAGATCAGGGGCAGAATCTTGGTGAGGAGGATCCCCGGGGGCTCAAAGGTTTCGGGCTCCGAGTTGGCGGCCCGGTTGGCGTCGAAGGAAAAGGCGCGTCGCTTTTCCCCGCTGGAGAGCACCACTGGTATTTCCGGGAGATCCTCCGTGGGCACGATGCAGATGCGGTCGACATAACTGCGTCCGTCGAGAAGGGGACGGGCCCGGAGACGGAGAACCGAGGAAGTCACCACGCTGTCGGTGAGACCGCCGATACGCAATTCTCGGGGCGACCAGTCGATCCACCCCTCGTGGGCTGAGAGGCCGACCTCGCGCACCAGGCTGCGAAAGAGCGAGAGAGAGGGGAAGGGGCGGGAGGAATCGTAGACCAGCCCGTCGTTGACCACGCGCAGGCTCGGTCGGGCCGAATTGGCCGCGGCGGCGAGAGCTTCGGCGGTCTCGGCATCGGGGAGCACCCCCCGGAAAAGGATGTCCTTTTCCCGAAAGACGATCGAGAGGCTGTCGTCGACCAGAGCATCCGGTTCCGCGCCGAATAGTGAGAGTGCGAGCGGGAGCAGCGCGGCCGAGGCGAGGAGCGCCGCCCGGATCGCGCGGCGGGCCAAAGGCAGTGAAAAAGAGGAGGCGATACCCGGGAGTAAAGCGCCGAGGTGCCTGTCGCGTCAAAATCTTTCCCCCATCGGTTCCGATCGGGCCCGGGCGAAATTCGGAGCTTACCCCATTGACTTCGGCACCCAACCCTGTTGAGTCCCGGACCGTGCGGTGTCCGACCTGCTCGGATTGGCCTCGTGGGCGATCCGGCGAACGGTAACAGCCCCCCATGCATCCCTCACACCAGGAGAGACTACACTCGCAGAAGCTACCGGCCAAGGCAATGGTCGCCGGCAGGATCATCGCGCTCATCGTCCGGGCCATCGGACTCACCTTGCGCTGGAGGGTGAGCGATCCGCAGGGACTGGTGAAAAATTATCCTGAGGGCGGCATGATCTGGGTGTTGTGGCACAACCGCACCTTCGCCCTACCCCTGCTCTACAAGAAATTTCTTCCCCGGGTGCGGGGGGTGGTGCTGACGAGCGCGAGTCGCGATGGAAATTATCTCGCCGCCGTGGCCCGGGCCGTCGGGGTCTGTGCGGTGCGGGGATCTTCCTCGCGGAGAGGGGCGAGTGCGCTGATCGCGCTGACCGACTGGCTCGCCGACGGATACACCGTGGGCATCACCCCCGACGGGCCCCGGGGACCGCGGTATCGGTTCGCTCCGGGAGCGATCAAGCTGTCCCAGGTCTCGGGCGCACCCATCGTCGCCCTGCGCATCGATTTCTCCTCGGCCTGGGTATTCCGCGGCAGCTGGGATCATTTCCGCCTGCCGAAACCCTTTTCCACCGTCGAACTCACCTGGATTCCCTGCGATCCGGTCGCGCCGGATTTGACGGAGGAGGCGTTTGAAAGCGAACGACTCCGGGTCGAGGGTCTTCTCAAACCCAGCCATGAAACTGATTGACGGCGAAAGCATCGCCCGGTCCGTCTACGCCGATTGCGTCGCGGAACTCGGCGAACTGAAGAACCGGGGGCTGACGCCGGGGCTCGCTGTGGTTCTGGTGGGCGACGATCCCCCGTCGCGGGCCTATGTCGGAGCAAAAGACCGCAAGAGCCGGGAACTCGGAATCCACTCCGTGAAGATCGAAAAGCCGGCGAACCTGCCGCGTGAGGAACTGCTCGCCCTGATTGACGACCTCAATGCGGATCCCTCGATTCACGGTATCCTGGTGCAGTTGCCTCTGCCCGGCCACCTCGACGCCGATGAGGTGATCCGGCGCATCGATCCGGCCAAGGACGTGGACGGACTCCATCCGGCCAATGTGGGCAAACTCGCCATGGAAGATCCCACCGGGTTTGCTCCCTGCACGCCGAGCGGTTGCCAGCGGATGCTGGTGGAGAGCGGGATCGAGACCGAGGGCAGACACGTCGTCATCGTGGGTCGCAGCCTGCTGGTGGGAAAGACCCTGGCCCTGCTACTCATGGCGAAGGGACCGGGGGGGAACGCCACCGTCACGGTGGCTCATTCCCGCACGACCGATCTGAACTCCCTGACGCGAAGCGCCGACATTCTGGTCGCCGCCATCGGCAGGGCCGGCTTCATCGGCCCGGACCACGTGCGGGAGGGGGCGGTGATTATCGACGTGGGGATCAACCGGGTCGAGGACGCCTCGTCGAAGCGGGGCTATCGCCTGGTGGGAGACGTCGATTTCGACGCCGTGGCGGAGCGGTGTTCCGCCATCACCCCGGTTCCCGGAGGCGTCGGCAAGATGACGATCGCCATGCTCATGGCCAACACGATCCGGGCCTGCCGGCAGGGCGCGGATCTCGCCTAACGCATCGCCGCACTTTTCCGGGTCAGGTCTGCTCCGCCGCCCCGTAGGCATAGAGGTGGAAAGCGAGGTCCAGGATCGCCTTGCCCGCGACGAGCCCGAGCAGCAGCCAGAGATTGGGGCCGGCCAGTTCGATGGCAAAGGCCGAGAAGAGGATGGCGATGTGGAGAAGGACGGCGCGGGGATAGGGCTGCAGCAGGATGTCGTGCGGATCGGTGCGCCGGTAGCCGCGCAGGGCGAAATCGTTCCAGGCAAAGACGACAAAGTGGGCCAGGAAAAAGAGGGCAAGGATGCCCCCGAAGCGGCCGAACACCTCGATCAACATGAGGAGAAAGGCGATCGGGGGATAATTCCAGAAATCCTTCTCACCGATCAGGGTGAAGACGAAGAAACCGTGAACGGCAGCGAAGAGCGCAAAATGAAACAGAAAGAAAAGGGCGCCCGGCCAGCGGCCGCCCCGGGGAGGGGAGTCCTCGCTGCCGCGTGCGGCGAAGACCCGGAGCAGGCTCACGACGACGAGGAGGAGAGTCTCGCCCCACCAGAGGGCGAGGAGATCGTAAAGGTTCCACTCCCAGAGCATCACCCCGGGGATCGGAATCATATTCGCGGCCGCGACGAGAGTTGCGGAGAACAGCCGGGGAAAAGTGAGTGCCGAGGAGATTCGCTCCAGGATCATGCGCCCGCACAGTGGGGGAAACCTTCGGGATTGTCCACCATGCCGGCCGTGCCAGGCGCCGATTCCCGTCACCGTGCCCGATTTGCTTTCCCCCGGGTGAACCCTTACCCTTTCCGCCCGAGGGTTTGCCGGGGCGAAGCGTCGGGCGTGTTGGAGTGATGGCCGGAATGCGTTGCCGGGAGCCCCCGGTGATGAGCGGGGGCTCGGGTTTCGTGGGCGGCAGGAGTCGATCAGTTTTTCTCAGTTCATGCATTTTCTTCAACCCGCCTTCCTCTGGCTGTTGGCGCTCGGGGTGATACCCGTGTTGCTCTACCTGTTCCGCCGCAAGGCGAGGACGGTGCCGGTGAGTACCCTGGTATTCTTCAAGACGCTGGCCCGGGAGCACCAGGAGAGCGCTTGGCTGCGGCGGCTGAAGAAGCTCCTCTCCTTTCTCCTCACCATGTTCGTGCTGGTGGCCGGCACCCTGGCCCTCGCCCGCATGGTGGCCGGTTCACCCGGGCAGGGCAACTATCGCACCTGCGTGATTTTGCTGGATCGATCCGCCTCCATGGCGGTAGCCGAGGGCGGGATCACCCGATTGGAGGAGGCAAAGCGCCGGATCGGAAACCGTCTCGGCGGCATTCCCGACGACGCCGGTCTCGCCCTGGTCGCCTATGACTGCCGTCCTTCCGTGGAGCAGGCGCGCACCCGGGTCCGCCGCCAATTGATTTCGAGCCTAGACGCGATCGTTCCACGACCCGTCGCCGGCGATTTGGAGACTGCCCTGGATACCGCCGTCACCATCGCCTCCCTGGAAACCCCGGCCCTCATCCTCCTGGGCACCGATTCCGCACCGCCGGATGTCGGGGCGAAGCTGCCCGCCGGCATCGCGCTCGAGCGGATCGAAGTGGCGGCCACCGCGCCGGTCAACGCGGGCATCACCGCCTTTCAGGCGCGGAAAGCTCCCTTGGTGCGCGACACCTTCGATGTGCACGCCGAGGTGCAGCTGAACCGGGCGGCGCCCTCGTCGCGGGAGGTTCATCTGGAGTTGTATGTGGGCGGCGCGCCTGTCCAGGTGCGGGATATCTCGCTGGAACCGGGGGCCCGGCAGGCGATCGCCTTTCGGGTGCGCGGTGCCGGGAGACAGGTCCTGCGGATGCACCTCGAGATGGAGGGCGACGTTCTGGCCCTGGACGATACCGTGATCTCCGCCCTGCCGCGGGCTCGCCCTCTGGTCGCGGTGTGGATTCGGGAGGATTCAGAGGAAACCCCGCAGGACGCCTACACCCGGATTGCGCTGGGATCCCTGCGCGAGGAGGGGGGACTGGAGTTGCTCGCCGGCACCCCGGAGCAATGGCCCCTGACGAACCCGGCAGACGTGCTCATTCTCGATGGCTGGCTTCCCCGGGAATGGCCCGCCGACACGCCGGCCGTGGTGATCAATCCGCCCGGCAGTTCCGGGCCCATCGCGGCCCGGGCCCTGGATGGGCCCGTGCCCTACGATTCCGTCCGGGTGGGCAACCCGGACCATCCCGTGCTCTTTCGGGTGAGCAGTTCCCGCGTGGCCATAACCCAGACGGCCGTGTTCCAGCCCTCCGGATCCTTCGAGCCGCTGTGGTTCGCGGGGCGGGAGCCGGTGCTCGCCGCGGGCGAGGTGGAGGGGCGCAGACTGGTGGTCATGGCTTTCTCGCCGCAGTTGTCGGAGCGACTGCCGCTGACCGCCTCGTTTCCCCTTCTCCTCGGCAATGCCGTGCTCTGGGCGGCGGAAGGTTCCGAGGAGGCGCGGCAGCGAATCCAGGAGGGGGCCACCGGCCGGTTCGTCGAGATCGCGGACCGGTCCATCACCTGGACCCACTGGGATGAATCGCGGGAGCGGCTGGTGACCAGGGAGCAACCGATCCGGAGCGGGGCCGTGGAGCTGACCCGCACCGGCATCTGGCAGACGGAGTCCGGCAGAATCGGGACCAGTCATCTGCTTTCGGCGACGGAGTCGGACCTTCCCTCTCGGGGTGCCGAAGAGACAGGACGCGGAAGCGGAGCCGATTCGGGTGCCACCCCGCTCCGGAGCCCGGTTCGGTGGCTGCTTTTCGGGATCCTGGGAGTGCTCGTGCTGGAGAGCTGGCTTTTCCACCGGCACGCGGTGTATTGAAGGACGACGGATGCGCATGGACTGGCTCAACCCCGAGATTCTGCTACTGGCGATACCGGCGATCCTGCTCCTCGTCTGGTTCGAGCGGCGCACCGCCCACCCCATGTCCCGGGCACGGCGGCGGTCTCTGCTGGCGGTGCGGTCGGCGTGCGTGTTTCTCGCTCTGCTCTGCCTCGCTTCACCTGCACGGATCCTGGAGAGCGGCAGGCAGGGCGTGATTTTCGTGATCGATCATTCGCGCAGCATGGGCCGCGAGGGGACCGTTCGGGCGCTCGAAGCTGCGCGAACCATCGCCGAGGGGCTGCCGGCTTCGGCGGAGGTGGGGTGGATCGCGGCTGGAAGCGAGGGACGGGTCCTCTCCGTGCCGGGGGCCGGGGCTGGCGCAGAGGTGGCGTTCGACCCTGCCCTGCAGGATGAGATCGGTGCCGCCACCGACCTCGAGGAAGCCTGTCGCCTGGCCAGGGCTGTCTATCCTGCGGCAGCCTCGCGGAATCTCGTGTTGGTGGGCGACGGTGGGGAAACCCGGGGAGGGCTGCTCGATTTCGCCCGCGAAGCCGCCGCCTCAGGCATCAGGATTCACGCTCTGGGGTTGGGCGGGGCGATCGAACCGGACGTGCGCATCACCCGGCTACAGACAACAACCACCCAAAACACAAACAACC
>CAZLUZ010000196.1:0-8133 GCA_964562825.1 uncultured Akkermansia sp.
GGCCGACTGGCTCCAGGCCACCCCGGAGAACATCGCGTCCACTCTCGCCGATATCGAATCGGTCGAGAAATCCTACGGCACCAGTTGGGACCTCCCCCTGACCATGGCACTCCACCTCGACCCCCCACCGGGGGACATCTATTTCCTCACCGACGGCGAAATTGCCCGGGAGGAAGAGGTTACCAAGAAAATCATCGATCTGGTTCAGGACCGTGGCGGCAGAACCCGCATTCACACCATCGCGCTCATGGTCCCGGGAGCGTCGCCCGCCCTGGATCGCATCGCCCGGCAGACGGGCGGTGATTTTTCCCTGGTAACGGCGGGCGGAAAAGTCCTCCGCGACGAAGAATTGCGGGAATACCTCGCCGACAAGGAGATTCCCCTCCATGACTGACCGCCTCGCCTCCATCTGCGCCGGCGTTGTCGTCGTCACTTGGGCAGCCAGCGGCCGAATCCTGGCCCAGGGGGACAGTCCCGGGGCCGAGGACATACGCGACATCATGGTGCGGCGTCCTCCCCCCAGTCCCCTGCCCTGGATTCTGTGGTCGATTGCCATTGGCTTCATCCTCCTCGCCCTTTTCTTCGGGCTGCGATGGTTTCTCCGGCGCCACCGCCCACAGCCCCTGGGTCCCCCGCCCGAAGCAGTGGCCCGCGAACGACTCTCCGCCATCCGCGCCCAGGTCGAAGAGTTGGCGCCGAACCGGGCCAGCCTCGAAATCTCCGAAACCCTCAAAGATTTCCTCTCCGCCCGCTACCGGGACCCCATCCGCTATGAGACCGCGGAGGAGTATTTGAACCGTATGATGCAGGCGCGTCACGATGCGACGGCCAACCGGCTCAGGCCAGAACTGCTCGAGGAGGTTCGCTCCTTCATCTCCATCAGCGAACAGCTCAAGTTTGCCCGGCTCAACGAGGCGCGGTCCCACGTGCCGGCCCTGATCGAGCAGGCGGAACGCATCGTGGAATCGGCCACCGCGGACCCGGCGGAGAGCGGCAGATGAAACCCGACCAGATAAGCACGGAAAATAGCGACAATTCGCATTACTGATGGAAAACGATTCCCTGAAAAGATGGCCTCTCCCCTAGTCAGCGTGATCATGGGCAGCCAATCCGATTGGCCCACCATGGAAAAAGCCGTCCGCGTTCTCGAGGATTTTGCCGTACCTCACGAGGCCGAGGTGGTCAGCGCGCACCGTACGCCGGATCGGATGTTCGACTTCGCTCGTGAAGCCGCCAACCGGGGCATCCGCGTCATCATCGCGGGCGCCGGAGGAGCCGCCCACCTCCCGGGCATGGTCTCCGCCCTGTCCACCCTCCCGGTTCTCGCCGTGCCGGTGAAATCCCGTTCCCTCAATGGCGTCGACTCCCTCCTCTCCATTGTGCAGATGCCCGCAGGTATTCCCACCGCCACTTTCGCCATCGGCGATGCCGGCGCCACCAACGCCGGACTCTTCGCCGTGTCCATCCTGGCTGCCGACGATGCCTCGCTGAGGGAAAAAATCCGAATCTACCGGGAGTCTCTCCGCGAAAAAATCGAGGCGATGACACTGCCGCCCGAAGAAGCCTGACCCGTGTCATCGATGCCCCTGCTGCCGGAAAACACCTGGATCGGAGTGCTCGGAGGAGGACAACTCGGCCGCATGCTCGCCCTGGTGGCCCGCCGCATGGGCTTCCGCGTCGCCAAATGGGTCGGCGGCCCCGATTCCGGCAGCGCCGGTATCGCCGATATCGCTCACGAGACCCCTTTCGACTGCCGGGAGACCCTGGAGAAATTTGTCGAGCGCGTCGACGTCGTCACCGTCGAGTTCGAAAACATCCCCTCCACCCTCCTCGAGGCCATCGAGGAGCGGAGACCCCTTCGCCCCGGCGCCCGACTCATCGCCACCTGCCAGCATCGCGAGAGGGAGAAACGCTTTCTCCGTTCCGCCGGACTGCCCCACGTGCCCTTTGCCGTCGTCGGCGGGCCGGAGGAATTGGCCGATGCCGACGCCTCGCTCCCCGGCGACTCGCGCGTGCTCAAGACGGCCGAGTTCGGTTACGACGGAAAAGGTCAAGTCGCCTTCCGGCGCGGCGACGACTGCGAAGCTCTGTGGGATTCCCTCTCCTTTTCCCGGGGCGTCGTCGAGCAGAAAGTCGATCTCGCCGGCGAACTTTCGGTGCTCGTAGCGCGCAGCCCGCGCGGCGAACTGGCCGTCTACGATCCGGTGGAGAACCTCCACGCCAACCACATCCTCGACCTCTCCATCGTTCCGGCACGCTTCCCCGACGACGTCCTGCGCCTGGCCCGCCAAATCGCTCTCGACATCAGCGAGCAGCTCGACCTCCGGGGAATCATGGCCGCGGAGTTCTTCCTCACCACCGCCGGAGAATTGCTCGTCAACGAACTGGCCCCCCGTCCCCACAACAGCGGACACCACACCATCGACGCCTGTTACACCAGCCAGTTCGAGCAACAGCTCCGGGCGATCTGCGACCTCCCCCTCGGACGCACCGATCTGAAAGGTCCCGCGGTGATGAAAAATCTTCTGGGCGACCTCTGGGCCGCGGAATCTCCCCCGGACTGGGAGGGCCTTCTGGCCAAACCCGGCGCCACCCTCCACCTTTATGGTAAACGGGAACCGCGTCCCGGCCGGAAGATGGGCCACGTCTGCTTGACCGGAGACGACCTGGCAAGCATGATCGATTGGGCGGGCTCGATCGGGGGGTAAACCATCGTTTGCCTCGCTGCCTACGACGGTCGCCGACCCACCATCTCGCACAATTCCTCCTTCAACGCCTCCACCCCGGTGCCATCCCGCGCCGAGATGGCGAAGATCTTCTGCCGGGCAAATCGCTGGCGAAGGGGTTCGAGAAACAGCTCCGATTCCTCCAGGTCGATTTTGTTCGCGACGATCATCCAGGGACGCCCGCTGAGCGCCTCGTCGAAGAGCTTCAACTCCTTCCGCAGGATCTGGATGTCCGAGATGGGATCACGCAGGTCCACTGCCGCGGCGTCGACGACGAAGAGAAACACACTGCAGCGGCTGATGTGACGAAGAAAATCGTGCCCCAAACCCACGTTGCGGTGGGCGCCCTCGATCAATCCAGGGATGTCGGCCACCGTGGTTCGGAGAAAACCGGGAAATTCCACCACCCCCACCATGGGCTTCAAGGTGGTAAAGGGGTAGGCCGCCACCTTGGGCGAGGCATTGGACAGGGCGCTCAGCAGGGTGGACTTCCCCGCGTTGGGAAAACCCACCAGTCCCACGTCGGCGATCTTGCGCAATTCGAGGTAGAACCACCCCTCCTCGCCCGGGGTGCCCGGGGTGAACTCGATGGGCGCCTGATTCGTGTCGGTGCGGAAATTCCAGTTACCCTTTCCGCCCACCCCTCCCCGGCACAGCACGAAGCGCTGTCCTTCCTCGGTCAGATCGGCAATCTGTTCTCCAAAAGGATGCTCCTCCTTTTCTTCCTCCGCGTTATCGAAATCGTCCTCCCATTCCCCGTCGTCGACCAACATGTCTTCACCCGGCTCTTCCCCGTCCCCCTCGTCGGAGACCTCGTCGTTCTCCTCATCCCCCTCCAGGCCCTCTTCCCGATCCATCAGCACGAGGTGCCCCTGGTCGTCTTCGTCGTAATCGCCCACCCAGTCGGCATCCGGGGGCAGATCGCTCTCGTCGTGCTCCGTCCCCGGCACCTTCGATGCGACACAGCGATACACCACCGTGCCCGGCGGCACCCGGAGCACCAAGTCCTTGCCCGACTTTCCCGTCTTTCGCTGCCCTTCACCGTGCCTGCCCCGATCCGCCTTCTGCTTCGGCCGGTAAAAAAACTCCTTCAGATTGTCGGTGTGATAATCGACCACCAGCACGACATCTCCCCCCTTTCCCCCGTCGCCCCCGTCGGGCCCTCCCTTGGGCACGTACTTCTCCCGGCGAAAACTGCAACACCCGTTGCCCCCGTCGCCAGCCTTGGCGTGAATTTTGATGTGATCGACAAACATGCTGGCCTCTCGGCTTTTTCCAATCCGGTCGACAGTCTATCACCAATTGGACGATCCGCCCCAGGTTCGCGTCGGAACCAGACGGAAAATCCTGGAGCACGTAATGCAAAACGGTTGCAACAATGAGGAAACGGTATACTCATGATATCGATGAAGAACGTTCCCCTCACCCTGTTTTCCCTGCTTGCGATGTCTCTCGCCGGCTCCGCCTCTGGACTGTTCGCCGGGGAAAAACCCATCGTTTATGTTCCCGTGCCCCCCTACCAGGAACTGGTCAGCCGCATCGCTGGCGATCATTACGAAGTTCGCACGGTCGTGTCGGAGAGCGACGATCCGCACGATTACTCGCCCACTCCCCGGCAGGTGGTGGCACTGTCCCGGGCCTCCATTCTTTTCACCGGTGAGATGCCTTTCGAGGAGGTCCTCCGGGACAAGTTGGCTGACGGAAACAAGGACCTGAAGATCGTGAGCCTTACGGAGAACCTGGAACTTCTCGAAGGCGGTTGTGAAACCTGCGCGCACCACTCGGAAGGCGAGGATGAGGTTTTCGTCTACGTGAAAGGCCAGGACGACGCCGCGGAGGACCATGAGCATCACCACCATGACCACGACCACGAACACGGTCTCGACCCTCACGTGTGGCTTTCCCCGGCCATGCTCAAGCTTCAGGCCAAGACCATCGCCAAGGCGCTGCAGGATTCGGCCGGTTCGGCCGAGGCTGCCGACGAGATCGCCGCAAACCTGGAGAAAACCCTCGCCGAACTCGCCGAACTCGACCGCGAACTCGCGGAGAAGCTGGCCTTCATGAAGGGCGAAACCTTCTACGTCTACCACGGGGCTTTCGCCTACTTTGCCCGTTGCTATGGTCTCACCCAGAAGGCGATAGAGATTGGAGAACGCCGTCCGGAACCCAAGGAGCTGGCCGATCTGATCAGGCAGGCCAAGGAGGACGGGGTACATCTCATCTTTGTTCAGCCCCAGTTCGACCAGACCAGCGCCCGGTCTCTGGCCGAGGCGATCGGCGGCAAGGTTCTGCCTCTCGACCCGCTGGAGCGGGACGTCTTCTCGAATCTGCGCGTCATCGCCCAGACCCTTACCCGCATCAAGAAAGACGCTTGACTCGCATCGGGAGTGCGCATGCGGAATCAGAGGCAGCGCACTCCTGCACCGGCGCCAAAACTCGCGGCAGTCTCCGATTGATGCGGAGAACTGCTCTGGAATTTCCAGAAATTCGCAAAACTCGAACACGTGTCTTCTGGGGGGCGGCGAAACCGCGTAATCTGAGGGTGAACCATGATTCACCGGCCCATCCCCGTCACCTTCCAGCATCGGATCGCGTTCACCCATGGGGCGTTCGACCCGAAGAACCACACCCTCAACGATCTGATCGTCGAATCTTCCGATCTGGGGAGAGCTTCCCGGATGCTGGTTCTGATTGATTCGGGGGTGGCGGAGAACAACCCCGGGCTGTGTGACGAGGTCACGCGCTACGCGGACCGGCACCGAGGCACCATCGAACTCGTTTTCGCGCCCATGGTGTTGCCCGGGGGCGAACCGTGCAAGAATGACTGGGCGCTGGTGGAAACGATCTGGCAAGCCATCGAGTTTCACGGTATCTGTCGGCATTCCTACCTTATCGCCATCGGTGGGGGTGCCTTCCTCGATCTCGCCGGATTTGCCGCGGCGACGGCTCATCGGGGCATCCGTCTCATCCGCATGCCCACGACGACACTGAGCCAGGGCGACGGCGGTGTCGGGGTGAAGAACGGGGTCAACTACTTCAACAAGAAAAACTGGATTGGCACCTTCTCCGTGCCCTTCGCCGTGGTCAACGATCTCGATTTTCTTCACTCCCTGCCGCCGCGGGCCTGTCGCGACGGGCTCATCGAGGCGATCAAGGTCGCCCTGATTCGTGATGCCGGATTCTTTGCCTATCTGGAGGAGAACGCGGCGCGGTTGGGGCGTCTGGAGACGGGACCCTTGGAGGTGGCGATCCGCCGGAGTGCGGAGAACCATATCGACCACATCGCGACGAGCGGTGATCCTTTCGAGTATGGATCGGCGCGTCCCCTTGATTTCGGTCACTGGGTGGCGCACAAGCTGGAGCAGCTATCGGAATTCGCGGTCAGCCATGGAGAGGCGGTGGCCATCGGTATGGCGGTGGACCTGCTCTACTCGGTGAATCAGGGCATTCTGGCCGAGTCGACCTGTCGCCGAATTCTGCGGCTGATGGAGGAGGTCGGCTTCGATCTGTACTCCGAGCATCTCGACCGGACGGAGCGGGGCAGACCCGTGGTATTGGCCGGACTCGAGGAGTTCCGTGAGCATCTTGGCGGCAAGCTCACCATCACCCTGGTGCCTGAAATTGGCAGAAAGATCGAGGTGAACGAGATGGACGAGGCGGGAGTGGTCGAGGCGCTCAGATTGCTGCGTTTTTCGGTGATTAATCAGTAATCAGTAATCAGTAATCAGTAATCAGTAATCAGTTTTCAGTTTTCAGTTTTCAGTTATCAATTTCTAGCGATCAGAAGAAGAGGATTTGTCTCAGCCTATAGACAGGCGAATACTCTTATAAGAATCGAGCCGCCCATCACCGATGGCCAATACTGAATACTGATTACTGATTACTGATTACTGATTGATTACTGATTACTGAACACCAAGAACCGCCTTCCGAAACCTCACCACCATCGGCGGCCCCTTGTGCACCTGCAGGGCGATAATTCCCTCCCGATCGGCTTCGCCTTCCTCCCGGTCGACAACCTCCGACATGACGACGCCGTTGATGCGCAGGACGATCCGAGGACCTCTGGCGGAGATGTGGTATTCGTTCCAGTCATCGAAACGGATTGCCTCGAGCAGTTCGTCCGGGTCTCCGATGGAGGTAGTTTCCCGGGTGCCGTCGGGTGCGATCACCGTTTTTTCACCCCGCTGAGCGAGCGCCTTTCGGCCGGTGTGTTCGTCGTAGAGCATACCGATCCATTTCCCGCCCCGGTCGATGTCGGCCTGGTAACCGACGACGTGGCCGTCCTCCCGGATATCGCCTCGGAACTGGATGCCGGAGTTGGCCTTCTCGGGTCCTTCGATCTTGAATTCCAGTTTCAAGTCGAAATCGCCGGGTTTGCCCCCCTGCCAGACGAGGAACCGGTTGTCCGGGATGGGACTTTCCGCCGTGTTTTTTCCCACGATGGCACCGTCCTCGACGGTGAACACGCCCTCCTGGATGCACGACCATCCCTCGAGGCTCTTGCCGTTGAAGATGGGGACGTACGAGGGCTCGCCTTCTTCGCAAGAAGCCGGCGGGAGGCAGCCAATCAATCCGATGAGGAGGAGCATCGAGGGAACCATTCGGGCAGCGCTGTGGACGCTGTGGGGACGGGAAAAGTGGGAGAGCGAATTCATGGCGACAGATTCTTAAATTCGACACGGGGCGTCAACTCTCCGGGCAAGCCGGATTGCGGACTGGCTCATTCCCGTTGCAAGATCGGAAAACCGCGTTACGCTGACGGCTCCGGTCAAGATCGTCACGGTCTTTGGACCTGGAGGGAGAGATGGCTGAGTCCGGTTTAAGGCGCTCGATTCGAAATCGAGTGTAGGTTAATACCCTACCGTGGGTTCGAATCCCACTCTCTCCGCTTCCCCTCCAGCCTCCTATCCATCGGGAACCTGATTCGCCTATGTTTGGAAAGGCGATCTAGGCAACGCATCATCCAGGAGGATACTGGTGTCGAGCAAAATGCGCTTCATTCAGGGAACCCATCAAGGATAGCCCGCAACCGAGGATCGGGGTCAGCTTCGAGCGCCTTCAAATCGATCGGGGACTCTTCCTTCATCCGCTTGGTGAACTCGAGGAATCTCCGGCCGGCTTCACGGTCCGGCCGATGGGTTTCCCTGGCCGTGATGGTGACCACAATCTCTCCGTCACGCTGCTCCGTGGTGGAGAGCGCTTCCCCTTCGCGAAGCGGGATGGTCTCTGTTCTTGTGATTGGCGCCCGTTACAGACTACGGAAAATTTGGGGGTTGGTCAAACCAGGGTGAAATCCTGGCATTCCTATCGAAACGCGGCGCAGCAAGGCGATCAGAAGCTAAGAACTTCGGTAAGCGTTCGGTGAGCCACGCCCTGACTTCCCCGCCGATCTGGAGCAACTTGG
>CAZLUZ010000197.1:0-8124 GCA_964562825.1 uncultured Akkermansia sp.
CGAGGGCAGGCTGGAGGCATCGTAATTGAAGGATCCGTCGGCGTTAAGGGTGACGATCGCGCCGAGGGTCGACGTGGTGACGGTTGATCCGGGCGCACCGTTGCCGGTGAACTGGGTGATTGGCTGAACCACCGCATCGAAGTTCTCCTCGATCTCGTTGACGGTGAGCTGGCGGTCGTAGACACGGATGATCGCAATTTGCCCGTCGAAAGGAGAGAAACCGGTTTCGCTCCGGGCCACCGTGCTTTGGAATTGTCCGATGCCGGAATCGTTACTGCCGCTGATGTCGTTGACCCCGGTGGGATTGGGCAAAGGAGAAACCGCGTTGGGGGTGCCGTTGAAGGAAGTGGGATCGTTGTTCACGTAGAGAGTGAGGACGTCCTCGTTACCGTTGACGGCATCCCGGTCGTACACGGCGACAAGCTGGTTGAACTCGTTTTTGTCGATGCCCGAGGCAGTAACGTCGAGTTGCTGGTCCGGGTCGCTTTCGTCTCCACCATCGACCTTGAAGCTGACCTCGCCGGTAGTGTTGTTGTAGGCGAGGCTCGTGCCGGTGCCGCTCCCACCGGTCTCGAAGAGCAACTGCTTGCCCATGCCGGTCGGGTTTGGCTTAAACCAGATTTCGATGGTCGTGTCGTCATCCGAGATGGCGCTCAAATTGGAGAGCAAACCGTTGATATCCTCAAACGCTTGCCCGATGGCGCCAAAGTTCGAGACGACCTCATTGTTCGCCGCGCTGCGAAGGTCGCCGCTGATGACCTCGACATCGTAGGTGGGTCCGCCCGAGCCCAAGTTCTCCCAGACGGTAAAACCGGTCCCATTTGCCAGGGCACCTCCGCCCAGGGGATCGGTGACGAGTTCGTTGTTGGTGAAAATGCCCGAGGCGGAGGAGAGAATGAGGTGGAATTCATTGACCTCGGCGATCGTACCCGATGCCCCGGAGATTGCTCCGGTGAGGGTCTGGCCGAGAGTGAAGGTCGTGGTCGACTGGCCGCCGTTGACGCTCGCCGAACCGGTGGTCGCGCCGGTGATGATCTCGTCGTCGGCAAAAGTTCCGGAGACGCCGGTCAGCTGCAGCGTCCCGTCGCTGCCATTGTCGGAGATCGCGACGATGGTTCCCGTGGCCCCTGAGGTGCCCCCCGTGACAAGCTCGTCCAGGGTAAAACCTTCCGTCTCCCCATCGTAGTCCAGCGCCACCGTCTGGTTATCGATGTTCAGGCGCACTTGGTCCGAAGCGGTATCGTTGGCGTTCAGGCTGACAAAGGGATCAGATGCTCCGATGGAGTGCTGGTCGTTGCCCACGATGCGGTTGGCGGGGTATTCCGTCGAAATCAGTTCCGTGGCGGCGATGGTGTCGGGGGCGGCCTGGTTCGTGCCGTTGATGGTCACGATGACCTCGGCGGTAGCGGTCACCCCTCCATTGCTGCCTGCATCGGTGATCTGGTAGGTAAAACGATCCGTCGTACTCTCGCCATCCACCAGGTCGGCGAAATTGCCATTCGGGTCATACGTGAAATCCAGCGTGGACCCGGTGCCGTTGACCGTGACGATCGCTCCGGAGGCAATCGTAGCGTTTCCGCTGGTGACCAGATTGGAGCCGCTGTCGAGAACGCCCTGAACCGAGAAAGCGTCTCCCTCGGGGTCGTCGCCCCCGTCGATGGCGTGGTAGTTCTGCGTGACCTGGGTGTCCGTAAGGAGCCCCTGGTAGAGACGAACGATGGCCATCGAACCCAGGAAACTAGCGTCGTCGAAGGGCGGCGAGGTCGCTGCGCTGTTGGTGAACCCTCCGTGGTTGTTGCCCTGGAATTGGCCGAGACCGGCGTTATCGCTACCGGCCCAGTCGACGCCGACTCCGCCGATCGACTGATCGACCGGCACCCCATTGACATACAGGGTGAGACCCCCGTCATCGGTCGCCCCGGAGCTGGCTGGGTTGATCGCCACTACGATCTGCTGGAATTCCGCGGCGACCTGGGCCGCTCCCGGAGCCCCCGCGATCACATCCTGGGGATCGTTGACCAGATCGTAGACGACGGCGCTTCCCTCGCGACCGGGGCCATCCAGCTCCGTGGCCGCCACGAGAGTTCCCTGATCGAGAACGATGCCGAAGCCCTCTCCGCCCCCCACCTCGTAGATGGTCATCACGTTGTTCTCCCAACCCGAGGCCGGTTTGATCCAGAATTCCCAGGTGGCATCCTCTTCATCGGCGTCGTTGAACCGGTTGTTGAGCCCGGGTGGATTTGCCAGATCGGTGACGGCGTCCCAGACATAGGCGGCCGTGATCCCGGCCCGCGAGGTCGCGGGAGAACTGTCCAGGTCGATGGGGGTGGTGCCGCCTGCGAGGTTGATATCCAGATTCTCATCCCGGTCCCCGGTGTTCTCCCAGACCCCTGTGCCGGCGCTCGACGAGGCTTCGTAGTTCAGGAGCAGGTCGTTGCCTCCGCTGTCTGCGCGAACGACGCCATCGTTGGCCAGGACGTCGAGATCGACCGTCAAGGTCGATGTTTCAGGGACAGCCCCCGCGTTCGCGTCATCAGTGGCCCCGCCGGGTCCGTCCTCAATTCCGTTCACGGTGATTGACACCGTGGCCTGGCTGGTCTTGCCCGTCGGATCGGTGATCGTGTAGCTGAAGGTGTCGATGATCGCATCGCCGCTGCCGAGAGCCTGGAACACCAGATTCGTCCGGGGATCGTAGGAGAAGGTCCCGTCGGCATCGACCACGACCACTGCTCCGTTGGTGCTCAGGCTGTCAGAGGCGGTGATGAGTTCCGTCCCCGTATCGTTGCCGACGAGACTGGAATCGGAGCCGTTGACCGTGGTGACCACAGTGTTTTCATCGGTGGTGGCAGAATCGGCAACGGCCACGGGAATCTCCAGGACGCGGATAACGAAGGTTCCGCTGTCCGAGTCGACGCCGTCCGAGACGGTGAAATCGAATCCGGCCGGATCAAACGGGCCAGCGCCCGCAGTGAATCGGATTTTGCCATCGAGGAGATCCTGCTGGGTGAAGGTGCTGCTGGTAACGAGCGGAGTGACGGTGTCGTCCGTGTTGACCAGGGTGCCGCCCGTGGGATCGGAAACCAGGGTGTAGGTGAGGCCGGCAGGTCCCGTGTTGAGATCGCTGGTAAAAAGTTCCGTATCGGTGATGAAGACCTCCTCGTTCACGCTGGCGATGACGATAGCATTCGTGGCGATGGTCGGGGCGTTCGAGGGGAAGACCGATCCAAGGCGGAGGGCCTGCAAGGCCAGGGTCCCGGCCTGAGCATTGTCGCCGCTCGCTCGACGAACCGTAGCCATCTCGATGGTCTGCGATGCGGACAGGCTAACGACTGCCCCCGCCCAGCTCCCGCTGGTTTGAGCATCAGTATTGTCCCTGCAGTATTGGGCTCCGCGACCGTAGGACAAGAGACCGCCGCTGCCATCGATCCGCCAGCCCTGCTCGGCGACGACACGATAGCTGGTGTTGCTGTTGTTCGATGAGGTATCTCCATCGCCCGTATTGAACAAGGTTCCGAGGAACAGGTAGTCGTCCGGAGAGTTGATCTCGATGGCACCGGTGGTTGATGCGTTCGTCGCGTCGAAGGGGGCATCGGCGTTCTCGACGTTGTTCCAGGTGATGGGGTCCGGCCCGACTTCATTGATCTCCTGGCCCGAATCATCCGTCAGCGAAAGCCACTCCGCGGAGTCGGGAATCTTCACGATGGTGATGGCCGTGTCCGGCCCCTGGACGAAGGCATTGACCGCGCCCGATTCGCGAGCCACCTGGATGTTGAGCGAGTTTCCAATGGCATTGTTCTCCACAATGGCACCTATCGAGGCGACCCCATCATAGGCGTTCTCGTTGTCCTGATCCCCCCGGATGTAGCTGGTCGTTTCCGTTCCGGGGACGGGTGTGCCCCCGACGCTGACCCGTTGACGCAGAAGAAAACGAGCGGCCTGGTCGCCACTCGTCACCACACGTTCGGCCGCGGTGTTTGCGATGACAAGATAGAGGCCGGTCTGGTTCAGCGTGATATTGGAGGTTCCATCGGTGAAGCTGAAGCCGCCCCCCAGATTGGCATTGGTCTGGTCCCAACTCACGGGGGCGAAGGTCCCGCTTAGCGCCGTGGTTTCATCGCTGGTCTTCTCGAGATGGAGGTAATCCCAGTTGTCGTCCAGCTTGATCAATTGGAGCGCCGATGCCCCATTGATGCGGGTAATCGTCTGGCTCGAATTGTTGTCCGTCCGGAAAGCGATCAATTGGAGGATGTCGTCGTCTGCGGCCACATCGATGATGGCCGCGCCGCTGACGACCGTCTCGTCGGCACCCGAGTTGTCCCGGGTGAACCCCTGACCCCGACCGATGGAGAGGGGGGTTCCGGCCAGATTGAGCTTGACCTGAATCTCGGCACGGTTGTTGCTCCCCGGAACATCTGGATTTTGAAACTCCACATGGTAGATCACAAGATGCCGGCCCGCGCTGAGAGCGATATCGGTGGTGTTGGCATCCAGGTCGTAGGAGCCTCCATTGGTGATGGTGGATTCATCGTCCCAATCGAGGATCACATCCGCACCCGGACTGCTGTTGGTGCCGACGCTGCCGTCGGTGGCTGCCGGGATATCTTCACCAGCGTTGGCAACCGATCGGTAGATCGCCCGATCGCCGATGGTGCCGCCCGGGGTGACCTGGGCGACCGCAGAGGAGAAAGCCGCTGCGACAAGCAGAAAGCAAAGAGTGGTTTTTGAAGTGGGGTTGATGAACACCATGACAAACAGGAGTGGATTCGCGGCAAGAAATAGCGCCGAGGCTGAATAACAAGCGAGTCTCACTTATGGAAATTTTCTCACTGTTAGTCAAGCTCGATCCTTCCTTTTTCGAGGACTCTCCCCGTTTCTTTGGCCCATTCTTCGGACAAATGAGTCCAGAAAAGCAAAAAACGGCACAACGCCCCACGTGTTGACGTCGTCTTGGACCACCCACGCTCCTGAGGCATCGCTGCGGTCTCTCCAGTTCCCGATGCCCCACGGGATGGGTCGCTTGTCCCTTTGACCGGGGCCTTTTCCGGACGATTCTAGCGCCATGTTTCTCCCCGGCTCCCCGGCGCGGCTTGCGTGTCTCCGCCTCCTCCTGGTCGTCCTCATGCCCGCGGCCGCTGGCGCGGTCGAGTTCCGCTTGGCCACCTGCAACGTCGGGGGAAACTTCGTCGACTACTGTGGCATCTGCGACAGCAACGACCCCGAGGGCACCGCCATCCGGGAGGTGTTGCGGCGGGTCGACGCCGACGTGGTCTGCCTCCAGGAGATCTTCTCCAACGACGTGAGCGGATCCCCCAGCGACCTGGAGGCCCTGGCCGAAGCTCTCGGCTACGACCACATCTACGAAGCCCCGCTGAGCGGTGCCTTTGATTTTACCCTTCGGAACGTCATCCTCAGCCGCTACCCTTTCCTCTCCACCGAGGCGATCCGATCCTACCCGAATGCGAAGGAGGTTACCCGCAACCATGCCGCGGTGGTGGTGGACGTTCCCGGCACGGCCAACGATCCGATCGTGATCGGCGTGCATCTGAAGTCCGGCAACGGCAACGAAGACGAATTCCGACGCGCCATCGAGATGCGTCGAATCAACGAGTACCTCGACGCGAAGGCTTACGACGGGACGGAAAACCTCTTCATTCTGGGGGACTTCAATCTCGACCTCGCTGGTGGCAACATGTCGTTTACCGCGGAGCCGGACGGGCTGCCCCAGACTTTCGACCTGGGCGACGATATCCGCGCCGAATTCCAACAATCCCCGCCGGTGCCCCTGATCCACAGCGAGGATCCCAGCTTCTACTTCACCACCCCGTCGCTGAATCGGCTGAACTGCCGCAAGGTGAACGGGGATGACGCGACCATCGACGGATCTTTTCGCACGATCGACCACATCCTGGTCAGCGACGCCGTACTCTCGAGGGAGTTCGCCTGCGAGATCTACGACAGCGCCCTGGAAACCCATCCCAATGCCGGCCTGCCCAAGGCCGGATCCCCTCCCGCCGGCGGCACCAGCCTGCTCGCCAGCGATCACTGGGTCGTCTTCGGGGATTTCACCCTGGAGGAATCCTCGCCGCTTTCGCTCACCCTCGATCGCAGCTCGGTGGAGGAGACCGATTCGCTCGGTTCGGTCGTTCTCACGGTGACCTTGCCCGAAGCGCCCGGACCCGGGGAATCGGTGGTGGTCGACCTCTCCTCGGACAGGCCGGACGAAGCTGTCCCCGGCTTCTCCAGCGTGACCTTCACCTCCGGCGTCACCACGCGGTTCGTTCCCATCGCGCCACAGGCGGACGGTATCCCCGACGGGACGCAACTGGTGACCTTCACCGCCTCGGCGCCGGGTTACCGGGAGGCCACCGCAGTGCTCAGCGTGACCAATACCGATCCCGCCGAGTATCTTCTGGCCGGCCCGGGCATGACGGTGACGGAGGATTTTGCCGGCTTTTCCGGAGGGATCGATCCACCTCGATGGACTTCTGCGGGAGGTGGCCCCTGGCGGGGAGGCGACGAGGGCGCCTCACCCGCGGAGGGGAAATACGCCTACGGGGCCCCCGCCGAGCCCGCTCCGGGGCTGATTCCGGGGGACACCCCGGCGACGTTCACGGCGACATTCGTCAACGCCTCGGCCCTGCCTCTGACCTCCCTCCGGATCGACTATGCGGCGGAACACTGGCGGGGGTCTGCCGGGGGGACGGCGGACCGGATCGAGGTGGCCCTGGTCGTGGACGGTGTTACCCTTCCGCTGCCGTCGCTGGATTTCACCGCGCCAACGGACCGCAACGGGGCGATCGCGGATGGAGCCCCCACCTTCCTCTCCGCGGTCGCCACCGATCTCTGGATCGCCCCCGGGGAAAGCTTCGGCATCGCCTGGACGTTCACCCGCGGTCAGGGGGGTACGAGCCAGTCCTCCGATGTCTTTCTCAACGAGTTCCACTACGACAACGACGGCACCGATACGAACGAATTTCTCGAGGTCATCGTTGGTCCCGGTTTTTCCGGGAACCTCGCCGAGATCGACGTGGTGCTCTACAACGGAGCCGACGGAGCGCCCTACGGAACGATCGGATTGGGAACCGGATTCGACCTCGGCGGAACGGTGGACGGTTATCGGATTTTCTCGGCTGGACTGCCGTCCAACGGCATCCAGAACGGCCCGGCCGACGGCATCGCCATCGTGAACACCGCGGGGTCGGGTGACGTGCTGCAATTCCTCTCCTACGAGGGGGTGATGACGGCAGGGTCCGGACCGGCGGCCGGTCTCTCCTCCATCGACATCGGCGTCGTCGAGAGCGGATCGTCGTCGCCGCAGGATGCCCTGGGTCTCACCGGTTCCGGGGCGGAGGCCGCCGATTTCACCTGGACCAGCATCTCGGGAAACGCCTCCCGCGGTTCCCTGAACCCGGGTCAGAGTCTCGCCACACCAGTGAGTTCCCAGGGCCTGGCGCTGGATGACGTGGCGGTCACCGTGCTGGCGGACACCGATCTGGACGGATCGCCCGACCTGCTCGATTCCGATGATGACGGCGATCAACTGGACGACGTCGTCGAACTGACCCTGGGAACGAGTCCTGTCCTCGTCGACAGCGACGGAGATGGGGTTCCCGACGGCGAAGAGGACGCCGACGGTGACGGCCAAACCAACGCGGCCGAGGTCATCGTGCTGGCGACCGATCCCCTCGATGGGGCCGAGCGTTTCGAGATCGCTCTCGTGGATGAAGGGGGATGGTCCCTGGAATTTGCCACCCTGGTCGGGAGAAGGTATCGCATCGAGCAGAGTCCTGACTTGGAGGAATGGTCCACTCATTCCGTGCACGAGGGGACGGGCGGGCGGCTGTCGGTGCCGGTTGCGGTCTCCGGGAATGGCAGTGCCGGAGCGTTCCGGGTGGTGGTGACTCTGACCGCTCCGTGATCGGTGTTCCTCCGAGGATCATTGACGCTGCGCCGGGGTTGGGCGGGGCGCCTCCGGGGCAGGTGGCATTGGTAAAGCAGCCGCCTTCGCCAAAAGGTGGGCGATGCGAGACGGTCCACACTCTGGCGAGTGCGGCTACGGGGTGGCGGCATCGAAGGCGAGCCGCCTTCGCCAGAAGGTGGGCGATGCGAGACGGTCCACACTCT
>CAZLUZ010000198.1:0-7992 GCA_964562825.1 uncultured Akkermansia sp.
GAAGGTCTCCTTGATGTTGAAGGCCACCCAGCCGTCCCGCGGCATGAGGCGCAACGCCTGGAAGCATGCCCGCGGCGGGATGTCGCCGAAACCGAGCGCCGCCACGGAAGTCAGGCAGTTGAAGTTCCACTCCCCGAGGTCTTCCTTGTCCTTGTCCGTGAGAGCGGTAAAATCGGCCACCTTGTAGTCGTCGTAGACGGTGGGACGATCGCGGTAGGCGGCGTCGCGGGCTTCCGGAATGATGTCCACTCCGACGACCCGGCAGACGCCGAGCTTGCGGAGTTGCTCAGCCATCATGCCGTTTCCGGCACCCAGATCGAGGACGCGCAGTTCGCTGCACCATGCCATCTCCGAGAGCATGGTGCGCTCGAGGAGTTCCCGGACTTTCGCCGGGGAGGTGCACTTCAGCCGATCGTAGAAGAGCTGTTCGTAGAGACCGGGGCGATTGAAGATTTTGCCATAATCATGGAAGCGGAGCTTGGTTTTCTCGGAGCCTTCGACGAGGTGGAAGTACACCTCGTCCTGGGCGAGATCGTGCTCCTGTTCTCGGGGAAACTGGATTCGGTAACGTTGCGACATGATCCCTCACCCACGGGAATTGGCGGGTGTTGTCAAGTCATCTCCCCGAATCATCGGGGCGCCGCCACCGGCTGCGGCGGTTCGCGGTTACCTTTTTTCTTCGGCTTTACTCGGAGCCTTCCTCTTCTTTTTTGGGGGGGAATCGGCCACCGGTTCGGCATTCACCGCCTCCAGGTGCGCGAGCAGTTTGGCCTCCAGAGCGGCGGCGACCTCGGGGTAGTCGTCGATCGCGTTCCGGCCTTCTTCCCGTGGATCGGGATTCACCCGAAACAGGTTCCGCGTCCGGATCTCCCCTTGCCGGGACCATTCCACTTTCAGCTTGTGGTCCCCCATGCGGGCCGCCGACTCGAGCCGACGCGGGCGGTGGAAAAAAATGGCTCCGTCCGGGCGGGCCAGAGGGGCCTGCGGGTCGGTCAGCAGGGCGGCGAATGACACACCATCCACTCCGGGCGGCGGGCCTCCCTCGCCTCCGGCCAGATCGCGAAACGTGGGCAGAAAATCGTATCCGACCACCGGGGTGTGGCATTCCGTCCCCGCTGCGATGCCGGGACCGATCGCAATGAAGGGCACCCGGATGCCTCCCTCCTCGAGAGAGTGCTTCGCTCCGGTCAGCGGGGCGTTCGGCGGCGTGCTCTCCGGGTCACCGCCCGGGACGGTTCCGCGGCCACCATTGTCCGCGGTGAAAAAGACGTAGGTCTCTCCGCCGATCTCCATCTCCTCGATGGCATCGAGAATCCGGCCCACTCCCTGGTCGAGGTCCTCCAACATCGCCGCCCACGCCGCGGAATAGCCCCGGTCGGGAGTTCCTTTGGTCGCGTATTTGTCGATGGTTTTCTCCCGGGCCACGACGGAGAGGTGGACGGCGTAATAGCTCGCCTGGACAAAGAAGGGGCGCCCTGCTTCATGCTGTTCTCTCATGAAATCGATGGTCCGCGTGGTCACTGTATTGGTTTTTTTGGGATCTTCGTTGTCGACGAAGTGGGGAGGGCTGTTCCCGTGATTGGCGTTCGGACCGATCAGGGAATTGGGCATGCCTCCGGTGACATTGCCGGTCTCGCCACAGCTGGCTTCGTAGCCGCACTCCTCCGGGGTGGAGATCATGCGCTCTCCCCACTTGCCGAAGTGAGCGCAGCGATAATCGGGGTCGACCGCCTTGAGGGCTTTGGGGATGGTGAGGTGATCGGCCGGGACCCAGGGGCTGGCAAACTCGGTGCCGCTGCGGGCAGCGCTGGTTCCGCAGAGGATGGATCGACGGGTCGGAGTGCACAGAGGGGCCGGGGCATAGCCACTGGTGAATCGGATACCCTGCTCGATCATGCGGGCCAGGTTGGGCGTTTCCAGGTAGTCCGATTTTGCCTCCGGCCATCGGGAATCCATGGACTCCGACAGCTGGCTCCATCCCTGGTCATCGGTGAGAATGAGAACGATGTTGGGCGAGGCGAGGAGGCTACCGCTACCGAAGCAGAGGAGTCCGAAGACCGCGATGAAGGCACCGGGGCGGGGGAATAGCGTCAGTCGAATCATGCTGGCAATCAAGCTGTCGCCGGGCGCCCTGCAACGCCGCGAACCGGGGATGGCGGGCCGGACGCAAACGGGAAACGACGGCACTTGCGCTGGACGGTGTGGCTCCGCTAGACTCCCGAGATGATCCGTCAATTTGCGCTGCTCCTCTGGCCGGTGCTCGGAGCAACCCTCCTCGACGCCGGCGAAAGCTGGTCCATCGATTCCGCCGACGACTGGAAAAACAGCGTCGGCAAGATAAATGGAATACGGCTGGAAGGGGGCACCGCTGCCGTTGCCGGGGAATCCGGAACCCTCGACAGCGTGGTGCGATCCTTCGAGGAAAAACGATCGCCCGGCGCCCTGGTCGTCACCCAGGTGCCGACTTGGGAAAACTGGGACCCGATCGAGAATGTCGGGCCGGCCAATCTGAGGGATGCCCCCGTCTTTCTCAGCCTGGGCCCGGGGGATTACTGGATCTTCGGGCGGTACGGCGGACCGGGCAAGAGGGGCAAGGGAAAGGCGGCGGCGGGAAAGGATTCGTTTACCCCGGCGGAGTCGAGCTTGCCCGGTTTCGAGGATCTACCCCTCAAGACGACCCCGTTCCCCCATCAGTTCGATGCACCGGGAGCCGCCCAGCCCGGCCTGGGCGGGTACCACGCCTGGCAGAGTCGCGACATGATCCACTGGGTGCACCACGGACCGGTCACGGAAAAATTTTCCCGCTGGGTGACCACCGCCGAATACGCCGAGGGAAAACTCTATCTCTACTATGACTATCCCAACGATCAGGATCCCCATCTCTACATCGACGAGGACCTCACCGATGGTCTGCCCGGCAAGAACATGGGGATCGCGCTGCGAGATCCCTCCGACGGTTCGGACTGCGGGGTGATTCGCGATCCGGAGGGCAACTTTCACATCATCTTCGAGGATTGGAGTCCGATCCAGGCGAGCAAACGCTCCTGGGACTCACCCTTGGCCGGGCACGCCATCAGCCCCGACGGTATCGGCGACTTCCGCTTCCTCGATCCGGCGGTCGACGCGCGAACCCGCCCCACGGGTCGAACCGCCACCTACCGGCACCCCCACTGGTTGCGGCATCCCGATTGGGACACCGACATCGCGGAATACGAGATACACGAACCGGCCCAGGAAGCCTATGGCGATTGGGCGGTGATCGCGGTGGGAGGACAATACTACCTTTTCGCCGACTACGATCCGGCGGAGGGTCACGAGATGAGTGTGTGTTGGTTCACCTCGGGTGATATCAACAAACCTTTCACCTTCTGCGGTCGGGTGGGGCAGGGGCATCCCGATCCCGATATCGGATTCGCCGAGGGACGGTTTTACCTCATCACCCAGCAGGAGACCGACTGGACCAGCCCGGGGCCTTGGGTGGACTCCGTCGAGCTTCGCGCCGGGGTCGATAGCGACGGAGACGGAGAGATCGACGAGTGGACCGACTGGTCCCGGGTGGCGGAGTCCTACCGTCACACGCCTGGCTTTGCCAAGCAGGTGGCGAAGACCCCGGCCCGCCTCGATCTCGATGAGTTGCCGGCGGGTTACGGATTCCAGTTTTCCTTGAGGCTCACCGACACGACGGCAAACAAATCCCGCCCCATCATCGATGCGGTGCGGTGGGAATGGCTGGAGGAGTAGGCGCAAGGTGTGTCAGCGTGATGGAAAACAGGATGTCCCTCCCGGCTGCCCTGGATGGTCTGCGTCTCGCGACGGCGGCGATCGCGATGATTCTCGTCTCGGCTTTCCCCGAGGCAAGGTCCGCAGAGGGAGGCGCGCCAGAGCCTGCGGTTTTCCGCGAGCCCATCCGCTATCTCCGGTCGTCGCAGTCACCGCCCTACGGGGAATTCGCGCCCGAATCGAACGAGGGGGTCCCCCGTCTGCCGCGGACCAGGACGGAGCCGGCAAGCTCCCCGATCTCCATCTCCGGGGAACTGCTCACCTCCCAAAGCGTTTCCGGCTGGTCCGGGGGCGAGGGAGAATGGGTTCCGCTCAATCGATTGGCCGTGTTTCTGGAACAGGAAACCGCCGAGTTGCACCTGGTGGTTCTCCATTTACTGGAGCACCTCGGGAAGCTGCCCTATTTTGAGGAGGTCCTGGTCTATCCTCCGGGGCACCGTCCGGCAGAGGGGGCTCGCGCGGCCGATGTCTATCTGCGGGTGAAGCTCGACCGCCTCGGGGGTGAGACCGAGGGCGCTCCGCGCCCCGTGCTGCGTTTTCTGGGGGGCTCCGGTTTTCTGGGAGGATTTCAGATCGGCTACCAGCCCGGGCAGCCGCCTTTGCCCTGCTGGAATTTTGCCGGGGAGGTGAAAGGTTCGTCCTTTCGCTTGGGCAAGGGAGGCGATCCCGAGGTGGCACAGCGTCTCTCCGAGGACATGGGAGAAAAGCTGTTTGAGAGTCTCGAGTCCGAGTTGCGCAAGCTGCGGGAAGCGGCACCGCCTTTACCGCAATTGCCGGATCGGTTTTATCCCGTGGCCCGGCCCGCACCCCGTTTCGCCTTCCTCGAAGATCAGGGAGCGACGCGACTGCTCTCCCAACGTCATTTTCTCTGTCCGAACATCACCTGGTGGAGCTTTCGCAGCGACACGGAGCCCGGGGATCTCTTCGCGTCGATTGCGCAGGAGTTGACCGGAGAAGGCTGGAAGGAGGAGAGGTCCTTCCCCGGCGGAGAAGAGGGTGGGATCGGCTTTCTCGTCATGCGGCACGAGGAGGAAAACGGCAGCTTGCGCGTGGGGACCAACTGGAGGAACGAGGTCGAGTTTCTCCACGGGGATGACGGAGAACGGAAGAGAATCTACTTCGCCGTCTACCAGAGTCTGACCCCCCTGGCGGAGCGGCGCATCCTGATCGACGAACTTCTCGCGGCCGATCCGGATCCGTCGCCGCTGGCCTTGATGCCGGCTCTGTTGGGATGGGGAACCCAACATGACGCCCTGCACCGGGCGATCGAGGATGCCGCTGCCGAAATGTCGCCCGAGGAACTTCACCGGGTGGTCCACTACCTGGACGTCCACTTTCGCGAGGGTGAAAGAGCCCGGGAGTTGTTTGTCCTGGCATGCCTCAAAGCGCTCTGGCACGAGACGTCCGAAGATCATCAGGACGGCCTCGAGGAGCTGGGAGAAAGGCTCGAATCGAGGGAGCCAGAGTTCGAGGGTTCTCCAATCCCCCTGCTGCTCACGCTCTCGACCGAACAACGGGAGCGACACGGCATCCTCGAAGCCGATGGGGTGAAAGCCGGGGACGCCCTGGTGAGAGAGACGGGGGAACCGCTCCTGATCCGGGTGGATGAAGGGCGGCTATCGGGGCTCATGGTTTACCGCTTCCGGCCTTTCATCGACGATCGGGGCGAGGGTCCGCCCGACAAAAAGCTCGTCCTGCGCACGGTTGATCTGCATGGCGAGAGGGTCGAGGGAGAGGATCGCTTTGGCTCGTGGGGGCACAGCTACGCGAGCTACCCGATCGGCCCGGGCGATGAGCGGGAGACCGAATTGCGAGCGCTGAATCCGCTCAGATTTCGGGTGGAGATCGATGCCGCCGGCGAGTCCTACCGGGTCGAGGTGGAGAGCGGCGCTAAGGAGTCGCCTTGAGGGGTCTTTTCCTTCGGTTCTCTGGTGGCAGCGTTTCCGGTTCAAATCGACCGCCGACTCCTTCGATTTCATTCGGAAAACTGAGAATTTAAGATTTCTTTAAGAATCTTCTTTGCAATTCGCCAGTCCTGCTGCATGAGTCGGGTTGCATCCTTTTCGACTCTTTGAATGGAAATTTTGATCAGCCAGGACCTTATCGGCAATATCACCAACCTGAACGCCAATACCGCAAAGAAAGTCTGGCAGTTTATCGGCAGATTTCAGAAGAATCCCAAAAATCCCGGTCTCAGACTGGAGCGGGTCAAGCGGTCCCCCAGTGATCACGTCTGGTCCGCCCGCCTCGACAACCAATACCGGGTCATTCTCCACAAGGACAACGGGAAGGTCGCCATCCTGCATGTGAACAAACATGATGACGCCTACCATTGGGCGAGAAACCACCGGGTAAGCGAAAACCAGTTTACCGGTGGACTCCAACTGCTGCCCACGGAACCGCCGGCCCTGCCGGATGCTCGTGAGCTGGGGTCGGGGAACGGCGACCGCAAACTCTACGCCGATTATGACGACGAGTATTTCCTGCAACTCGGAGTGCCGACGGACTTCCTCATGACGATCCGGCAGATCCGGGATGAAGACATGCTGTTGCGATCGGAGGAATCCTTTCCCCCGGACCTGTTTGTCAAGCTGATGCAGTTGGCCGACGGACAGGTTCCGGCTCCCGTCGCGAAAAAGCCGAACACCCCGGCGACGAGGCAACCGGCCACGCTGGATTCCTTCCACGTCATATCCGAGGAGACCAACCTGGCCCCGCTTCTGGAACAGCCGTTCCAGGCCTGGGTTCTTTTCATGCACCCCAGCCAGGAAAAGGTCGCCTACCAGCATTTCAACGGACCCGTCAAGATCTCGGGATCGGCCGGAACGGGGAAAACCGTGGCGGCGCTTCATCGCACGGCCTGGCTGGCACGCGAGGGCTGCGAAGTCCTTCTCTGCACGTACACGCCGATTCTCGTCAAGACTCTGTCTTCCTCCCTGGACCTTCTTCTGGCCGGCGATCCCGACTCCCGGGAGCGCATCGAGGTCAAAACCGTCCATGCCGTCGCCAGAACTCTCCTCAAGGAATCGGGCAAAAACATCAACGGTGTCGGCAAGGAACGATTGAGCGCCATCATCCTGGAATGCCTGCCCCAGGGCGTTCCAAAGAGCGCGCTCTCCTGGTATCTGAGGGAATGGAAATGTGTCATCGAGTTCCACGGCATCGAGAATCGCGAGGCCTACCTCGAGGTTTCGAGAGCGGGGCGGGGGGATTTCCTCAGCCCGAACCAGAGGCAGGAGCGGTGGAAAGTCTTCGAACGGGTGTTTCAACAGTTGAGGAAGGAAAATGCCCTGACCTGGAGTTTTCTGTGCAAGGAGGCGTCCCTCGCCATCGAGAAGGATCGGGTCGAACCACCCTACGACGCCGTGATCGTCGACGAGTGTCAGGATCTGGGCTGCCTCGATCTGAAGTTTCTGGCCAATCTGGCCCCCAACAATGTCACTTTTTTCGGGGACGCCGGACAGCGTGTCTACTCGCCCCGGGTGAACTTTCGTCAGCTCGGCATCGAGGTGCGGGGCCGGTCTTTCACCCTGAGGACCAACTACCGGACCACGAGACAGATCCGGCAGTTCGCCGACCGGATCTCCGGGAAACTTCACGAGGATCTCAATGGTCTGGTCGTTTCCCGGCTCGGGGTCACCAGTCTGATGTCGGGCCCGGAACCGGAGCTGCGCGAATTTGAGAGCAGGCAGGATGAGAAGGCCTTTGTCATCCGGCAGATTCTGGCCCTTCTGGAGTCCGGTCTGGAACCGGAGAGCATCGCGGTGATCGGACGCCTCAACCAGATGCTCCGGCCCTTTGCCGATGCCCTTCGGGAAGAGGGACAGAAGATCGCCTGGGTGAAAGATGGGCAGGAGGCCAAGGGAATTCGCCTGCTGACGATGCACAGCGCGAAGGGATTGGAATTCCGGGCTGTCATCGTGGTCGGCGCCTCCCGCGATCACCTGCCCCAAGGCAATGTGCTGGACGGACTGGAGGAAAACAGTCCGGAATGGAAGGAGTTGATGGAACAGGAAAAGAATCTTCTCTATGTAGCCCTGACCCGGGCCCGTGACCTCGCGGTGGTCACCTGGGTGGGGCAACCGAGTTCGCTGCTGCCCTGAGGGATTTTTCCCGGCTTCACTTGGCAGGACGACTTCTGGCGAAGGCGGCTACGCGGGAGTCTCCCGAAAGCATGTAGCCGCACTCGCCAGAGTGTGGCCCGTCGGTTGG
>CAZLUZ010000199.1:0-7758 GCA_964562825.1 uncultured Akkermansia sp.
AGGGGGGCGAGCCGCTCGAATCGGTGGTCGGGGCACAGAAGCTGAAGCCGTCGGCGGAATCTCTCATCGGGAGTCGTTCCCATGGGCACGCCGGATCTGGGATGCTCGTTGTGGTTGAGAAATACCCGGTCGAAACGGCGGATCAGGTCTCGGATCGCATCGTCGAATCGGTCGTTCCACCGCACATTTTCGATGCCGGAGGCGGCGGAGGCCGCTGCGAGATCGAGCCTCGGCCCCTCCCAGATGGCGATGAGATCCGAGGTCTCCCGGAGAAAGAGCATCTCCCTCATGGCCGGATCGGGATGACCCGGACAGAGGATCAGCATGGTGTCCTCCTGATCGATCCCGGTGAGGTAGAAGAGATCGCTTTGCTGCCGGAAAGCGAGGGTGCCGTCGGCGCTCAGGTGCGGGGTGTCCGCGGAGAGGAGCACGGCGAAAGCGTCTTCCGGCAGCTGGTCGAGGAGGCGTCGCCGATTCTCGACGAACAAGCGCGGGGGGATGGGATCGTGCTTCATGAAAAACGCCCGCACCCTAACAGCGGGGGGGCGATGTCCGAAAGGAAAACTCGGCGAATTCGGGCGATGGGACCCCCGACCTGGCCCAAAAAAAGGCAAAGAAATGCGCCTTTTTTGACTTATAATGGTTCTCCCTGGGGCTTCGCCCCCGAAAAATGGCCGCAGCCCCCGCATTCTTTCGAGGCCGATGCATCGGAATCGGGGCCGGGTTCGTTTCGGATTGGTGTTTGAGGAATTCATGGCACAGAGCAGAAAACAAACCATCGTGATAGCGGACTCCGATCCGGATTTCCTCGATTGGATATCCGGCCATCTTGGGGCGGAATCGGTCCAGATCATTCAGACGGCAAACGCGGCGGAGGCCGAGGAGGTATTTCTCGAGAAAAACGCCGACCTCCTCATCGCCGAACTCAAGCTGGAACCCTTCGACGGAGTGGCTCTGCTCAAAAAGGTTCGGATGCGTTCTCCCAACGCCATGGTCATTCTGAACGGGACCATTTTCTCAACGAATTCTCTGATCGAGGCGATGCGGCTCGGGGCCTTCGACGTGCTGCGCAAGGAGTCGTTGAGTTTCCAGCTCAAGTCGACCGTGGAGCGCGCCCTCCAGTCGGCCGAACGGATGCGCAGCCTGCGCGAAGATGCCGAGGATGGGCGGGAATCTCCTTCCGCGGGGGACATCATCATCGGTCGCTCCCCCGCCATGCAGGATGTCTTCAAGCTGATCGGACGGGTCGCCACCGCCGATGCCCCGGTGCTCATCACCGGAGAGAGCGGGGTGGGCAAGGAGGTCGTGTCCAACGCGGTGCACAAGTACTCCCGGAGAAACAAAGGGGAATACGTGGCCATCAACTGCGCCGCCATCCCCAGCAACCTGCTGGAGAGCGAGCTCTTCGGCCACGAGAAGGGTTCCTTCACCGGAGCGGTATCCCAGCGGATCGGTCGTTTCGAGCAGTGCGACGGCGGCACGCTCTTCCTCGACGAGATCGGCGATATGCCTCTGGAGGTGCAGAGCAAACTGCTCCGCGTGCTTCAGACCGGCGAGTTCAGTCGGGTCGGCGGAAACGACACCCTGAACAGCGACGTGCGCATCCTCGCGGCGACGAACAAGCGGCTGGAGCACGAGGTGGAACGGGGTCGCTTTCGCGAGGACCTCTACTACCGGCTCAATGTGGTCCGTATCCACATCCCTCCCCTCCGCAAGCGCGTCGAGGATATTCCCCTGCTCGCGGAGTTTTTCCTGCAGCGCCAGATCGACAAGGGTAAGACCCGGCAGATCCAGCTCTCCGACGAAGCCGTCGCCGAACTGGAGAAGCACCCCTGGCCGGGCAACGTCCGCGAGTTGGAGAACCTGATCGAGCGTGCCTGCGTCCTCGCCACGGGCAGCATTCTCATGCCCGAGGATCTGCCCTTCGACCAGGGGGGTGACGACTATCGGGAGACGGAGAATCCCCTGCGAAAGGCGGCGGAGACCATCCTGGCCTTCGCCACGGAGCGCGGCCTCAAGCCGGTAGAGATCACCACGGTCGAACTGGTGCGGCTGGCCCGGGAGCGCTACGGAAGCGACACCGATGTCGCCGCGGTGCTCGGAATCACCGAGAGGAAGGTGGCCTCGATCCGCCGGTAACCGTTCCACCACCATCGCGGCATCCGCGCAGACTATCCCGCTGGATCAGGGAGACGAGGACGAAACTGAGCATCATGAGGAGGAACCACGCCGGGATCTTCTGCCAGTGCACGGGGTGCCAGATCTCCTCCTGGGTGGGGTAGACCCAGGCGCGGGCGTAGGTGCCGATGTTCTCTGCGATCCAGATGGCGGCGGCCACTGCGGCGAATCCCAGCAGCAGGGGCAGTCTGCGGTAGGTTCTTCCCACCCGGAAGTGCAGCCGGCATCGCGCGAAGAGGGCGATCGCAGAGACGATGAGGACCCAGCGAATGTCGGGGAGGTAGTGGTGGGTGAAAAAATTGCCGTAGGCTAGCGCGGCGAGAATGACGGTGAGGCATACCGGCGGATAACGATCGAAGCGGAAGTCGAACAGCCGCCAGGCGCGGGCGATGTAGCTGCCCACCGCGCTGTAGAGAAATCCGGCAAAGAGGGGCACCTGGTAGACCCGGAAGATCACGCCCTCGGACGGATAATGCCAGGAACCGATCGCGGGCGAGGTCTTGAACCATTCCATCGCAGTGGCGAGCACGTGAAAGACGAGAATCACCGCGACTTCCCTGGGGTGTTCCAGTCGAAAGAGGATCAGCAGGACCTGAAGCCCCAGGGCATAGAGAAAGAGGAAGTCGCTGCGGCACAGGCCGGAGATCGTCGGCGTCTCCCGGGTCAAGAGCAAGGCGGCGAGCAGTGCGCCGCCGAAGAGGCAGGCGAGGAGTTGTTTTTTGCCGAAGAGCAGGATCTCTCCGGGAATCGATCCTGTCGGGAGCGGGGGCAGGGCGCGTTCGTTCATGCGGACATCGTGCTCTCCGGGTGGGTAGAGGAAGCGAAAGGCCCATGAAATCGGGGTGAAATGGCGGTGAATCCGGGGAAAGCCCGAGGCGCTTTCGCGGAGAAATGCTCTGGGGAGGCGGCCGCGGTGCGCTGGCGGATGGGATTTGCCTGTCCAACCCGGCCATTCCGCGATAGGATTCAGCCTCCGGCTTCGGGCCGGCGAGGTGGTCTCCATGGTCAGGTTGTTTCAATGCGGTATCGTCCTATTCTGGCTGGCTTCGCTCGGCTGGCTGGCCGCCACGGTGTGGAAAACGGACGAGGCGGGAATGGTGCCGGTGGACCCTCGACGCCCTGTGGAGACCTTTTTCGGCTGGAACAATTCCTCCCAGATGACCCTGCTCGAGGGGGGCGTCCGGGTCGGGCAGGTCACCGTGGCGGGTTTCTCCGACGGAGCGGGGGAAGGTCCCGATGCGGGGGAGGGGGGCTTTTCCCTGACCGGGACGCTGGATCGCGTGGTCGACGATGAGCGCGGGGGAACCGTTCGCACCGTCGGCGTTTTCTGGCGCAGTCTCATCGAATTCCGTCCTGGATTCGTGCTCGACGAAGCCAACGTGCTTTTTCGTGTTCCCGAACGACAGCTCAACGTGCAACTCGCCGTGGCCGGACCGGAAGCGGTGCTCACCGCCCGAGCGGTCATGGGTGGGAACACGCTGTTCGAGTACGACGGAGCCGCATCCGCCGGGAACGCATCGGTCTGGGACGGGTTGCCACCCCTCGCCGGGCAGATGGTGGCTCCGATGCTGGCGGGTTTGCCGAATCCGGCCTCCTGGGACTGGAAGGTTGAGGCTTTCCGGGGACGGCGCCGGTTCGCGGGACGGCGTCTGCCAGTCTATCTCCTCCGTCTCTCCGCCGCCCAGTCCGATCACAGCCTGTCCGTGTACTTCACCGAGTCGGGGGAACCGCTCCGCATCGACACCAGTTTCGGCTACGGGGCCCTCTCCGAGGTGCTGGCGCCGCTCAGCGCTTTCCGCGACCGCGAATAGTCAGACCGGTCCCATCGCCGCTTTTTGCACAGAGAAAACTTTTGTTTTGCAATTAAAATACTTGCAAAAAACAAGTGAATCACCAAGCTTTGTCTTGATGAAAGATCGAACCCTCGAGACTGCCGCCCTGAAATCCCCGAACGATGCTGTTGAACCGCCACTCGGCCCACCGGGTGCGGGGCTCCCCTTGCCCGAACTGTTGATCGGGCGGCTCCTTTTCCGAATCCGCCGTCTGCGGGAGACCCGGGAGACGCTGAATGCCCGAATCGTCTGGGAACGCGACGCCATTCTCGCCCTGGTGGAGGGGTGTCCAGAGGAGGACCGGGGCCGGCGCATCCTGATTCCGCGACCGCGCGGTCTGGAGGACAGCAGCCGTAACTGGTCCGTCTGGATGACGCTGGATCACCTCCGCATCACCAACCGGGTGTTCGCCGCTTCGGTGAAGAGCCTGGCCGCCGGCCGGGTTCCCGACCGCGTGGCGAGCACGGCAGATGTGAAACCCTCCCCCGCCGTCACCGACGAGGTCGAGGCGGCCTTCGTCGAAAGTTGCGACCGGCTCCTCCACACCGTGGCGGGGATCGGGGATCTGCGGACCCCGGTGAAGTACGCGCATCCCTGGTTCGGTCCGCTCGACGCCCACGGGTGGCATGCCCTGGCGGCGATGCACCTGGCGATCCATCGCGGCCAGATCGAGGCTATCGTCCGGCGACTCTGATACGCATGAATTCCGGCTCCGCCCCGAGGGCTCCCTTATCTCTGACCGAGGACTCCATCCCCCGGCTCATCTGGCGCATCGCCGCACCGATGAGTGTGGGCATGTTCTTCGGTACCATGTTCAACGTGGTGGACACCTGGTGCGCGGGATGGCTGGGGACCGATGCGCTGGCGGCCCTGTCTCTCTCTTTTCCGCTTTTCTTCGTCATTTTCGCCGTGGGCAGCGGATTGAGCCAGGGCGCCACCGCTCTGCTGGCCAACACCCTGGGGGCGAGACAGCCGGAGGAGGCGAGGAGAGTTTTCGCCCAGTCCCTCGTCTTCGCTCTGGGTACGGCCGTGCTTCTCTCCACCGTCGGTGTGTTGGCCGCTCCCCTCGTCTTCCGCGCGCTGGGGGCCGAGGGCGACTATCTCGGCACCACCCTTGCGTACATGAACCCCATCCTGCTGGGGGCGGTGGCCTTCTACCTGCCCATGATGTTCAACACCGCTCTCACCGCAGAGGGAGAAACCCGAGTCTATCGGAATTTTCTGGTTGCGGGATTTCTCGCCAACATCGTGCTGAATCCCCTGCTCATGGGAGGGGTGATCGGGGGCCTGCCGGGATTCGGGGTGACCGGGATCGCCCTGGCCACCGTGCTGATCCAGGCGGTGGGCGCCTTTGCGATCGGCCGGGTGGCCCTGCGTGTTTCCTGGCTGGAAGGAATCGGACTCCAGGAATTACGTCCCGATTTTCCCGTGCTCGGGCGCATCGCCGCCCAGGCGCTGCCCGCCATGGGCAACATGCTCACCATCGCCCTCGGTATCTTTGTTCTCACCTGGTTTGTGCAGCACTTCGGAAAGGAAGCCGTTGCCGCCAGCGGGATCGCCACCCGGATCGAGCAGATCGTCCTCCTGCCCTCCATCGGTCTCAACGCGGCGGTCCTGACCCTGGTGGGCCGGAATCACGGAGCCGGTCTCTTCCGGCGGGTGAGAACCATCTGGCTGATGAACCTGGGGGCCGGAGTCGGCATGATGCTGGCCGGGGGACTCCTTGTCTGGCTGCTGCGGGAGCCGGCCATGGGCTTGTTTACCGACAAGGAGGAGGTGATCGGCCACGGGGCGGATTACCTCTTGGCGGCCTCGCTGACCCTGGCCGCCTATCCCATTCTGTTTGTCACCGTATTCGCTCTGCAGGGAATGAAGCGTCCCGCCTTCGGGCTGTGGATCGGTCTGTACCGGCAGTTCGCCGCGCCCCTGATCCTGATCCACAACCTTGCCTTTGTCCTGGGGTGGGGGACCTGGGGAATCTGGTGGGGCATCTGTTTCGTGACCTGGAGCGCGGCCCTGGTCTGTTTCTGGTGGGGCTGGCGCCTCGTGGGCCGGCCGATGGGACCGGACGGGAAACCGCTTGTGGACCGGGCCTGGTTTCCCCAGAGTGACTGAGGACTGAGAGGAACGGTGGAGAATGCCCCGAGAAGAAGACAGACAAAAAGGAGAGGGTGCTGTTTCCCCGCCGGGGGGCAAGCGACGGCGTTCGCCTTGTCCCGTGGCCTGTGCCCTGGACCTCATCGGGGACCGGTGGACCCTGCTGGTGATTCGGGATCTGCTTCTGGGGAGGAGTCGGTTCAAGGATTTCGCTGCGTCGCCCGAGAAGATTCCCACCAATATTCTCAGCGACCGTCTGGAGCGACTCGTCGGCCACGGGGTGATCGAAAAGGTGCCGGCGACCGAGGGGGGGAAACGCTTTGCCTACCGGCTCACCGACAAGGGAGAAGCTCTCCGGCCCGTCCTGCTGGCCCTGCGCGACTGGGGGTTGGCATGGGAGCCCGGCACCTATCAGCACCTATCGCCGGTGCCCTGGGGAAAGACGCAGCCCTGAGCCAATGGAGAAGGCGCCTCAGGGTTGAACCTTGGAGAGGTGTTCCAAGTTTCCTTACGACATGCCGAAGAAATGACCCTTATGCAGATCTCTATTGGGAAAAGGTAGGGGCATCTGTCGGAATATCCCGACGGCTTCTCCGGACCTCAGGGCTCGATCACCCGCACCCGGTAGAACATTCGCGGCTCCCCCCGTCATCCGGGGTGATGAAGTTGGCCACCGATCCGTCCCCGGTGACGACACCTCCGATTGGGGTCCAGGGATTCTCGTTACCCGGGCCATTGGATTTCTCGAACTGGTACTGGATCCCCTCGACCGTTTCGACCTCGAGTTCAAATCCGCCACCAGGCCGGAGGGCGAACCGTCCCACGAATAGTCCTGACGCCGGGTCGTCCGGGATCGTTCCCGCCCGAAACTCCTCGTCGTTGCTGAGCCCGTCTCCATCCTCGTCTCCATCGGGATCGACGACCCGTCCGAAATAACTGAGCGACCAATCCTCATAGCTTGTTCCCGAGTTCCTGGTCAGGTCGATCCGTTCGATCAGGCCCATCACCGGAGCCCCGTAGGAGAAATCCTCCTTCCCCTCGGGCAGGACCGCCGACTCGCCATCGACGAGGGCCGACCGGGTGTAACCGGTGGCGAGGGCGGTCAGTTCGAGCCGACCCGGTGTCGGATCCAGCCAAGTTCCGTCGGCGAGTTCCCTAACTTCGAAGGGAATCCGGGCCAGGTAGAAGGTCTGCGACTGGACGGTGACGAGCCGGAACTCGGTCACCTCGATGCTCTCGCTGTTGCCTGAGATCGTCCACGTCAGCGAGGATGGGGGGGTGGGATCGGGATCCCCACTCGCGGTATAGGAGCCGTAGAAAATGACGTCCGGCTGCGGAATAGCAATATCCTGAGTCGAACCGAAGCCAGACAGAAACAGGACAGAGGTGGTGACAAGGGTTCGTATCGCTAGTCCGATCTCCATAACTGTTGATTCCAGCGGATCTCACAGAACTTGGAGGATCGACGATTTCTCCGCCGATGCAATCGGGGAGTCGACAAAGGAATGTATGGTTCTTCGCTAAATTGAGTGGAAATGAGGCATTTTCCCCGCTTCCCCTGGGGGACGGGAGGGGGAAGTCCCCCTTGGGGGATTTGCCCCAGAATCATCAGCGACAATGGCCCCCAATTTCTGGCGAAGGATTTCAAAGA
>CAZLUZ010000200.1:0-7730 GCA_964562825.1 uncultured Akkermansia sp.
CTCGTGAGCATTTCTTCCCCCGAGAACGTAACTCCTGGCAGCATGAGTGCTCCAGCGCCCCCCCCACGCGACCAGGATCCGGCCTTTGTCCAGGCGGCCTTCTCTTCCATCGCTCCTCGGTATGTGTTGACCAATCACGTGCTCAGTGGGGGCATCGATCTGCTGTGGAGGCGACGCGTCGCGGAAATCGTGGCGGCACGTGAGCCGGGGTTCATCCTCGACGTCGCCACCGGGAGTGGCGATCTCGCCGCGGCGATAAGGAAAAGGTGCCCCGATGCTCGCATCGTGGGAGTGGATTTCTGCGCTCCCATGCTGGAGCACGCGCGGAAGCGGGGCCTTCCGGAACTGCTCGTGGCGGACGGCATGGACCTGCCTTTCCCCGGGGAGTCGGTAGACGTCCTCACCATCGGCTATGGCCTGCGCAATATGGAGAGCTGGCCCGGTGCGATCCGCGAATTCGCCCGGGTGCTGAAACCCTCGGGATTTCTCGTGATCCTCGATTTCTCCCTTCCCGGGGCGCCGCTGCTGCGGGCTCCTTACCGCTTCTACCTGCACCGGGTGTTGCCCGTCATCGGAGGATTCCTCACGAGAAACCGCGATGCCTACCGGTACCTCGGCGAATCAATCGAGCGCTTCCCCCGCGGCGAAGCCATGCTCCGTCTCCTGGAGGAAAACGGCTTCGAGGCGGATCGGGCCCTGCCCCTGATGGGTGGGATCAGCAGTATCTACACCGGAATCCGGCAGTGAACGGGGCCGGTGGGAACGTCCCTTGCGACCACCCGCGGAAGGTTTCCGCTGGGTGATATCTCTGTGGGGTGAGATTTTCGCTCGTTGGGAAAAAGGAGAAACCGAGCGATGAGCACGACAACTTCGGGAAAACTGAGTGGAAAAGAGCTGCGCGCCTTCAAGGCGGCGGGCCGGAAGGCCCACCAGGAGGGACGTTTTCGCGAGGCCATCGATCATCAGCTGAAGGTGGTGAACCACTACGCGGCCATCCGGCGACCTTCCGCGGATGAATCGAAGCTGCTCTGTCTCTACTTCTACAGCCTGAGGGATTTTCCCGCGGCGGCTCAGGTGCTGCGGTTTCTCAAAAAGACGTTTCCCGATGACCCGGAGAATTACGAGAACCTGGGGGTGGTGCTGCGGAAGATGGGCAAGACCCGAGAGGCCATCGTCGAACTGGAGGAGGCCGTCACCATGGCTCCGGAGAAACCCAATATCCACGATGCGTTGGCCCATTCCTACGGCCAACTCGGCGATAGGGAAAAATGCCGGGAACACGGCAACCGCTCGCTGGAGATCAAGCACCGGGATTCGCTCGAGCAGGGGGTGCGTCATCCGGTGCCCGAGGAGGCACCGGCTCCCTTCTCCCACGGGGGCCGGAATATCATCGCCTTCAGCCTCTGGGGTGATCTGTCCCGTTACCTCGACGGAGCGGTGCGCAACGCCCGGCTCATTCCCGATCTCTACCCGGGGTGGACGTGCCGCGTCTACCACGATGACTCCGTGCCGGAGGGATCACTCGCCGAGCTGAGCGACCTCGGGGTGGAACTGGTGACCATGGCGGAACGGCGCAATTTCTTCGACGGCCTCTTCTGGCGATTCCTCCCCGCAACCGATCCCGAGGTGGATCGTTTCCTCATCCGGGACATCGATTCCGTGGTCAACGTGAAGGAGCGGGTCGCGGTGGACCAGTGGCTGGCCTCGGACCGTTATTTCCACGCGATGCGGGACTTCTGCTCACACACCGAGCTGATCCTGGCCGGCATGTGGGGCGGGGTGGGCGGCATCCTGCCCCCGCTGAACCAGTTGCTCAAAGAGTTCAAACCGCGCACCAGGGCCACTGAGACCTATGATCAGGTATTTCTCCGTCTGGCCGTCTGGCCGACCGTGTCGCAGAGTATCCTCACCCACGACAGTGTGTTCGGTGCGCTCGGGGCGGTGGCCTTCCCCGAATACGGCGGGCTCCCTCCGGGCCGTCACATCGGCCAGAACGAGGCCGCTATCCGGGGAAGGGAGTCTTCCGGTGCCGGTGCGGGCAATGCCGCGGAGTCGTGAGGGAACAGGGGCGCCGGGGCACTCTCCCGCTCCGTGGCTTCTCATTCCTTTTTTCTAGCTCTCTCGATCCAGCTTCGGTATTCCGGCCTTTCTTCCAAAGCATCGAAATGGACCTGATAGGCCGGGTCGTCGATCCAGAAGCGCCGCTCGGGTTGTCCGGGCGCGACGCGCCCCTCGGGGTAGTCCGCCCCGGCCATGCTGGCTTCCACCGTCTGGTTCCAAGCCTCGTAGGCCACCCGCATCCGCTGCAGCACAACCGGCTCCTCCGACTTCAGGTCCTTCGACTCGGCGGGGTCTCTCTCCAGGTGATACAGCGACTCTTGGCCTTTCTCGTTGAGATATTTGTATGCGTTGTCCATCCAGACGCCCCGGCCGTTGTGGCGGAAACCCATCGCCTGCTCCCGCCGCTCCAGTTCGCCGCGAAAGAGCGGCCGCAGGTCGATGCCGTCGCGGGGGGAGAGCATCACGGCGTCGGGATCGAGACCGGCCAGCGCCACCAGGGTGGGAAAGATGTCCACCGTGCTGCAAGGGAAGTCGGAAACCCGACCGCCCTCGATGCCGGCGGGCCATTCGACCACGCAGGGGACCCGCAGCCCTCCCTCATACATGCTGCCTTTGCTCCCGCGGAGACCGCCCATGGTTCCCGGTCCCTGTCCGTTGAGCCCTCCGTTGTCGCTGTTGAACCAGACGAGAGTGTTCTCTGCTACCCCCAATTCCCGCAGTCCGGCCCGCAAGGCCCCAATGCTTCGGTCCATGGCGACGAGTTCCCCGAGGTGATGCCGGATCCCGGATTCCAGCTCGGAAAACCCCTCCATGTCCTCCTCTCCGGCCCTCATCGGACTGTGCGGTGATCCATACCAGATAACGATGAAAAAGGGAGCATTCGATCACTCCCGGAGGTAGTCGACTGCCTGCTCCACGATGACTTCGGAGGAGTCCCCCTCGAACTCTTCGAACTCGCCCATCCGTCCGAGGAGGGGGTCCCGGTCGATGTAGTTCGTCGCGGAGAGCCATTGCGTGAAACCGAACCCGCCGGGAGCATGGGTGTCGGAGGCGAGGATGGGAGCCCCCGGACCGCGCAGTCCATTGAGGTGCCACTTGCCGAAATGAGCGGTGCGGTACCCCGCTTCGAGGAGAACCCGGGCGAGGCTGACCTCCTGCAGGCGAAGGGGGTAACCGTGATTGAACACACCCGTCCGGTCGTTGGTGCGTCCGGTGAGGACGGTCGCCCGGGTAGGGGAGCAGTTCGAGGCCCCCGCGTAAAACCGGTCGAGGCGCAGGCCATTGGCCGCCATGGCATCGAGATGGGGGGTCTTCAGGTGGGGGTGACCTCGGTAACCGGTCTGGCCCCAACCCTGATCGTCCGTCATCACCAACACGAAGTTGGGCCGGTCGGCGGCCTGAATTCCGGCGGGGGCGAGGAGAAAAAGCAGGAAGAGAAAAATGCGCATGACGGGCCTTGTACCGCAGAAACCTGGATCTGGCAATGGCTCAACACCGCCCCCGCCTCAGGCGCAGGCCTCGACGAATCGGGAGACATCGGGGTGGGGCGCGCCGAAGGTGACCAGGCGGAGGTCCAGACCTGCGCCGGAGGTGCGCTCCAGGGCGTGACGAATCCCGTCGAGGATCCAGGCCAGCTCATTGCCGAAGGCGCCCCCGCCGAGCAGGGTCAGGTAGACGAGGCGGTTTCCCGTGGACTCCGCGGAGAGCCGGGCCGCGAGCAGGGTGGCCTCGTAGGAAGCCTGGAGAACGAACCGGGCAAAGGGTTCCCACCGGGTTGACGGGATACCCGAGTAGGCCACCGGAAGCGCCGAACCATAGACCTGCGCCACGCTGTGACGGGTTTGGGAGATGGTGACCTCCGTGTTCCAGTGGATGCCCACCTCGAGTCGCTCCCGGAGGCCGTCGATCTCGGAGGCGTCCGCTTGCGCGAGGTGATCCCGGATCCACCCGAGCCCCTCGGACGAGGCCAGGGCGTAGCCATTGCGGAACTTCCAGAGCCGATCGCGGTCGTTGCCGAGGGCAGCGCCCACACCGGCGAGGCAATCCACCTGTCGACCCTCCGTCTGGCCGGGAGGATCGCCGATGGGAATGAAGTAATTCCGGTAGATCGTGCCGGCGCCCGCCGCGATAGCGCAGGCCGGTCCCTGGGTGGCGTCGCTCTCGTATCCGGTCACGCCTTGTTCCGGCGTCACGCCGGGGTGAACCATCTCCAGCAGGTTGAACTGCGACGCGACCTGGAAGAGGGCTCCTGCGTTGGCGGCGTCGGCATGCAAGGCTCTGGCGTCGCCCCGCAACAGGGAGAGCCGGCTCGGACCTCGCTCCGGCAGGGAGGACACCCTCCGCCTGAGTTGCCCGAGGGAGAGGATCTCGAAGGGACCGACGAGAAAGCTTCGGCCCGTCGCGGTGACGAGCCGATCTCACGCCATGTGGCACTGCTCCCGAACCTCTTCCGGAGTTCCCTCCGGGAATCCCAGCAGGGTTTCGAACCACGACATAACAGCGATCCTGCCCTTCCGTGTCGGGAGGGAACAGGAAAAATCAATTCTGTCCGTGGATCTCCCCGTTGGGATCTCCTCCCATCCCGAGCAGCACGTGAGCGAGTCCGGGATTGTATTGGAGGAGGTCCTCGGCGAGTTGCCGGAGACTGGCCTCGAACGCGGCACGAACCTCGGGATCGGTTTCGCAGGCCTCGGCCGGTTTTCCCCGGACCAGGGAGAGGAGCTTCAGGTTCTCGATCTGAGCTTCGTCATCGAAGTCTTTGGAATAGTACATGGTGTGGTGGGTATGGTAGGTGTGGTGCTTTGGTCGGTGGTGAAGGGGTTACCCGTCCTCTTCGGATTCTGACCGGGCCGCAATGGGGATCTCGGGATAGCGCGGGGCGGGGGCCTGTCCCTTCTCCTGCAGTTCCCGAATCTTTTCGGTCAGCAGTTGGGCGGCCGTGTCCGCCGCATTTCTTCCATAAAAGCCCGACAGCGCGAGGTCCTCCAGGAGGGCCTTGACCTGTGGCGTCGTGGACAGCGTGAGCTGAACCGTCTTCGCCGGATTTTTTGGTCGGGGCATTCAAGAATCGGTTATTGACGGATAACAATAGAATTCTTATAGGATAACAATGGCATAAGTAAAGGCGTTTTTGAAAAATCTGGGCAAACGAATGGGATGCCCTGGGTGGATTAGCTGGTCAGGAGACGGTGTTCCCGGGGGGACGGGAGAGCGGTTGTTCCGTCCCTTGAGATCCGGCGCGGGGGTGTCACCTTTTTTCCATGTTGGATTACAGGAAAAAGAGTGGCGTGCTTATCGCGGCGGGATGTCTGGTTCTGGGCCTGGCGGGATCAAAAGCCGCCGCGGGAGACGTAGCAAAGGAGGGTGCCTCGGGCACCGAAACGAAAACAGAGAAGAAAATGGATTCTGACCCTGCGACACTGGCCACCCTGGGAGGGGGCTGCTTCTGGTGCACCGAGGCGATCTTTGAAAATCTCGAAGGGGTCAGCGATGTCCGCTCGGGCTACATGGGTGGTCACGTGGAGAATCCCACCTACGAGCAGATCTGCACGAAGACGACCGGTCACGCCGAGGTGATCCAGTTTCGCTTCGATCCCGACATGATCAGCTACGAGGAGATTCTCGAGGCCTTCTGGAAGGCGCACGATCCCACCACCTTGAATCGACAGGGTGCCGATCGGGGTCCCCAGTACCGATCGGTGATTTTCTACCACACCCCGGAACAGAAGAACATCGCCGAGATGTCGAAGAAAGCCCTGGACGACAGTGGGATGTATGATGATCCCGCGGTCACCGAGATCACCGAGGCATCGACCTTCTGGGAGGCCGAAGATTACCACCAGGACTACTATCGGCTGAACAAGGACCGCAATCCTTATTGCAGAGCCGTGATCAGCCCGAAAATGCGGAAGTTCGGCTTCGAGTAGGACCGCGGTTACCTTACTCGATCAGAGCCCTCGCCTCGCTCTGAGGCGAGGAGAACGAGAGTTCCAGGCTCCCGTATCGCCACTCCTTTACCCCCTGCTCCAGGGCGGAGAAGTTGTCGACGCGGAATGCCTTGAGGTCTTCCTGGTAGTGGATCGAGGCAAGCCCGGCGAAGAGGACCCCGATGGCAAGAAAAAGGATGAGGGTGGTTCTCATGGTCTTTCGGTTATCTTAATAGTTCGGTAAAGTCAAACGAATCCCGTCTTGACCGTGGGATCTGCGACAGCAGGAAAGATACCCTTTGCCGGCGGATTACCGGGAGGGGGGAAATGAAGGCGCGACTTGTCACCGGTCGCGCTCCGTGTAGACTCGGACTCGATGAGACACATTCTCCCCCTACTGTTGGTGGCCGGCATCGTGGCGCAGTCTGTCGCTTCCGGCCAGGACGAAGGAGTCATCCAGGCCGGTGAGTTTTCTTTTTCCTACGACAAACCGTGGATTCGACAGGCGGTCTCCAGTTCGATGAGAGCCGGGCAATTGGTTTTCCGGCAGTCTGACGAGAACCTGGAGGACGTCGAACTCGTGTTTTTCTACTTTGGACCGGGTGGTGCCGGCGGCATCGATGCCAACATCGACCGCTGGGCCGGCCAGTTCAAAGGCGAGGCCGAGACCAAGACGGAGAAGAAGGAGGTCAACGGCAGGGAGATCATCTACTTCACGGGGAAGGGTAACTTCCAGGAATCGATGGGGGGACCCTTCTCGGGAAACACCGTCGACCGGCCGGGATACATGATGCTTGCTGCGATTCTGCCCGGAGAAAAGGGAGGGCCCGCCTTTCTCAAAATGACGGGCCCGGAGGCGTCGATGCTGGCCGCGCGCGAGGCCTTCGTGAGGGTTGCGGAAAGCGCCCTGCAGGAGTAGGGCGACCTCGCCGGGTTGCATCAGCGGTGGGGGAGGCAAGACAACCTTTCACCGCTTGCGCCGGTCCTCCTCGAGGAACGTCGTCACCTGCTGGCGGACGTGGTCGAGGAAGGCGCGCAACCTCGGAGGCGGTTCGACACTGCTGACCAGGCGGAGCAATCCGATCCTCCAACCGGAAACCGGGGTTGCCTCCCCGACCGGGTCGACCGATTCGTCGTGGCGTAGCCCGGCAAAACCGGCGATCACGGAGAATGCACCATTGATTGGCAGGGTGAACAGATTGATCACGATGTCGACGAGGTAGTAGACGAAGGCCGCCGCCAGCAGCAGGATGAGACCGAAGAGGAGAGGGATGCCCAGAATCAGGTTGACCACGAGGTGCCAGAGAAAACCGCCCCGCGACATGCCGATGACCGCCCCGAAAGGCATCATGAACCCGAACACGGACCCGATGAGGATAGAGAAGCCGGTGACGGTGGCGCCGGCTTCGGCGGCATTGGCCAGGGTGTAGGCCCGCAGGCCGCCGGAGTAGCCCAGGACGAGGGTGGCGACGAGGAAGAATCCGGCGGCGGCCCAGCCCACGAACCGATCCGCGGCGGGCTGGCGGGACGCGTCCCCATCATGAGGGGCGTCTCCTCCCCGGGCAGAGCGTTTTCTGGCGAGGATATGATGGGCGAGATGCCCGAAGATCAGGGTCAGCATGCCGAATCCGAATCCCGACACCACCGACATCCGAACACCCATGGTTCACGCGATTGGCAGGATCGAAACGCCGAGAAGGTAATACTCCAGGAAAATGGAGAAGAGCCAGATCTCGATGACAA
>CAZLUZ010000201.1:0-7712 GCA_964562825.1 uncultured Akkermansia sp.
ACGCGCACTTCCCCCGCCCCCGCCGATCTGGCGTCCCCCGCCCGCAGGATCCGGTCGCCGTCGAGCTTCACCCTCTGGAGGTGTCGCTCACCGGCGGGCGATCGCACGGCAAAACGCAACCAACCGCTCCCGTCTATCGTCACCAGGAAAATCGGCCTCACCGCGGAGAGTTCGCCCAGTCGACCGCGGAAATCGGTGTCGCCGCATACCGCGGGATGGGTGATCACGATCGATTCCACCATCTCCCCGGCACCTCCGTCCCCGCGGAAAAATTTGTCCAGCTTATCCCCGGGATGAGGAGAGGGATCGAGCCGCGAGAGAGACTCGACAAGCCCTCGCTCCGTCCGCAGGTCCGCGGTTCGCAGCACCGACGACGGGGTGCTCTCGCTGATGAAGTCGGTGGACCAATACTCGACGGCGTCCCGTCGGCCGGCTCCCGCCCCGAGGGCCAGAGCCGCGGCGTGGGCGCAGGCCCGGGGAACACCCCACATCCGGATCCCGTTGTCGATGAGGATGCGGCGCCTCCGCGGCGGGCGACGGGGAGGCGATTCTCTCCTCAGATAGAGGGCCTCGTTCAGCGCCACCCTGATCGCCAGCATCTCATCATCCTGCGCCAGTTCGGTGAGCAGCAACCGGTCCAGCTCTCCCCGATTTGAGATGTCCGAATAGCCTCCCATCGGCTGCTCCTCGGGTTCGGACAATTCCCGGGGCACCTGGAGCACCCCGAGAAGATCCCGCGCGATCTCAGCCAGACCGGACAATTCCGATTCCTCTTTTCGCTGCAATCCGGTGATGAGCGCCCGGACCCTCTCCGCATCGGGAAGGGTTTCCAGCAGTTCCGGGGCCGCCTCCACGGGGCGGTCCAGTCCGGTCTTTTCCCGGATAGAGAGGCTTTCGATCTCCTCCAGAACGGGGAATATGTCGAGGAGGTGTCGGATGGTTCGCACCAGGGATAGGCGCGGAGTCCGCGAATCCAGGGTGCGTCCCACCTGCGCGAAACCGGTCTCGACGGCGTCCTGCAGATTCGTTTTGCCCCGAAGCACAGCGGCGGCGACAGCCTCGGCCTGACCGGGATCGAGCACGTTCCCATGGCGCTCGAACAGGATTTCCAGCAGGGTCTCTTTCCGACCGGGTTCCTCCGCCGCGACGGCGTGGGCATGAATCGCATCGAGCCCGGCGAAGAGCTGCGATACCCAGTCCCGGATTCTCCGTTCCTCGCCCCGTCCGAATGGATTCCGATCGAGGGACTGCAGGTACTCGGCGAGACGAACCTTGCCTCCTGCCGGTTCGTTCCAGTTCGCCCGGCACGCCGCCAGAACCAGCACGATCTCGGAAAAGAGCGGCAAGCCGAATCGCTCCAGGGCGCGCAACCCGAGATCGATCTCCTGGTAGAAGGCGATGGTGTCCCCGCTCCACCACGTCACCGATTCGAGCCCCTCGGACCAGAACCAGAAGGAGTCGACCCCGTCGGGAGACAGATAGAAAGCAATCTCGCGACGGGTCATGAATCGGCGATGAGCCGAGCCGCGGCTCGGCTCGCCGGAATAAAGTTCTCCCCGGCGATTCGGTCGACGGAACCATCGGGGTAAAAGAGGATGAGTTCCCCCGCGGACGCCCCCAGCGATCCGCGAACCAACGACGGGGCGAGGGCGGGCTCCAGGACGTAGCCGGTAGGGAGTGCGATCCCCTCTTCCTCGCGCCAGGTGCTTCCCTCCAGGGGGGGCAGAGGCGTCCCCCAAATTACCGCGCTATGGTCGGACGCGGCAAAGCGCCACCTCCGCAGCCGGACCTCCGGAGCACTTAGGGCAAAGTCGATCCAGCCCCCCAAATCGACCATCACGATCTGGGCCCCGGTGGCGTCGCCTCCCCGACGGAGCCGCAGTCGGGACCTCCCCCCGGTCCATTCTTCCGGGGGGCGCGCGTCGATTTCTTCGGGCTGAAGCAATTCCCGGAGAGGAATCCACCGCAGCCCCCGGGGAAGACTTCGCACCGGCACCCCGGAGTTCGGGAGAAAGAGTCTGCCGCTGGTCTCGTCCAACCGATACAGCTCCCGGAAGGGCAGGGTCACTGCCTGCGCGACGCTTCCCGGACAGCGGAGCCACCACTCCCCCGTCTCCGGATCGGCGGCGGCCTCGGCTCCGGGATTCAACCGAAGCTCCCTCGCCCGAGGCAAGAGGTCCGCGGGCAGAAGCGCTACCCGGCAATCTCTTCCCCGATTCCCTTCAGCTCCGTCCATTTCTCCGCGATGCGCTCCTCGAGGAATCGCCGCGATTCCTCGTTTTCGACCCATCCGATTCGCGTCTCGAGGAGGCGCAACCGGTCTCCGGCCGCGGTGTGGGCGAGATCGAGCCCCTCGAGATCCCGTCTCAACTGGTCGGCATCAACCTTCTGACCGCTATCGGACCGAGGGTGGGCCGGCAGGCTACCCTCTCCCGCTCCGTCCAACACCTCGTTGACCGCCGCATCGAGCATCTCCCGCTGTTCCTCGACGTCCCAGATGAACCTCAGTATCCAGAGGTCCGAGATCGCCCCCGACATCCTGCCGCAGAGCAGCGCGCTGGCGGCGATCAGCCTCTGCAGCTTCACCGCCCGCCGATCCGAAATATCGATGCCAACGAGGCGAAGCCGCCGGATCAACCCCAGATAAGAGGAACGCACCGGCGCCAGGGATACCTGGGGAAGCAGCGACCTGAGTTCCCGAATCTCCCTCGCGGTCACCCCGACACCGTTCCCATCCCGGTCCGCCGTCTCCATCTTCCATCCCGCGTCGAGCACGGCCTCGAGGGACTCGTCGGGCACGTTGTCGCTGACCACCCGGAGGAGAAAGCGATCGAAGAGCGCGCGCAGTGCCTCCTCTTCGGGGAGGTGGTTGCTCGCGCCCACCGTCATGAGCAGGGGAAGCCGGAGTATCTCTCGCCCTCTCCGCAGCTTGCGTTCGTTCAGCACGGTGAGCAGGCTATTGAGGATCGCGCTGTTCGCGTTGAGCAACTCGTCGAGGAAGACGAGATCGGCCTCTGGCAGCATCCCCTCCACGTTGGTTTCCAGCGTCCCCTCGCGGAGTTTCCGGATGTCGAAGGGACCGAACAATTCGTTGGGTTCGGTGAAGCGGGTGAGCAGATACTCGAAGGTCGTGCCGTCGAGGCGCCGGCCCAGATCGTAGACGAGGGCGGATTTCGCCGTCCCGGGCGGCCCCAGCACAAAGAGATTTTCTCCCGCCACGAGACAGAGCCCCATGAGATCGATGACCTCGTCTTTGCCGATAAAAGATCGCTTCATCGGCTCGAGCACGTCCTGGAGGAGACGTTTCCCTATGCTCAGTTCCGGGGGCATCCCTCTTAGACTCCCGTTCCCTATGGGGAAATCAAACGGAAAGGAGAAATTCCACCGGCCTCCCCATCGATCACCGGGAATCCTTTGCCTCGCTGCCGGAGACGGACTCCACCGGCACGGTGTGGTCTCGGGAACGGGCCCTCTCTTCGATCTCACGGCAGAGCAGCCACACCGCCAACGCCGCGGCCAAGGGTCGCGCCAGCAGCCTGCCTATCCGCGGAGAGGTCGCCCCGCTGCCCGGGGCCAGCAGGGCGCGGAGTTTCCTTTTTTCCCACCACGCCAGCGCCTCCACGGCGGCGGCCAGGAGAAAGACGAGCAGGGCGACGCCGGCGTTGATGACCATCTCACAGCCGGCCCGCCTCGCAGAGCTGGCGGGTCAGTTCCATCTGGTCGTCCATTTGCCGACGATAACGTTCCGTGTTCTCCGGTTTCGGCAGGCAACGGCTCGACTCGTCCAGTTGCACGGCCCGGGGACAGATCTCGTCGTAGCCGCCCTGACCGTCGGCGTGCGCGGCCTGGATCGCCGCCCCCAGCGAGGCCCCCTCGGAGGTTTCCAGCGCCACCACGGGCACCCCGAAAACATCCGCCGAGATCTCCCGCCACACCGCGCTCTTGCTGCCCCCTCCCGTCAAGCGGATCTCGGTGGCATCGAGCCCCAGTTGGGAGAACCGCCGCAGACCGTAACCCAGCCCGAGCGTCACCCCCTCCATGGCCGCCCGCGCCAGGTGGGCGGGAGTGGCATTGCCCGGCTTGAGGCCCCACAGGGTGGCGTTCCCGTCGGGCAGATTCGGGGTGCGTTCCCCGTTGAGGTAGGGCAGAAAAATCAGCCCGTCCGCCCCCGCGGAAACCGAGCGCACCCGCCTCTCCAACTCACCGTGTTCCCAGCTGAACCATCCCCGGATCAACTCGGTCATCACGGTGACGTTCATCGTGCATACCAGGGGCAGCCAGCGATCGGTGCTGTCGCAGAAGGCGGCGACCTCCCCGCCGGGGTCGATCACGGGATGATCCGAGCACCCGTAGAGCGTCCCCGAGGTACCGAACGATGCGGTGATCACACCTGGCCGAATATTCCCCGTGCCGATGGCGCCCATCATGTTGTCGCCACCGCCGGCGCTCACCACGACCTCGGGGGACATCCCCCAGGCCTCCGCCAAGTCGGGACGCAGCGTCCCGTGAACCTCTCTCGAGGAACCCAGCTCCGGCAGCATCTCCCGCACCCGGGGATCGACGAAGTCGATCAGATCGTCATCCCAGGTCCGCTGGCGAATATCGAGCATGCCGGTGCCGGAGGCGTCGCCGAACTCCATCCGCTTCTTTCCCGTGAGATGGAAATTGAGATAATCGTGGGGCAACAGCACCGATCTGATCTTCGCGAAGTTCTCCGGTTCGTTCTGCTTGATCCAGAGCAGCTTGGGAACGGTGTAGCCCGGCAGGACGGGATTTCCCGCTTTCTCGACCAGTCGGTCTGCTCCGCCGAAATGGTTGGAGAATTGCTCGCACTGGTCCGCCGTGGAGGTATCGCACCACAACTTGGCCGGACGAATCACCCGGTTATCGGCATCGAGAACGACCAGGCCGTGCTGCTGTCCGCTCACCCCGATGCCCCGGACTCTGCCCCTCTCGGAGCCGAGCAGCTCGAGGCAGCGCTCCACCGTCTCGTCGACCGCGGCGATCCAGTCTCGGGGATGCTGTTCGAGGTGGCCGGCGGGCAGTCCCTCGATCAGGGGATAAGATTTCTGAGCCTGCGCCAGAATCCGTCCGCTCTCCACCTCCAGCACGACCGTCTTCGTGCTTTGGGTCCCGCTGTCGATTCCGAGATACATCATTTCCTATGTCCTAGCGGCGGACGAACGCTGGATCAAGCCAATTGCGTCCGTTCGGCCAGTTCGATCACCGATCAGTCCGATCAACGGGGGGATGCTCCGGTCTCACCTTTTGACCATGGGGAGAGACGACTCGTTGAGCTCGGCAAAGACGGGCCTTTTCCTCCGGCGGTTTCGTGCTTCTTTGGAGGATGGTTCGTCTCCTTCTCCCCGCCGCGACCGTCTGTATGCTGCTCACCTTCGACGCCGGGGCCCAGGCCGACTACAAGAGATTCTTCGACGAGGACCGCCTGCCCATGATGCGGGAACTCTACAGCCGCGGCCGCTATTCCCTCATCATCCAGAACAGCAACTACGCCATCCAGCGCGGCCAACCCTCTCCCGAATGGCGCACCCTGCGCATGCGTTCCCTGGCCGCCCTGGGCAAGTATGAAGATGCCGTCGCCGAGGCCGACACCATCGCGGGGAAATTCGGCGACGATCTTTTCGCCCTCCTCGAGATCCACGAGATGTATCGCACCACGGGGCGGGAAGCGAAGCGCGACGAGATTCTCGACGAGATCAATGACGCGGCGGCGGCGGTTCCGGTGCAGGATCGGGATGCTCTCGATCTCGTCCTGCTGGGCCGGGCCGCCCTCGCCCTCGGCGCTGATCCCGCCCTGGTGCTGGAGCAGTACTTCACCCCGGCGAAGCAGACCGAAAAGCGAGGGCGCGAGGCCCCTCCCGGCCTGGTCGAAGCCCACCGCGCCGCCGGCGACCTCGCCCTGGAGAAGTCGGACTTCAAACTCGCTGCGGAAGAATTTCGCGAAGCCCTGCGCTACCGGCCCAACGATCCCGACCTGCGCTTCGGCCTGGCCCGGGCCTTTCTTCCCGACGACCGAAAGGCGGGCATGGAAGAGATCGCCAAGGTGTTGGAGCGACACTCCTTTCACTTCGGTGCCCTGCTGATCCAGGCGGAATACGCCATCAACTTCGAGAAATACGACGAGGCCAGGACGTTGCTCGGCATGATCCACGGCATCAACCCGAGACATCCCGAAGCCTGGGCCCTGTTTGCCGTGCTGGCCGAGTTGGAGGAAAATGACGACGAGCTTTTCGAGGTGGCCCGACAACGCGCCCTCGAGGTGTGGCAGCGAAATCCCGAAATCGATCACCTGATCGGGCGTGTCCTCTCCCGCAACTACCGTTTTGCGGAGGGCGCGGAAAGCCAGAACCGGGCCCTCGCCTTCGACCCCGGATTCCTCCCCGCCAAGCTGCAGCTCGCCCTCGACTACCTGAGACTGGGTCAGGTGGAGCAGGCCTGGCCGCTCGCCCGGGAGGTCGCCGATGCCGACCCCTACAACGTGCTGGCCTACAACCTGGACATCCTGCAGCAGGAGATGGCGTCCTTCACCACGGTCGAATCGGATCACTTCATCATTCGCATGCCCCGGAACGAGGCCGACCTCTACGGGGATCGGGCTCTCGAACTCCTCGAGGAAGCCCGCCTCGTTCTCTGCCCGAAATACGACGTCGAACTGGAGGAGAAAACCCAGGTGGAATTCTTCCCCGACCAGGCCGATTTCGCCATCCGCTCTTTCGGCAGCCTGGGAGGAGCAGGCCTGCTCGGGGTCTGCTTCGGCTCGGTCGTCACCATGAACAGCCCCGGCAGTCTGACCAGCGGCAAGAACAACTGGGAGGCCACTCTCTGGCACGAGTTCTGTCACGTGGTCACCCTGACCGCGACGAAGAATCGCATGCCGCGCTGGTTGAGCGAGGGGATCTCGGTCTACGAGGAGATGCAGCGGCAATCGAACTGGGGGCAACGCATGACCCCCCGCTACCGCCGGATGATCCTGGAGGAGGATGCACTCACCCCCATCTCGCAGATGAGCAGCGCCTTCTACACGCCTCCCAGTCCCACTCACGTGATGTTCGCCTACTACCAGTCAATGCTCGTGGTTGAACACATCGTCGAGAATTTCGGGATGGAAGCCCTCCGCGCCATACTCGCGGACCTCGCCGAAGGGCGCCTCATCAACGACGCAATCGCGAGGCACACCAAACCGCTCGTCGAACTGGAGGCCGATTTCGCCGAGGAAACCCTCGAACTCGCCCGCAACCTCGGTCCGGGGGTGGACTGGACGGTCCCGGACCCCTCCGAGGTGAACCCGCAGAGCCGTTTCGCGGTGGCCGCCTACCGCAAGAGGAATCCCCAGAATTTCTGGGCCCATCAGACGTACACGAGACAACTGCTCGAGGCCCGTCAGTGGGAGGAGGCAGTCCGCGCCGCCGACGATTTCATCGATTTGTATCCGGACTATGTGGATGGCGTGAGCAACGGTTATTCCATGAAGGCGACCGCCTACCGGGCCCTGGACCGGCGAGATCTTGAGGCGGAGACCCTCCGCGTTCTCAGCGAGAAATCGGCCGAGGCCTTCCAGGCCTACCAGGTCCTGCTCGAACTCGACCTGGAGGCGGGCAACTGGGCCCAGTTGCTGGCCAATGCGGACCGGGCCATGGCGATCAATCCGTTCCTGCACAAGATTCACTTCTGCCGGGGCTGCGCCGCGGAGG
>CAZLUZ010000202.1:0-7604 GCA_964562825.1 uncultured Akkermansia sp.
CAGGGCTTCCTCGAGCACATATTCCTCGTAGTGAATGTGACGCCGAATCCGGTCGGCCGGGATCATCCAATTCGCGTAGAGGCTGTCATCGGTCAGACTATCCAGACAGAAAAGCTGGAGATGGCCGGGATCGATCTTCTCCGCCAGCCACTGGTGCATCCGGAGACGCTCGTATTCAGCGCAGTCGCCGTCTCGGGTGGGAAACACCAGCACCTTTGCGCCGCCGTGGCCGATGACGCGAATTCCCATCTCGCGCCCGACCCGTTCGCTATACCAACTGTGATACTCGAAGTGCATGCCAGCGGGCCACCCGCCGCGGCGCCCCCGAGTTAATCGGCAACTTGCCACTTGGCTCCCGGATCTGACAAGCGCAATCGTCAGGAAAAGAAGGAGGAGAGTTGACCCAGGACCTTCCGGCGGTCCTCATCCTGTTTCGGGTAATCGATGTGACCGGCCTCGAGCACGCACAGGCTCCGGTCGCCGGGCAGGGAATTGAAGACGGAGAACTGGCCCGGGGGCGCCACGAAAGGATCGAAGGTAGCCGCCGCGATCTGGATGGGAATCCGAGCAAACCGCGCCGCCACCGCGGCATCGTAGTAGGCGAGCGTGTCGAGAATACCGGGGTGCTTCCGATGCATCTTGATCACCGCCGCGCCGCTCCCCGCCGTGGGCAGCTGGATGCGCAGCGGTTGATTGCCGAAACTCGGCACCTCGAAGTGGGCCCGCCAGAGGCGCGAATCCCAGGGCGCGGCCATCATGCCGATCCCTCCCCCGAAGCTGATGCCGAGCAGTCCGACCCGCCCGTCCACCTCGGGAAATCGCTCCAACATGGCCGAGACGGCACACCACACGTCCTCGACACATCCTCCATGAATATAGCGGTGACGGTCCTCGATGTGGTGAAGAACGTGCCAGCACGGCTCGGGGGACACCCCGGGCAATCGGCTCCGGGCCAAGCCGCGCAGACTGGGAAAAAAAAGCACCGCATCGTCGAAGGGCAGCGACAGGTCGGGGGCTGCGCTGCCCCCATACCCGTGACCGCAGACGAACCCCCGACGCACCTCGCCCGAGCGGGGAGTGACCGCCCAGCCCCGAATCGTGACCCCATCGGTCGACTGATAGGTCAGATCGTGGACCTGCGCCTGGTCCGTTCCCCGCACCGGAGTCAGCTTTGCCGCGGGAACCTGCTCCCGGGCCCGCTCGTATCGCGCCTTCCAGAACGCCTCAAAATCATCCGGAGGCTCCGGCGAAATCACGCGGAGAAGGTCGTCCAACTCGTAACCGTAACTGGGATCGAAAGGATATCCATGCTTGGGGCGGTGCATCATTCTGGGGGGACGCGGGATCGCGAAGGGACTTCTTAACCCGAGGATACGCTTCGATCAATCCCCCCGCGTTTGCTTCGGTCCCCCTCCAATGCAGACCCCGGACACCGACGCGGCCGCAGGTTTTGACTAAGAATTGCGGAGCACCGCCGGTTATGGAGAAGTGTCCCCATGCTCCGGTTTCGCCCCAACACCCTCGCCCTTTTCGCCCTCGCCATTCTCTCCCCGCCAGCCCCTGGATTCACTCCCTCTGGCGGAGAGAACGCTCACCCGGCGGAGTTTCCCGGCTACGCCAGATTCGCTCTGTCGGCCGGTCCCCGTGTCAGTGGTGAGTTTTCCGGAGTGAAAATCGCCCCCCACGTCTTCCTGACCGCCGCCCACTGCGTCGAATCCGGGGGCCTCGCTCCCGGACGCCAGATCCGGGTCATCAACCTGGGCCGCCGGACGGTTCGCGTCACCTCGGTGGGGGTGGCCCCGACCACGATCCGGGGCAGCGACCCGGTGACCCGCCGCCGCCACGAGCTGGATCTCGCCATTTTCACCGTCGAGCCGGATATCCCCGAGTTGCGCAGCGCCGACCTGGGCCTGCTCACCGGGAAGGTCAGGCCCCGAAAAGGCGACGTTTACCGCATGGTGGGAAAACGAGACGAACACCGAGGGGTGTACTCCTACGCGGAAGTTCCCGAGGTGGTCCAGGACGCTTTCTGCACCATCACGGAGAATTCGTTCGAGGAGGGTTCCATCACGCCGGGCGACTCGGGGGGGCCCCTCTATCTCCGTCGCGAGGACCAGTTCTACCTCGCCGGGATCACCATCATGCACGTCCAGGAAATCCGCTCCTACCGGGATGCCCGGGGAGAGGAGGTCTACACCAAGGCCCGGCTGAGCCAGCATTTCACCCGGCTGGACGACGGCGCCCCCACCAGGGCCAACCACTGGGTTCTCGGCCAGCTGGAACGGCTCCGGACCGGGCAGGAGCTGGACCCCGGCCCAGCCAAATCGATCCGCGCCGCTCCCCGCGAACGACGCCTCTTTCCCGGCCTCACCAGCGGGAGACTGCGAGACCTGCTGCAGCGCTGAGAAAGGGAGGAGAGGCCGCGCCGCTCTCACGGCCCGATGGCGTGCAGCTGTGTCTCCGTCCTCACGAACAACTGACCGCCGGCAAGGGCCGGCGTCGTCTTGCAGGGTTCCCCCAAGGGATTGGATCCCAGGTAGCGATACTCCCCGGTGGCGGAGATCACGTGAATGTTTCCACTCTCGTCGGCGCAGAAGATGTGCCGGCCGTCCGAGACCGGCGACCCGAAGCTGCGCCCCTCCATGCCGGGAAGCCGCTCCCTCCACAGGGATTCCCCCGTCTCCGCCCGCACACAGGTGACGATCCCGGAGTCGTCCCAAAGAAAGGCGAAGCCGTTGACCGCGATCACGGAGGGAATGTGAGGAACGTTTCGCTCGATCCGCCAGACCTCGTTCCACCGGTCATTCTCCAGCTTCATCGCGACGCAGTGTTTCGGATTGGCGGTGAATCCACAGGTTCCGATGACGAGATCCCCCGCCACAATCGGCGAACTGATGGCCCGCTCCGCCGTGTCCAGATTGAAGACCGAAGCCTCGTCGATGACGCTGCCATCGCCCGGGCGAACTGCCGTAAATCCGTGCCGCCAATTGACGAAAACGAGGGCGCCACGATAGACGCAGGGGACCGAGTAGGAGATCCGGCGACTCCGACGCGGCACGGTCCACGCCACCTCGCCGGTGGCGGCATCGAGAGCGAAGAGATTTCCCTTTTCGTCGTCCTGATCGTTGTTCAGCACCACGAGTTCCCCGTGAATGATGGGCGACGCACCGAAACCGTGGCCGCCCGCCACCGGTCCCATCTCTTTCTCCCAGAGCAGCTTTCCCTCGTGATCGAGCGCCACCAAGGTGAGTTCGTCGGGGGTCCCCCAGGAAAAAACCACCCTTTCTCCGTCCACCGCCGGAGTGGAGGAGGCCGCGCTGTTGAAGCGATGTCCTCGAAACCGACGCGGCGAGAATTCCCGCTGCCAGAGAATGGCGCCGTCGAGCCGGGACAAGGCGAGCGCCATCCAGCGGTGGGACGGGGCACCCTTCCCCTTTCCTTCACCTTTCGGACGATCCTCAGCACCTTCTGCGGGCACCGCGGTGAGGAGAAAAATCCGGTTGCCCCAGATCACCGGCGAGCCGTGTCCCCTGCCGGGGATCGGGGTGACCCATCGGCGGTGCCGTTCCCCCCAGGTCACGGGCAACTCCCGCGAGAGATCGAGCCCGGAACCATTCGGCCCGCGGAATCGATCCCAACTCAGGACGTCGTCCTCCCCCGCGGCGGGCATCAGGAGCAGCGCGGCTAGAGCAAAGAATAGGGGTTTCATCGAGGAAAGTCGGAAAAATCGGGCGAAGGGTCTACCACAGGTCGGGAGGCGTCGCACCGGTGTCGGGGTGCCGGCGCAGAGGACGAGCCTCGACCTCCCGCCTCCAAGCGTCGAGTTCGGCTCCCAGCTCCTCCACCCGTTCCACCTCCAATTGAGCGAGATTGTTGTGCTCCGACACGTCCTCCTCCAGGTTGTAGAGTTCGAACTCGCCGTCTTCGAGGTCCTGAATCAACTTGTATTTTCCCTTTCGGACCGCGCTGGCCGGAATCCCTCCCTGGTTCGAGTAATGGGGATAGTGGAAGAAGATGGGACCGCGGTCGAACTTGGCGAAGGGATTGCGCAGGAGCGGCACGAAGCTCACTCCGTCGAGATGCTGATCGCTCCTCGGTGCGAGCCCCGCCATCTCCAGCATCGTGGGATAGAAGTCGGTGCTCACCGCAGGCACGGAGCACCTGGTGCCCGGGGGCGCCACTCCCGGCCAGCGAATCACGACGGGCGCCCGGATGCCCCCCTCATACATCCATCCCTTGCCTCCCCTCAGAGGCAGGTTCGAGGTGGGGTGCCCCTCGGAGGTGGATAGCCCTCCGTTGTCCGACAGGAAAAAAACGGCGGTATCATCGCGAAAACCGAGTTCGTCGAGGCGCTCCAACACGCGGCCCACCGCTCGGTCCAGGCTCTCCACCATGGCGGCGTAGACCGGATGATCCTGCCGGATGCGCACCTTTCTCGCGTCGCGGTCGCCCGGCCAGACCTGGCGCTCGCGCCCGACTTCGAAACTCTCCGCATCGTCGGTCAGACCCAGTCTCTTGCGCTTGGCCCGGTATTTTTCCACCAGCGGCGCCGGAGCCTCGAGCGGCGTGTGGACCGAGTAGAAGGAGAGATACAGAAGAAAAGGATCGTCCTCGCCAGCCCGGGATTCGAGGAAATCGATGGCCTCCCGGGCCAGCCGATCGGTGAGAAACTCCCCCTCCGGTCCGGGCTCGAGATGGTCCACATTCCGATACGGGGCAAAATAGCTCCTCGGCATGCCGTTGCCTCCCCCGCCCCGGTTTACCGCGAAACCCTGGTCGGTCGGCAGGTATCCCCGCCCTCCCAGATGCCACTTTCCGGCGAAAAAGGTGCGGTAGCCGGCCTCGCTCAAAGCCTCGGCCAGGGTGACTTCGGCGGTATCCATCACGGTTTCGAATTCTGCGGGCTGAAACTTGCCCTCGCGTTGGCCACTGAAAAAATTGGTCGTGTTGGTCCGCGCCGGATACTTGCCCGTCATGATGCTGGCCCGCGTCGGAGAACAGACCTGCGACGCGGTGTAGAAATCCGTGAAAACCATCCCACTGGAGGCCAGTCGATCGAGGTGAGGCGTCTCGTAAAAGGTGCCCGGATTGTTGAACCCCACGTCCATGTAGCCCAGATCGTCGGCAAGAAAAAAGACGAAGTTGGGTCTCTCGGTAGAGTGGGACCGCGAAACCGCGAACAGACCCGAAAGAACGAAAAAAAACAGCGCGAACCAGTGGCGTTTGCTTGTGGGAAATTTCACGGGGACACTCTCTCACAACCGCACCCTCCTTGACCAAGAAAATCCCCTAGCGCGATAAAGATATGCCTCTGCTCAGTGATTTTGCCCGGCGCAAAAAGATCGACTATTTCCTCACCCCTCTGCCCCGGGAAGCCGTCATCCTCGAGGTCGGTTGCGGCGCCGGATGGGTCGGGGAGCACCTCCGGGAGAACGGCTGGCGGCACTACCGCGGAGTCGACCTGAAAGCGCCTGCGGACCTGGTCGGCGACATTCGCGACTGGCGGAGCCTGGGGCTGGAGGAGGAGAGCTGCGACGTGATCATCGCCTTCGAAGTGCTGGAGCATTTCGATCTCTTCCCCCCGGCGGAGGCACTGCTCAAGCCCAGGGGCAGGCTCCTCGTGACCACGCCGCTTCCCGGCGCCGATTGGATCATGAGGGCGCTCGAAATCGCGGGGCTGAATCAGAAACGGACTTCACCTCACTCGAATCTGCAGGTGCTGGCGGACAGGGGCCGGCTTCGCCTCGTCGAATCCCGCCGCGTCGCGGGTCTCAGCCAGTGGGGGATCTTCGAAAAAGACGCCTCGTCCTGACTTCGCCACCCGCCCGAAAAGCGCCCCGCGGTTGACGAAACAGGGTTGGATGGAGCAGCGTACCCTGTCGCGCCCGCCAAAAAATCCGATCGACCACCTTCCCCCCCATGAAGCCCGTCCCCCGAAAAACGGAACTCTCGGACCTCCGCCCTCACTTCGACGACAACCCAGGCCTCTTCGACGCTTTTGCCGGCTTTGTCGAATCCTGCGACAACGTCAATCTGGGCGATTTTCTCGAGGAAGTGGACGCCTCGGATTACTCCCTTCAGGACTGGGCCGAGGCCTGGCTGGGATTCGACGATTGGCTCCGTGTCAAGCAGATAACGCACAAAGATTTTGGTAACATGTTAGGCTATTTTCACTGCTGTCTCCTCATGCTCGCGCCTCAGCCGGGGAGACCGGATCTCCAACTCTTTGTGAATCAGTGCCTTACGGAGTTTGGATTCCATCCCGAAATTGCCTCGCAGACCTGAGAGGCTCGCAATTTTGCAATGTGCCCACAAAAAATGGCTGGTAAAGCGGGCCGACTCGTGATAGCTTCGGCCGATGTCAACCACACGTAGAACACGATTTTCAAGGCGGGTGCCCGACCACGTTACCGATGAACTCGTCACGGTCCTTTCGGACCAGCAGACCTTCGGATTCAACGAACTCTTCGAGGTTGTGTATGAAAACTTGAAAGCTCGAAATGCGGTCAGTGGCGGAGAAGAGATGCTCCGACTCCGGGCTTACGAAAAGCTCCAAAACCTGGTCACCCGTGGCTTGGTGGAAAAAAACGGAAAGGAATACAAAGGTCTCTCCCACATCGCCGACGCAACCAACGCGTGATTGGTGCCGAGGTCTTTTCCACGAAATATTTGAAGGATTTTCAAAAACGGTGGATGGTTCGCCATTCACCGTTTTTTTGTGGCTCATGCTTCTCGATTTCATTCCTGTCTTCCTTCAGATCCTGCTGGCCACGGCCTTCGCCGGGGGCACCCTGATCGCCAGCGTGGTGCTGGGAAAACGTGCCACCCGCAACCAGATCAAGGACTCCGCCTACGAGTGCGGCATGCTGCCGGTCGGGGCGGGTCAGGCGCGCTTCAGCGTCAAATTCTACCTCGTCGCCATGCTCTTTGTCCTCTTCGACATCGAAGTGGTTTTCCTCTATCCCTGGGCGGTCGTCTTCCAGGAACAGGTGGCGCAGGGGGCCACGGTTTTCTTCTGGTCAATGCTCGGGTTTGTCGGTATCCTCTTCATCGCCTATCTCTACGCCCTGAAAAAAGGGGCGCTGGAGTGGAAATGATCCGCGGCTTACCTCCCCGGAACCGCCTCCCTGCCGTAAATCGCCGGTTCCGCCGGACCGGCCAATCCCTCATTGATGGTCCACTACATCTCACTCTTCAAGCTGAAGCCCAACACCTCCGATGAGACGATCGAGCGCATGATTCGGGAAAGCCGCTCCTGCCTCCACCGCATCGACGAGGCGCACAATTTTCGGTCGGGAAGAAACATCGAGAAAGACAGCCAGTTCGCCTTCTTCCTCTCCGCCGACTTCGAAAACCGGGAGAAACTGCTCATGTTCCAGGACGACCCGGCGTTCATCAAGTTCCGCTCCCAGATCGTGGAACCCAACACGACCGAGTGCCGCGAAATGCTGTTCGAGACCGAACCCGGCAAAAACGTCGAATTTTCCTGACGCATCAACGCCTCGAGGACGCGGCCCCACTGCGGGCTCTTTCGCGCCCCCGGTCCGTTACGTGGGGAAAGCTCCTGGCCCGCCTCCCCACCCAAGCTCCTGGCCCGCCTCCCC
>CAZLUZ010000203.1:0-7541 GCA_964562825.1 uncultured Akkermansia sp.
GCGGGACGTGGAGGAGGTCTGTGACCGCGTCATCTTCCAGCACCGCGGCAAAATCCTCCACCAGGGAACGCCCGCCGATATCGTGGCGCGTTTCGAGGAAAAATCGCTCGAAGATGTCTTCATCCGCGTCGCCCGGAGCGGTGATCTGGAACCCGGGGAAACAACCTGAACGCCTACCGATGAGCCTTCACGTGATCAAAGCCCTCGTGCTTCGCTACCTCTTCCTCTATACCCGCAACCCGGTGCGATTGATCGAACTGCTCTTCTGGCCCTTCGTCAATCTCCTCGTCTGGGGGTATCTCACCGTCTTTCTGCAACGCCACACGGGCGACGATTTCCCCTATGAGATCACCTTCCTGATCGGGGCGGTCATCCTGTGGGACATCCTCTTTCGGGCCCAACAGGGAGTGGCTATCTTCTTCCTCGAAGACGTGTGGTCGCGCAATCTGCTCAACATCTTCGCCTCGCCGGTTTCCACTGCCGATTATCTGGCCTCGACCTATGCCATCGGCCTGATGCGGGCCGCAATCACCTCCTCGATCCTGGCCGTGATCTCGCTGGTGCTCTACTCCTTCAACGTCTTCGCCTTGCACTGGTATCTGTTGCCTTTCATGATCAACCTGCTCGTCTTCGGCTGGGCTCTGGGCATGATCTCCACCGCCCTGATCGTCCGATGGGGACCGGCCGCGGAAACACTGGCGTGGGCCACTCCCTTTTTCATCCAGCCCTTCGCCGCGGTCTTCTATCCCATCGAGGGCCTGCCCCCCCTGATGCAGGCGTTTTCCCGGGCGCTGCCCTGTTCCTATGTCTTCGAGGGAATGCGCGAAGTGCTCAAAACGGGCGCCATGCCCACGGGCCATCTCTTCCTCGCCACGGCGTTGAACGCGGTCTATCTTACCTTCGCGGGGCTGCTCTTTTTTCACATCATCCGGGTCGCACGCGTCCGGGGCCTGTTGACGAGATTTTCCTCGCAATAGAAATACGGAATCATGATTCATCCTCGCTTACCGGTCATCCTTCTCAGCCTCCTACTCCCCGTCTTCCCGGGACCCACCGCAGGCGCTGCTGACGAACTCCCCGCCCTCGACGAGGTGCATCGGGGCATGCGGCAGGCCGTTCTTTTCTTCCGAGGCAACCTGTCCGTGGCGGGTGGCTACGCCTCGGCATGGCCCCTCGATCTCTCCCATGGCCAGAGCGAACATCGCTCATCCCCAACGGTGATCGAGATTCAACCCCCGGGCACCCCGTCGATCGGACTTGCCATGCTCGCCGCCTACCGGGCCACCGGAGACCGGCTCTTTCTCCAGGGAGCACGCGAAGCCGCTTCGGCCCTGGCGTGGTGCCAACTGGCCTCCGGCGGCTGGACGGCGGACTTCGATTTCGACCCCGCCTTCTCCCGCCGCCTGCACTACCGCAGAGACATCGAAGCCGGAGATCTCGATCGGGGTCGCCGCAACGCCAGTTCGACCCTCGACGACAACAAGACACAGTCCGCCCTGCTCCTGCTCATCGAAGGGAAAGCGGTTTGGGGAGACCAGGCGGACCCCGATCTGGATCGAGCCCTGGAGTTCGGCCTCGCCGGTCTGCTCGCGGCCCAGAACACGAACGGGGGGTGGCCCCAGCAATTTGACGGACCCGCCGACCCCTCGCGGCCCGCACTTCAGGCCAGCATACCGTCGGAATGGCCGCGCTCCTGGTCCGGAGACCCCTACGCGCACCACGACACGCTCAACGACCACAACATCCGCGAGGTGGTTGGCGTCCTCCTGCGCGCCGCGGAAGTCCTCGGCGATCCCCAATACCGGGAAGCGGCCAAACGAGCGGGGGACTTCCTCCTGCTCGCCCAACACGCAGAACCGCAGCCGGGGTGGTCGCAGCAGTACGACACCAATATGCATCCGGTCTGGGCGCGAAAATTCGAGCCGCCCGCACTGGCCTCGGTCGAGAGCCTGGGCGCGGTCGAGACGCTCCTCGAACTCTGGCTCGCCACCGGAGAAGAACGATTCCGTGCCGCTATCGTGCCCGCCCTGGACTGGCTGGATCGCTCCCGCTCTCCGGACGGGAGCTGGGCTCGCTTCTACGAACTGGAGACAAACCGGCCCCTCTACTTCGAGGCGGAAACCTACGCGCTGACGTACGACGACACCAATCTTCCCGATCACTATGCCTTTCGCGTGGATGGCTCTTTCGGGAGAAAAATCGATCGGATGCGCCGCCTGGTCGCCCGATCGCCCGAAGAAGTCCTGAGAGGCCGGGCAGACCCCGACTCGCCGAACGCCTGGATGCGCGAGGCCCGTCGGCGCGCTCCGGCGGCACGTCAGGCCCTGGAAACGCAGGATCCCCGGGGGTTCTGGGCGGACGGAGAACGGATCTCGGCAGCCCTGTTCGTTCAAAACCTGCAGGATATGGCGGCCTACACCGAGGCCGCCAACCGAGCCCGCGCGACCGGGGACGACTAAGCCCGGAAGAAGTCGGGTTCGCCGACCCGCCACCGCCGCGGGTTTGGTCCCCCCGGAATTCTCATTTTTGAGGTTGCTGCGGCGCCGGGCAACCGCCCATACTCGGCCTCGAAAATCCCCGCCCCGATGAACCTTCTCTCACCTCGTCTCTCGCTTCTGCTGTTTCTCTCGATTTGGCCGCCCACCGTGGCACCGGCCGGGGATGAACTCATCACCCGGGTGTATCGCGTTCCTGCCACCTTTTTTCACGGCCCCCCCCCCGGCGGCAGAGGGACCGACGATCCCTTCGCCCAGGGGACGGCCCGGACCGGGCTGGAGCTGATGAAATCGGTTGGCATCGCCTTTCTCGAGGGGGCCTCCGCCGTCTACCTCCCGTCCAAGCAGGAGTTGATCGTGCGAAACACGCGAAGTCAGCATGACCTGCTGGAGACCTACCTCGAAAGTCTGGCCAAATCGGGCGAACAACAACTTCACATCGTGGTGGAGTTTATCGAGGTCCCCCACGAAAAGTTCAGCGACTGGCTCTTTGAAAACCGACTGCATGGCGACGGGTCCGAACTGCGCCGAACGGTGCAGGATTGGGTGAAAGCCGGGCAGGGCACGATCCTGGAGACAGCAGTGGTGAACGCCCGCTCCGGCCATCGAGCCAAGACGGAGGGGGTCAGCGAGTGGCTCTACCCGGTCGATTTCGATCCGCCGGAGGTTCCCACCACGCTGGAGCTTTCCGGTGGTTCCCAGAACATTCCTCCCCCTCCCAACGCCGCTGCCTTTGAATGCCGGAATCTCGGCATCACCCTGGAGACCGATCCCGTGCTGGGTCCCGACGGCAACACCGTCGACCTCAATCTCCTTCCGGAGATCGTTTCGCTGCAAGGAACCAACCACTGGCCGAGCGAGAAAGCCGACCCGGAGCACCAGACGAGCACCCCGATCTTCTACACGATGCGGATCTCGACGCAGGTGACCCTGATCGACGGTCGCTACGGCTTTCTCGGCACGACGCGCCCCCATGAATCCTCCGATCCCGAACGCAAAGACCCGATTGTCCTGGTATTCGCCCGGGCGGACATCGGGGCGGTGCAGAACTGGTCCGTCCGGGAGCCGGTGGCGGGGGAAGAGGTCACGGGTCGCGGGAACTAGCCCAGCCTTTTCCCGGTCAGGCCTTCGCCAACGCCACAAAATCGGGCAAATCGGCCGCGGTTTCGCCGGTGGACTGCTTGACGATCTTTCCCTCAGCGATGAGGAAGGCGCCGGGCATCTGGAAGCCATCGCCATCCAGCTGGCCCACGCCGTGGCCTCTCAGGATCGCCTCGACGAAACCCGTGCGCCACACCCGGGGACCGAACAACTGGCGCCAGGTGCCCCGGGGCAGGGAAAAACTCCGGTAGAGGGTCCGGTTCGGATCGGAGACGACCCTCGCCCCGCCCAGCTCGAACCGTTCTTTCAACTTCACTCCGTCTGCCGGATCGCTCATGGTCACCAGCACCACCTCGACTCCGCTTCGCTCGATCTCATCCGATTGCCGGGCCAGCTGGCTGAGGGTCGATCGGCAGAAGGTGCAGCCGGAGTGCCGCAGAAAAACGAGGAGGAGAGGCCTCTCGCGCGACAAGTCCTCGAGCGACTTGGTCTCTCCCACTGGCCGGGTCTCCCTCAGAGCCTGAGCAATCGGGGGAATCGGGTCGTCCTCGCTGCCGGTTCTCGTGTTGTCGCGGAAAGCCTGCCACAGCAGCAGGGAGAAGGGGATCCACCAGATGAGGTCGTTGCCCACGATGACGGGCAGGAACCCCAGGGGGAAGCTGCCCTGAACCAAAGCCCAGGCGAAGCCGATCGGTCCGAAGATTTTGCCGAGCAATCCGACGAGCACGATCGGCCAGTGTCGCACCGGATCGTAGCTGGCGATGGCATACCCGAGTCCGTAGACGCCCACGATCATGCCGACGCACTGCCAGATTTCGGGATACCGAGGTCTCTCCGCGCCGGTCAGGTCGAAGAGCAGGTGAGGAAACAGCACCACCAGGGCGCCCCAGATGATGTTGTAGACGGCGGCCAGGCGGAGAGTGAGGGACGGTTTCCGGTCGGTATTTTTCATGGTGGAAGATCGGCTCAGATGAAACGTCGCCTGCCCGCGAAGCGATGCCCCCGCCGCTGACTCGCCACTTGTCCGTTGACACCCGCCTGTCCCTGCCAGAGGGATTGCAACGATGGACTGGTACTACGAAAAGGACAACCAACAAGCCGGACCCGTTTCCCGGGAGGAATTGGAGCGCCTTCTTCGCGGGGGAACGATCTCCGCGACGAACCTGGTCTGGAACCAGGACATGCCCGACTGGAAACCAGCCGGGGAAACTCTCGGAATCGATGACATCCCCGCGCTCTCCCCGGCGGATTCGCCGGCTCCGGACCAGCTCACCCAGGGCGCTCCGTCCTCTCCCCTCACCACCACCTCGGAGCCCCTCTCCGCCGCGCCGGCCCAGACTGCCCCCCCAAGCCCCAGCTTCTCCCAGGGGCCCGGACTGGCTCCATCGACCGGAACGGTTCCCCGGGATTCGGGAGCGGGATCGCTGGCCATCTGGTCCTTCGTCCTCAGTCTGGTCGGTTTCTTCGTCTGCCCCTTCCTCGCCCAGATCCCCGCGGTGATCTGCGGCCATCTGGCCCTGTCTCGTATCAAAAATTCCCCCGGCCCCACCGAGGGCAAGGGCCTCGCTCTCGCCGGGGTCATCATCGGCTACGCCGGCATGCTCCTCTGGATCGTCGGCGTCGCCATCAACATCCTCCTCTTTCTCGCGCAACTCGCCGCCCTCGAGGCGCAGTAGACAGGGGTCCGATGAGCCGGCAGCAGATCCTGCGCTGGGGCGTGTCTCTGCTCGGAGCCGGCGCACTCGCCGGAGGGGCCTTCCTTCTGCGGCAGGTCGACGAGCCTGTCCCCGGCGGCCGCTTCCTCCCCTGCCTTTTCCACGAACTGACGGGCTGGCATTGTCCGGGATGCGGGATGACCCGTGCCACCCGAGCCCTGCTGCGCGGAGACGCCGCGACCGCCTGGGCGATGAACCCGATTTTCCCGCTGATCTTCGCCCTGGTCTTCCTCGCCATCTTCCTGCCCTGGCTGCGCTGGGTGGCGCCCCGCCAGTCCCATCGTCTCCAGCGCCGGGTGCCCCGGGTTCCCCGCGGCGCCCCCCTTCTCCTCCTGGTCTTTCTGCTCGCCTTCGGCGTCTTGCGCAACCTGCCCTGGTCCCCCTTTTCCGGCTGGGCTCCGGACGAGCCGGATAACACACCCGACCCTCCCGCGAAGAGACTTGCCGTGCCCCGCCCCTTTTTCTAGACTGCCCCCATGGAGCACGAACCCCTCCCGGAACCTCCCCCTTTTCCCGACGAGGGACGGCGCAGATCCCTCCGCCAAGGCAGCCAGGACCGGGAGTCGGGGGTTCTCGACGCGGTGATCGACAACCTCCCCGTGGCGCTCTTCGCCAAGGACGCATCCGACGATTTCCGTTTCATCATCTGGAACAAGAAACAGGAGCAGATCACCACCATCCCCAGGGAGAAAGCCCTGGGCAACACCGACGCAGAGATTTTCTCCCCCGAATCCGCCGAATACTTTCGCGAGGTCGACGAGGCCGTCTTTCAGAAGGGCAGGTTGCTGGAAATCCCGGAGGAAATCATCGACACGGAAAAGGGGGGCGAGATATATCTGCGCACCATCAAGGTGCCGATCAAGCGGGAGGGACGCGCCCTCCTCGTCGGAATCAGCGAAGACATCACGGAGCGGGTTCGCCACCGCGAACAGTTGGAACGACTGAACCAGAATCTCTCCGCCAAGAACGAGGAGCTGGAGCGAACCCAGCTTCAGTTGATCCAGGCGGAAAAACTGGAGTCCATCGGCCGCCTCGCCGCGGGGGTGGCGCACGAGGTTAAGAATCCCCTCGCCCTCCTCGTCATGGGAGTGGAATACCTCAGCGAGGGCGTCGATCCCGACGATCCCAATCTGCCGGTCATCCTCGCGGAGATGCGGGAAGCGATCGAACGGGCGGACCGGATCGTGCGGGGCCTTGTCGATTTCTCCTCGGACCGCGAGATATCCCGGGAGCTGACCGACCCCGTCGAACTGTGTCGCCATGTCCTCCTGCTGATGCGTCACGAAATCACCAAGGCTTCCGTCAAGGTCGAGGAATACTTCGAGAAGTCTCCCGCCTGGATCCGGGTGGATCGAAACAAATTCGAGCAGGTGCTGATCAACGTGATGATCAATGCGATCCACGCCATGGCGGACAATGCCGGCCCCAGGGAATTGACCATCACGGTGCGGTCCGATTCGCTCGACGAGGTGGCCCGCAACGAGGGCGCCCGCACCGCCCGGCATTTTCGCTCCGGCGATCGGGTCGTGATCATCGAGGTCAAGGACAACGGCTCCGGGATCAGGAAGGAGGACATCGGCAAGGTTTTCGATCCCTTTTTCACCACCAAGGCCACGGGCAAAGGCACCGGACTCGGCCTCTCCGTGGTGCGCAAAATCGTGGAGCTGCATCAGGGTGTCATCACCCTGCGCAACCGGCTGCTGGAGCGAGGGGCGGTCATGCAGATCACCCTGCCCGCGGTGCCGCCTCCGCCAAGCGAAACCGGTTCCTGACCTATATTGACACCCTCGGCCCAGGCAGAGTAGAATTGGTCATGCAATACAAAGTTCTCGCGATCGACGACGAGGTGGGATTCACCCGGCTCTTGAAGATGAACCTGGAGAAGGGAGGCGAGTATGAGGTATGCATCGAGAACGACTCGAACCGGGCGCTGCAAACCGCCCTCGAGTTCCGGCCCGACGTGGTCCTCCTCGATATCGTCATGCCCGGGTTGGACGGGGGCGACGTGTGCGCCCAGTTTCGCAACAACGAGCAGCTCCGGGAGGTCCCCATCATCATGATGACTGCCCTGATGGCGCCAAACGAGAGCGGAGAGGAGGGATTCGGCACGACGGGAAGCGATCTCGTTCTGCCCAAACCGGTGAAGCTCGAAACCCTGAAGCAGTGCATCGAGAAAGCCGCCGACGGGCTCGACCTGGCCTTCGTCTCGTACCTGCGGAACGTCTTCGAC
>CAZLUZ010000204.1:0-7539 GCA_964562825.1 uncultured Akkermansia sp.
CCTCTCCAGCCCCGCCATCGCCGGCGACAAACTGCTCATCCGGACGGCGACGAAGCTCTATTGCCTGAGTGAGAATGGCTGAGATGGGCCGCTATCTCCGTCCTTGAACCGGGGTCAAGCAACGCGATTTCAACCGCCCCTTGTTCGGCAGGAAATAGCCGGCCGGGAGACGCAGCACCGGCGAGTTGCCACTCGGGCTGGCTCGCTCAGTCGCGCAAATCGACTCACACCGACTCGGTCTGGCTTCGGGGGAAAAGGAGTCCGTCCGCGATGGCGAGCGGTAGAGTGGAGATCATTTCGAAATCCGGCGAACACACTTTCACTGACGATTCGCCATCGCGGGTATTGCGAGCAACCCATAAAAGAATACAATGACCCATATGAAGACAACCATCGAGCTGCCGGATGAATTGCTGGCCAGGGCAAAGGCGGTCGCGGCCCAGCGGCGGACCACGCTGAAGTCGATGATCGAACATGCCCTGAGAAGAGAGTTGATCGACGGTCGAAACGATTCCGATGAGTGCCCCTGGATGCTCAATGAGTACGGATTTCCCGTTCTTCCATCATCCGGGAAAGCGAAAGTGACCAGCGAGCAGGTTTACCGGCTATTGGAGGAAGAGGGATGACTTGCCTGCTTGACGCCAATGTCCTGATCGCGCTGGCCGACAGCGCCCATGTTCACCATCACAGGGTTCAAAACTGGTTTCATGGGAGGCCGGCTAACGATGGCTGGGCGACCTGTCCGCTCACCGAGAATGCCTTTCTGCGAATCCTGGGCAATCCCAACTATCCAACCGTAAACGGGGACGCTGAAAGTCTCCGGCCGTTTTTGGACCGGATCTGTTCGTGGCCCGGTCACCAGTTCTGGCCCGACGCTGTGACGCTCCGGGATTCAACCCAATTTCCCACTTTGCCCGGATCGAAGAGAATCACCGACTTGTACCTCCTTGGATTGGCGGTAACCAACCACGGCACTCTGGCAACTCTGGACGAACGCATTGATCCACAAATTCTCCCGAACGGAGATCAACATCTGCTTATCCTGCCATGAATCGGACGGAACGACGACTTCTCCCATCCTTCGCGGGGCCTACCTACTCGAGCGGATCCTCGGGATTTTTCTCGACCCGACGTACCCGCCGTCGAGCCGGACACCCGTGCGCAGTGGATTTCCGGGAACAGCTCGTCGCGCACCGGGACCTCGTCCACGCGGTGGTCCACAGCGAGGTGTTTCGGAGGAAATAGCCGGCCGGGAGACGCAGCACCGGCGAGTTGCCACTCGCGCTGGCCCGGTCACTCGCGCAAATCGACGGAGACCAGTTCGGTCTGGCTGCGGGCGAAAAGGCGTCCGTCCGCGAGGGCGAGCGGCGCCCAGCTTTGTTTGGCGCGGTTTTCGAACAGGGTGACCCGGCCGAGTTCGCGATAGGCTTCGGCCGCGGGATCGATGAGAACCAGCTCACCGGTTTCCCCGTCGAGGGCAATCAGCAAACCATCCGCGATGAGAAGGCCACCCCGGTCGAAGTTCGGTTCCTCGCCCGTGTTCCAGAGCAGGTTGCCCTCGAGGTCGAAACAGCCAAGGCCCGCCTCGGCCCGACGCGAGCGGCGGAGGGTTTCGTTGGTGTTGAGGTTGGCGAAGAGGTGGCCGTCGTGAAGGAGGGGCGTGTGGACCTGGCTCCCGGCCGCGTCGTGTCCGCCGAGGTCCTCCACTTTCCAACCGTTTTCGCCATCGCGGGCGAGGCGGACGATGCGGGAACCGACGTCGTAGCCCCCGGTGATCCAGAGTCGGTCGTCGCCCAGCGCCACCGGATGGGTGATCTGGGCGGGGTTGTCGTAGCCGGTCCAGGTCCAGAGAATCTCTCCGGTTTTCGGGTCGATGCCGTGCCAGGCGCCCTCGCGCGTGCCGGCCTTGCCGAACAGGATGACCTGCTCGACGCCGCCGAGGGTGTGCAGGGTCGGGGTGACGTAGGACGCGCCGCCGAGGTCGTTGGTCTTCCAGCGCAACTCGCCCGTCTTCTCCTCGAAGGCGTAGAGGAAACCGGCGCTATCGTTGATCGCCGGGGCGATGACGAGTCCTCCGTGGCGCAGGGGCGACTGGCTCACGCCCCAGCGTGGGGGGATTTCGAGTTCCGCTTCTTCGATCAGGTCGACCCGCCAGCGCAGCTCGCCTTTCTTCCAGTCGAGGCAGCGCAGTTCCCCGATCACGCCGAGGGTCCAGACGAGGTCGCCCCCCACCGAGGGGACGGTTCGCGATCCCGAGTAGGGCAGGCGCACGTTGCGGGTCGGGTAGGTGTAGCGCCACAGCTCCGTTCCACTCTCGAAGTCGAAGCAGCGCAGGGCTTCTTCGTTGGTGGCGGAACGGTCGAGGAGGAAGACCCGTCCCTGGTCGATAGCGACTCCGCCGAATCCGCCGCTGACCTCGACCCGCCAGGCGACGGGGGGACCGCCCTCGGGCCATTCGCGAGCGAGCTTGGGTCCATCCGCGGCGATCCCGTTGCGATCGGGACCCAGAAAGCTCGGCCAAGGCGATGCGGTCGATTCCGTGGCCGGTTCCTCAGCGAGACGCTCGAAGCTGCCGTCGGCGGCTTTCTCAACGGCGGTCTTTTCAACGACCTTAGGCGCGTTCATGGCCTGGCGGTTCGTCCACCAGGTGAAAGCCTCGGTCCCGGTGACCCGTCCATCGCCGTTTTCGTCCATCGCTTCGAAGAACTGGCCGCGCGGGATTTCCTCTTTGGAAAGAAAACCGTCGCGATTTCGGTCCAAGCGACGGAGAAAGCGGGGCAGGCCGAGGGCTTCACTGGCGGTGGATTCCTCGGCTGCGGTCGTTTCATCGGCTTCGGCCGATTCGGGAACCGCTGAGGCGGCGCCGGTAGTTCCTCCCAGCGTCAGTTCGGCGATCCGATCCGCCGCCAATCCGGGGAACTCGAAGGTTCGGCCGTCCAGCAATCGCACCGTCAGATCGGCGGTATCGGCGCCGCCCAAGCCAAAGTGCGCCTCCATGGGCCCGCCGGACTTGTAGGTGTGCGCGCTGAAAAGCGTGCGAACCTGGGTGCGGTCGCCCGTCGTCGCGGTGACAAGCGCTCCGGCCAGCTCGTGATGGGTCATGCCGGTGAAACGGAGACGCAGCCAGTGTTTCCCGGCGCCCCGCAGTCCCGTGTTGAGAAACACCTTGTCGCGATAGCGTTCGGGGGCGTCGGTACGCCGCCAGCCGCCGGAGTTGTCCGGATCGGCGGCGAAGACGAGGTCGAGCCTCCCGTCGTTGTTCAGATCGGCCGCCTCGCCGGAGATGCCCTTCCCGTCGATCCCGCTCACCTGCTGCGGAAGCGGCTCGAACGTGCCGTCTCCATGATTGCGATACAGCACGGACCGCCCCTCGCGACGTGTCGTCCCGTCGCGCCGGTCCATGGCGACGAAGTCCACCCATCCGTCGTTGTCGAAATCGCCGAAGACGATGTCGGCCCAGTAGGGGCGCTCGTCCATTGGCGACAGTTTCTTCCGACCCGGTTGGTTTTCGTAGTTCGGTCCGTAGCGCGGTGTCCAGTTGGCGAGATGCTCGGGAACCTCCATCCCGTGAAACTCGTACCACTGCCGGTGGCTCCAGTTGAGCGACTCGAGTCCGGCCGCGGCGGTGGCTTCCTCGAACTGGAAATCCCCGAGGTTGCGCCAGAAGCGTCCCCCCACGTCCTCGGCCCGCGGCGCCCAGCCCGGATCGCTCGGGCCGATGGCGAGAATGTCGAGCAAGCCGTCGTTGTCCACGTCGGCGAGGGCCACGTAGGGCAGACCGGGCGCGGGAGACTCGGGGATGAGTTGTTTCTTCTCTTCGCTCCACTGCAGGCGTCCCTCGACCGCGAGCCCGTTGCCGGTGATCTTCTCGAAGCGGGCCTCGCCGGTTTCCTTGAGTAGATTCTTCCAGCACCAAATCCCCTGGCGGTACTCGGCGGGCGAAAACTCGGAGAGCGGATCGCGAATATCAACGTGACAGGCCTGGATCAGGTCGAGATCGCCGTCGTTGTCGAGATCGGCGAACTGGATGTCGGGTCCGGCCTTGTCCAGGTCGTCATCGTCGTGCCAGCCGCCGAAATCGGGAACGCGGTCCGTGCCGCCGATGTCCTCGAAGCGCCCGGAAAGCAGGCCGTTCGCTCCCGGTTCGAAGAGGTAGAGCCGGCTGTGGGGAAACCCGCCCATGGTATCGCCGATGTTGTCGCAGCCGATGGCGAGGTCGAGCCAGCCGTTCCCGTCCACGTCGGCAAAGGCGCTCTGGCGGTTGTAGGCGACCTCGTTCGCAGCGCCGAGGGCGCCCGGGATTTCGCGAAAGCGGTTCCACGCGCCGTCGCTCAGCAGCAGGGTGTTTCCGGGCGTCTCGGCTCCGGGGCGGACCTTGCCGGCGGTCACTGGGGAACTTCGCCCGACGAGCAGATCGAGAAACCCGTCGCCATTGAGATCGACGAGATTGGGAATCTGGCTGCCGCGCCCGAACTCCGCCGGGGAAAGCCAGTCGCTTTCGATCTCGATCTCCGCCTCCTCGAACCCTTTTCCGTCGCGATTGAGGAGCACTCGAAGCTGGTCACCCTGGGGGATGGGATTTCCCTTCGGTCCCTTGGGAAGATGAATGCCGGGCGTCGTCTGGGTGGCGAGGTAGTCGATCCAGCCGTCCGCGTTCAGGTCGACGAGCGCGAAGCCGTTGGTCCCGGCCTCGACATCGGTCAGGCCGGGAATCTCGGCCCGGCGGAAGAAGGGGTCGCCCTGCTCGTCCCCATCTGGCGGACTGGAAGGCGCGGACGCCGGTCGATTTCGATTCTGGAACCAGGCGCGCAGCTCTTCCGGCGTCACCGCGCCGTCTTTGTCGGCATCCGCCGCAGCGAAAGCGGCTGACTCGACCACCTCGTCTGGTGTGACTCTTCCGTCGGAGTTCTTGTCGAGGCGCTGGAAGGCCGGTGGGGCTGCCTGAGCGAACGCGTGATCGCCGAGAAACAGTGCGAAGAATACGGTTGGAAGAAGTATTCTCATCATTTTTCAGATTTCCTTTCCAACGTCCAGCCATCGATCCAGGCCAAGGTGCCGATGCGGTCCCGGCCGCCGCCGTCGCGCAGGTAGGTGTGGAAGAAGAGCGCGGTGTTGAGAGCGAGAAGACGCTTCGTCGCCGGGTTGCCCTTGATGATGTTGTGTCCCCAGCCTTTGGCGATGGTGAAAAACTTGTCGCCGGCGGCCGGATAGCGGTCGAAGGGCTGGCGACGCCACTCCGGACTCTCCAGTTCGCCGCAGATCAGGTAAACCGGAATCTTGATCTCGCTCCAACTGTTGTTCTCCGGCCCTTCATCGTAACCACCGAAGCGGTGATAACCCTGCGGCGAGATGGGCACGATGGCGTCGACCCTCGGGTCGCGAAAGTTGCGGATGCCCATGGTTGGACTCCAGTTCGCCCCGCCGACGGCGTGTGCGGTAAACGCCCCGTAGGAATGACCCATGTGCCCGATGTGATCCACGCCAGGAATCCCCTGAAAGTCCTCCGGCAGGGGCAGGGCGTCATCGCTGCCGCCGCCGGGAATTCGCAGCGAACCGGCTCGCACCCGGACCAGCGCGTCGATGACAAAACTCACGTCCAGCGGCCGGTCGTAGCGGTGCCGCACTTCGTTGAGGGACGGACGGTGGCCGATGTTGACGGCAAGAAAACCCAGCCGGGCATATGTCGTCGCCAGATCGGTATAGGCATAGTGACCGATGGAACTGCCGAAGCCTCCGTGCGATAACAGCACGATGGGGGTGAGCCCATCGCGCTCCTTGGGATAGCGAATGAGGTAGCCGATCTCCCGGTCCCGCGAGGCGTCGATCAGTGTGCCCTCGGACCAACCAACCTCCCAGAGCCGACCTCCCAGAAGATCCAGGGTTTCCTGAGGTAACTCACCGAGGACATCCTCCAGTTTCGGCACATCCGCGAAGCGTCTCGCCTTGGCTTCGTCCACCTCCTCTCCCGTCAACACGCCGTCGCCATCGAGATCGGTGTCATCAAAGAATCGCGATAGGGGTTCCGGAAGTTCCTCGCGCTGGATCTTGCCGTCCCGGTTGCCGCTTTGGTCCAGTCTCCTGAGCACGGGGGGCAGTCCGCCGGTCCCCTCGTCCTGTGCCACCGCATCAGAGCCAAACACGGACAGGAAAAGGAATAGGAGCGAAGGACCGATTTTCATGAGCAAATGGAACAGATTCGGGCCTCAATCGTCCTTCGCGTTGCCATGCTCGTAGGTCTCCGGCAGCGTCGCGGTCCATTCGTTCAGTCGTTCCTGTAACTGCCGAACCACCTCCGGCATTTCTGCGGCTAGATTTTCTCTTTCGCCGGGGTCCGTCCTCAGATCGTACAGCTCGACTTCCCCGCGGCGTCGCTTGGTGCCGTGAAACTTCCAGTCCTTCCAGCGCATCGCGACGTCGCTGTTTTCGGAATTGGTCTTCCAGAAGAGCGGTTTCTCGCGGAGATGCCTGCCACCGAGCCATGCTGCCGAGGAATCCTCGCCGTCGAAAGCCGCCGCGTCGATCTCGATTCCGACGATGGCGCAGAGCGAGGGCAGCCAGTCCGCACCGCTGAGCACGGACTCGGTGTCCACCCGCCCGGCGGGTACACGATCCGGCCAGCGCACGATCCACGGCACGCGCACGCCGCCCTCGAAATCGGTGTGTTTGCCGCCTCGGAAATCCGGCCCGGCGTAGCCCATGAGATTGAGGGTGAGCTCCATGCGCTCCTCGGTCATCGACTTGTTATCGTCTTTGCGATCCCGGTTCCGTTTGCGTTCCATGGCCTCCGCCGCCTCTTCCGGGGAGCGCGGCGTAGCCGCACCCTGATCGGAGTTGAAGACGACGATCGTGTTGTGGCGAAGTCCGAGTTCATCGAGCCGGGCAAGCAGGCGACCCACGTCCAGGTCCAGCGAGTGGACATCGCCGAGAAAGCGGCGGACCGACCCGTCGACATCCCCGCCGTTCTCCCGGACGATGGCGAATTTTTCCCGTTGGAACTCGGAGAAAAGGGACTCGTCGACCTTCAGCTCCCCAAATTCATCGACGAATCTCTGGGAAGGATTGACCGGATGATGAGAGATGTGGCCCCAGACGTTGACATAGAAGGGGCGGTCTCCGTTGTTTTCGATAAACCGGATCGCGTCATCGAAAAGGTGGGAGTCCCGACCCCGATCGGTCAGGCGTTTTCGGCCGCCCCCGGCTTCGTCATCGTGGCCCGTGACGTCGATCCCGTAGGTTCCCGGAGCGGTTTCGGGTCCAATGTGCCATTTGCCGAAATGGCCGGTGGCGTAGCCCTGCTTGTGCAAGAGTTCCGTGATGGTGATGCGTTCGCCGAAACCGAAGCTGGCGGGGTATTTCTGGAAAGTTGCGGGAAATTTGCCCGTCATCAGCCCGGTCCGCGCCGGGCAGCAGGTGACGCCGGTGGCATAGAATTGCGTGAAGCGCGTTCCCTCGGCGGCGAGCCGGTCGAGGTTCGGAGTCCTGGCGTAGGGATGTCCGTAACACCCGAGATCGCCCCATCCGAGGTCGTCGGCGAGGATG
>CAZLUZ010000205.1:0-7333 GCA_964562825.1 uncultured Akkermansia sp.
CAGACCACCGCCTCCAACCAGTCGGGCAACCTCGCGGCCGCCCCGAATCCACCCGCGCCAGCAAAGGATCACGATGAAGAGGTCACTCGTGTCGACCAGCACCAGCCCCAGCACCGTGATACCACGCTGATGCCCTCGGCAGCCCCACCCGAGCCGGCAGGAGCGCCGCAACCCTCTCGTGTCCACCCCTTGCATGACGCGCCGCTGCAACCCCAGTTCAGCCCGCCTCCGAAGGAAGCACCTGCGGCGGTTCAGGCTCCGGCGGTTCACGCTCCGGCGGCAGCTCCGCCGCCGCCCGTGAAGACAGCCGCCACCGGTTTGCCCCATGCCTCTTTCGCCGAAGACATCGATCCCCTGGAGGAGGAGGCGAATTTGAGCGGCCTGGTGATTGCGCCCGAGGCTAATCCCCCTCTCGGCGAGCATGTCAGCTACCGAAGGAGCTACGATGAGTCCGACGGCGGCATATCGGGTGGCTTCTACGATGTCGTCCTGAAGCCCAGTTTGAAACCCACGGCTCAGAAGCAGCCGGTCCCCGAAAAGGATCCGGACAACATCCTTCCCTTTAAGGAAGGGGGAAGCCCGGCTCCGGCACCGATGACATCCCCCGACGAAGCAGATTTCGCCCGGAACGAGCTGGGGGACACCGGAGTCTACCGCCGCTCGACCGAAGAACTCTCCCCGCCGGAACCTCCTGTAGCCGCCCCCACCCGGAAGGTTCCAGCATCGATGGCAGAGCCGGCGCTTCCGCCGCAAACAAACCAAAATCCGTGGCCTGCCGCAAGCAAAGCCCACACCAGCAGCCAGGCCGATTGGGGCCAGGGCACATCTCTACCGCCGTCACCGCAACCGGCGCCACCGATTGGTGCACCAGCAGTGGCCGGCTACGATGCCGAGCATTCGCCGCACCTTTCCCACAGGGTGGTTCCCCAGCCCGAGCGCCTCGAGAAAAAATGGGAGAGCCTCCGCCCCGAGACCAAGACCGAACCGTCCACCTCTCCGGCCAAAAGCTCGGGAACGGTAGGGCGGACGGATGGCTCCGGCAGAATCGCGGGAACCGTCTGGAGCGAGTGGCCGCACCAGTCGCTTCCCTCCGCTCAGCTACCAGAGGAAATCCCCTCGCTGGCCGATCCGAGGCACTCCGAGGCCGAACCGGAAAACCACCAGAGCATCTCCGCTCCCAACGTGCTCAACAAGCTTTTCCATGCGAGCAGCTCGATGGAGAGAATCCGAAAATCGGAGTGATTCGCGCTGGCGCCGATTCTGCCCACACGACAAAGGCGTCCCTCGGGCCGCCTTTTTTCTTCTCTTCCCCGCTCAATCACCCTGCCCGGAAACCCCGATGTCGTAGCAGAGCAGGCGGGACTCGAACTCGTTCTGATTGACGAAGAGACGTCCGTTGCTGATCACCGGGGGAGCCCAGGTCTCGGGAGCATAGAAGAGCCTCGCCCGAGAGGTGATGGTCGGTCCGACGCGTCCGAGGAGGAAGCGGATCAACGACCCGTTTTCGCTGAGACAGAGAAAGCCCCCGTCGGCGTGGATCATGTGAGCTTTCCCCAGGCTGATCGGTATGTCCCGACCCTCCCAGGCGATCGTGGTCTGGAAAAACCCCTCACTCCAGAAGAGCGCTCCCGTGGTGGCGGAAAATGCCACCATGAGGCCGCCGTTTCCGCCGAATCCGTAGAGAATCTCATCGTGGTAAATGGGGGTTTGAAACTGACAACCGAAGTCCTTCGATGACCAGAGGGGCCGGGCGCGGAAATTCGCATCGTAGACCAGCATCACCCCGCCCCTGCCGTAGTCTTCGGTGATGAAAACCCGATTGTTCCCGCAGGGCACGGGACTGGCCGCGTTCACACTGGTGAAGGTATCGGACCTCCAGGGAAAGGCGTCGTGGATCTCGCCGCTTTCCGGATCGATGCAGAGCAACCCGCCGTGCGGAGGACGGGTTTTGCCTCCCGCAAAAACCAACAGCCTGTCGCCCCCATTGATCCGGGCGATCACGGGCGAGGCGTAACTTCCGTTCCACTCGTGATCCGCCTCCCAGAGGGTCTCCCCCGTCCTCTTGTCCAGCGCGACGACGCAGGCCCGGTCGGAACCCGCTTGGACGATCAGCTTGTCCCGGTAGGGCAGCGGACTGGAACCTTGCCCGAAGAAAGTGGGTGCCTCACCGAATCGTTCCGCCAACTTGAATTGCCAGCGGATGTCCCCGGTGGAAAGATCGAAGGCGATCAGATCGGAATCGTTGCCCAGCGTGTACACCGTCCGTGTCTCCACATCCACCGCGGGACTCGATCGGGGAGTGTCGCTGATGCCACAGGACTGGCCCACATCGACCGGGTACCGATGCTCCCAGATCACCGACCCGTCCTCCGCTGCGAGACAATGGATGACCTCCTTGTCGTCCTCCTGATGGAAGAGCACCACATGATCGTCCACCACCACCGGCCCGGCGTGTCCTTTTCCCTTGGGGAATTCCCACAGCTTGGGCGGCCCCTCGAGGGGAAAATCGAGGTCGAGGCCCTCCTCGGAACAATGCAGATCCAGATTTGGCCCGAGGAAGTGGGGCCAATCGTCGCCCCGCATCGATGAAATCGATCCGACGAAAAGAGCCAGCAGGGAGCAGCGCAGGAGGGAACACATCGGCAAAACCCTACTCGATGAATTGGTCCTGTGGAGCGGTTTTTTCGTGCGATAATGGGCCATGGATCATCCGAATCTCGAGGGAAAACGGGTGCTGGTCACCGGAGCATCCGGCGGTATCGGTCGTGCCATCGCCATCGCGGCAGGCCGGCACGGGGCGAACGTGGCCATCGCGGCGCGACGCACCGAGCGACTCGAAGATGTCGCCGGGGAGATCCGGAGAGAAGGCGGCAGCGCCCTGGTGCTTCCGGCGGACTTTCTCTCCGAGGACGAGATCATCGCCACCGTGGCCCGCGCTGCCGCCGAGTGGGAGGGGCTCGATATCCTGGTCAACTCGGCGGGAGTCGCCCGCCAGTCGAATCTCATGGACGGCGACAGCGCGGATTGGTCGGAGATGTGGCAGATCAATGTGTTCGCCCTGGCCACGGCGTCGCGCGAGGCGCTCCGTTTCTTCCCCGACTCCGGCGGGCAGATCCTGAATCTCTCCAGCATGTCGGGTCACCGGGTCCCGGGCCGGGGTGGATTTTACGCGGCGACAAAATTCGCGGTCCGCGCCATGACCGAAGGCCTGAGGCAGGAGTTGCGCCACGCCGGCAACCTGACCCGCGTGGGGAGCCTCTCTCCGGGATTCGTCGACACGGAGCTGCTCGACGACTATTTCGCCTCGGGGGACAGCCCGCTGAAGAAGGAAGAAGCGATCCGCTTTCCCATCATCCAACCCGCGGAAGTCGCCCACATTGCTCTCCAACAACTGACCATGCCTCCCAACGTCGACATGACCGACGTGCTCTTTCGGCCCACCGGTCAGGCCACCTGATCGAGCCTGGCCTGCAGGTCGGCGCCCACTTCGGCGACCACACCCCGCCAATCCTTTTCCCGCGTGCGCCGGAACAATCTCAGCGCCGGATACCAGGGAGACCTTTCTCCGTGCAGAGACCAGCGCCAATCGGCGGGGAAGTGCAGGAGAACCCAGGCCTCGATCCCCAGGGCACCGGCGAGATGGGGCACAGAGGTATCGGTCGTGATCACCAGGTCCAGTTCCTCCATCGCCGTGGCGGTCGCGGCGAGGTCAGTGGTCAATTCATCGAGATCGGCGATCTCTGCTCCGGCGCCAAATCGGGCCAGATCCTGCCGGGGCGGGCCTTTCTGCAGACTGTAGAAGCGGCACCCCGGCGTGGCGATCAGGGGCAGGAGGTGCCCCAGGCCGCAGGCGCGAAAGCGGTTCAAATCATTTCTCGGATTTCCCGACCAGACGAGGCCGACGCGAAACGCTCCGGGCCGGGTCTCCCGTTCCCGTCGAAAAAACTGCCGCACCCTCTCGTCGCGGGCGAAGGGGGGCAGCCAGGGCGGCGGAATGGATTCCGGGGTGGTGCCGAAAAGTCGGGGCAACTCGAACAGTTCGCAGTGAAGTTCGCACGCCGGAGGGGGCTCGGCGTTGCGGGCGCGAACCACGACGTTTTCGAGACCGGGCATCTCGCGGACCAGTCGATGCAGCGGCCTCTGCACCTCGAGAATGAGGCGCGGCACCCGGCGAATGACCAGGGGCAGATAGCGCAGGTTCTGCAACTCGTCGCCCAGTCCCTGGTTCCCGTAGAGCAGCAGCCGCTGATCTGCCCGCAAAGGCGCGCCGTCCCACTCGGGTTTGCCCGACTCGCGCAATTGCCGGCGGCAATCGATCGCCGCGAACCGTGCGCGATACAGGGGCCAGGCCTCGTCGTAGCGGCCCAGCGACAGGAGGGCGAGCGCCTTGTTCAGCTTCGCCCCGCTCTTTCCCGGCTCCAGGGCGAGCGCCCGGTCGAAGCACCGGATCGCCGCCTCGAATTCCCCCAGCGAGCGGAGACAGTTGCCCAGGTTGTTGTGCGCCGAAACGTGGCCTGGTCGGCGCCGGATAACCTCCCGGTAGGCCCCTTCCGCCTTGCGAAAAGCCCCCTCGGTCTGGTAGCGGTAGCCGACGGCAAACAGCGCCTCGATCCGCCTGTGCTCCGTCCCCAGAGTATCCATGCTCGGCGCCTCGCGACAGGCTCAGGAGGGCATCAGCGACTCGCCCCGCCCCAGAGCAGCTCCGTCGACCGGCCAGATCTCGTAGCGAAACAGCGACATCAGGCTGGCCGCCTCCTGCTGGATTTTCTGCACCTGTGCGACCGATAGCACATCGCGCCAATCCGGCCGCGAGGGATCGAAGTCTTTTTCCGCCAGATGCATGCAGTGATCGCTCAGGTCCTCGAGAATCGGGCGTGAGACGGGAAGCCCGAGGAATTTGAGCACACGGCTGATGGTAGCGCTGCGGGTTTCGGAGCAGAGGAGGTCCTCGAAGCGCATCAGTTCGACCCGTCCGGGGTAGGACCCATTGAAGGCCTGGATGCGGTTGAGTTTTTCCACCCACTCCACCCCGACTTCCGATGCGATCTCCTCGATCGCCGCCGCTGCCCCTCCCTGGCCGATGCTCTTCCTCGCCTCGAAGATCGCCACGGCGACGTCGCGAGGATCGCGGATCACGAAAAGAAACTTGGCACCGGGACAAATCTCGCCGTGAAAATCCAGCCGGACGTCGAGGTCGGAATCGCTGATCCCGATGTGGGTCACCGTCTCTCTCGAGTAGGTCGTGAAAAAGCAGTCCAGCCAAGTGGTGTAGAGTTCCTCGCGAACCCGAGCTGCGGGCACGTTTCTCTCCCCCTGGGGATCGATCAGGCGGGAATAGTTGTGGACCAGCGTGCCGAGGTCCCGCCATACGGTGGAGACGTGGTGTTCGGCGGGGCAGTCCACCTGGGGATGGGCGTCGAGAACCTGGCGGGCAAAACCGATCTCGGCGGAGTCGTATCCGAACACAAAGAACCGGCCCGACCGGCCCGGAGACAAGTCCGCCCCGGGTTCGCGCTCCACCGCGGCCGTCATCCTCTGACCCACATGGCACCCGGCGGGTAGTCGAGCCACCGAGGGAAAATCGATACCGCCCAGGCAGCCGGTGAAGACGCTGTCGTGGATCAGCACACTCTCCCGAACCAGAGGCCAGACCCTCTCCCGCAAGAGAGACTCCACCGAACGCGATGGCGAAGATGGTGAGACTTCCTCAATCTGCCCGAGACAGCCCTTCAGCACCCCGCCGGCACCCCCCCAGAGCCCTCCGGGCAAAAGTTCGGTCTGAGCGGGATGATCTCTCATCACATGAAACCATTTCCCCGATTCCAACCACTGGTCGACGGCAACGCGTTCCCGCACACTCAGGTAGGCATCGCAATCCCTGATGAGAAAGCGCGCCACGGTCGGGTCGTCCAGGACGGCGAGCCGCCAGAGCAGCCCCTCTTCCGGACTCGCCGGACTGGGCTCGACCATCACCTGGCAACCGAGACCCTTGAGCTCCCGCACCAGCGACCGGGGCACCTCTTCATCGCAGTAGAAGCGGCAGGTCCATGAGGGGTAGAGATCGCAGGCGAGACGGGCATTGCGCAAGGCCCCATTCCAGTGACGCAGCTGATGGCCAAACAGGGCGAAAGAAATGATGTTGGCCTCCCGATTCGTCTCGTCGAACTCCGGCGCCGCTACCCGAAACGCTTCGGGCGGGACGACCGTAGCCGTGGCGGCATCCCGCAACTCCAGGGCTCGGCGACCAAACTCGACGGCCTCCTTAAGCTGCTTCAGCGCCAAGTGACAGGCGTTCAACTCGTCGCAGATGCGAAAATCCCGCGAATCCTCGCGGAGCGCCCGGCTGAGGCGCTCGATCGCCTGCCTCACTTTTCCCGACCGCCTCAGCATGCTTCCCAGCAAGACCGGCACATCGGAATCCCCCGTCCCCTGCTCAGTCAACTGCTCGAGCAGAGACAACGCCCCCTCGAAATCTCCGTAGGCAAAAAGATAGCGGGCCAAGGCCTTCCGTCCCTCCGCCTCGTCCGCCTGTTGGCCTCCGATCTCCGAAAGCCATGCCAGCTGAAACTCCACGGCACGCTGATAGTCCCCGGCACGGAAAGCCGATTCCGCCGCCTCGCACTTGCTGAGAGTCATTCTTCGGGTCGACATCACAGGAAAACGTTAGTCCTTAAGATATCTTAACTATTTTCCGATTTCGACAAAAAAATCTCGATTCGCAACATCAACATTATTCCCGAACCCGACTTGCGATCCTGCGAATTTTATATATTTTCCTGTTGTTATGGCTGTTATGCGAATTTTTTTCATTTTGCTCGCCTCCCTCTCACCGCTATCGGCGGATGACTGGTCGGCACTGGAACGACAGGTGCGTCAGGGGGCCTCGCACATGTCCGAGTCCTGCATCAGCCTGCAGAGTTCGCGCGGGGCCTGGGGCAGCGGCGTTCTGGTGAACCGGAGCGGTCTCATCTTTTCCGCGGGCCACATCTTCGGCAGCGAGGGAGAGACGGTTCGGGTATGGAGTGCGGAGCGGATGACGGAAGCGAGGGTGTTGCGCTTGAACCGGGAGCACGACGTCGCCGTTTTGCTCACCCGGGAGCCCCTGATCGATCGCCGACCGGCGCCCATGGCGGTCGACCTGCCATCGACGCAGGGGACAAGTTGGATAGCCGGGGGCCACGCCTCAGGTTTCCGACCGGGTCGCCACGCTCCCCTGCGCACCGGATTCGGCTTCTATTCGCCTCGGAGCGACCTCATCCTCACGACCTGCCGGATCACCGCGGGCGACTCGGGCGGTCCTCTTTACGACGAGGCCGGAGTCCTACGGGGGATT
>CAZLUZ010000206.1:0-7288 GCA_964562825.1 uncultured Akkermansia sp.
TCTGCTCTGAGTCGCTCAGAGCAGATCTCCAACTGGCGCTCATGAAATATCCGGGTTAGTGGTTGGCCATTTCTCTCGCGTCTCCCCGGAGTGATTCGATCCAACGGGGCGTCCGTCTTCGATCCGTCCTAATCGCCACGATCGCCTCCCTCTCAGGGACGACAGGGAACGCCCCGCTCGGCGAGGTAGCGCTTCACGTCTCCGACCGTGTACTCTCCGAAATGAAATATGCTCGCCGCGAGCACCGCGTCGGCGCGTCCCCGGTCAAGCACCTCCACCAGGTGATCCAGATTCCCGGCCCCTCCACTCGCGATCACCGGGATCTCGACCGCATCGCTCACCGCCGCGGTCAGCTCGATGTCGTAGCCCGCCCGGGTGCCGTCCGCGTCCATGCTCGTCAGCAGTATCTCGCCCGCTCCGCGCTCTGCGACCTCCCGCGCCCAAGCCAGCGCATCGATCCCGGTGGGCGTCCGACCGCCATGGGTATACACCTCCCAACCCTCGTCTCCGCTCTCGCGCTCCCCCACGAGCTTCCGCTTCGCGTCGATCGCCACCACGATGCACTGGGCGCCGAAGGCGCGCGCGCCATCCGATACCACCTGGGGCGTTTTCACCGCCGCCGTGTTCACCCCCACCTTGTCCGCGCCCGCCATGAGCATGCGATGCATGTCCTCCACCGTGCGGATGCCTCCACCCACCGTCACTGGCATGAAACACCGCTCCGCCGTGCGCCGAACCACGTCGACCATGGTGTCCCGCTGATCGGATGATGCCGTGATGTCGAGAAATACCAACTCGTCCGCTCCTTGACGGTTGTATTCCACCGCGCAATCCACCGGGTCGCCCGCATCCCTGAGATTGACGAAATTGGTCCCCTTGACCACCCGGCCTTCGGTGACGTCGAGACAGGGAATGATCCGTTTGGTCAACATGGGGAAAAACTACCGGATTTTCTGCAAAAAACTAGGTCGCAGAAACCGGGAAAGATCGCAAAAGCTCGAAAGAAAACTTAAAAAATTGTTCGGATTGACAGGTGGAGGCAGCTTTTTTGTGGAAAAATTAGTAAAAAGAGCTAAATTATTTGGCAGTCTTAAAGATCTGGGTTTATAATCTTTAGCCTACCACCTCTAAATTATGGAATTTTCAGCCAAGACCGCCCTTGTCCCGGACAAAATGTCCGAATACAACCCGGATTCCTTCATCGCGGTTCCGCGCGATGCGGACACCGCCGTCGTTTATTGGAGCCTGAGCAACCGACACCTGCCCTTCCACGAAGAGGGTCGCCTCTGCCTCCGGGTGCTCGGCGAGACCTCGGACATCGAGGAAACCATCATCCTCTATCGGGAGGCCGGTCACTTCATCATTCCGCTGATTTCCGAAGAGCGCCGGTATGTGCTCCAACTGGGATGGTCCGATGTGAACGGGTTCAGCGAGATTTTCACTGAGAGGATCGTTCTGCCCGACCCCATCGCGCCCGAGACGATGGGCACGCATGCCTCCGCGATCGATTACCGTGGTAGCGTCTTCTGGGGTAACTCGACCTCGGCGAACTGATCGGTCCGGCGGATGGCGCAAGCGGCGGTCAGACAAGCGGACGCTTCTCCGATTGCGGAGGATCCCCAGGTGGCGGCATTTCTCGAGTATCTCTCCGTGGAGAAAAACTCGTCGCGGCGCACGCTGGTCAACTATACCTATGCCATCGGCCGGTTCCGGGAATGGCTAACCGATTTCTCCGACTGGGCCTCGCTGGATAGCGAGGTGTTTCGCGACTATCTCTTCGAGGTGATGAAGGAGGAGTGGGCCCGGTCTACGATCCGGCTACACTTCGCCGCGCTGCGAAGTTTTTACCGCTACCTCACTCGGCGGACAGGCCTGAGCCGAAATCCGGTGGCCGAGGTCCAGTTGCCCAAGCCGGAAAAGAAACTGCCGGTTGTTCTCACGGAAAAGCAGGTGGAACAGCTTATCGAGATGCCTTTCCGTATCAAGCACCCCAGGCAGGCTCCCGCGTGGATGCCCTATCGCGATGCCGCCATTCTGGAACTTTTCTACTCCAGCGGCATCCGCCTGGCCGAATTGGCCTCGTTGCAGGTGACCGACTTCGATCTGCACAACGAATGTGTCCGGGTCCGGGGAAAGGGCGGCAAGGAGCGAATCGCACCGGTAGGGGGGCCCGCCGCCGATGCCGTATCCCGCTACTGCCAGGAGGCTCGCGTTTTCGAAGGGCCGCTCTTCATCAGCAAGCTTCGCTCGGGTATGTCGACACGGGCGATATCCAATCTATTTCAGAAATATCACAGACACTCCGATATACCGGTGAACGTGAGTCCACACAAACTACGGCACAGCTTCGCCACGCACCTGCTCGATCATGGTGCAGATCTGCGCAGTGTCCAGGCAATGCTGGGGCACGCCAGTCTGTCAACCACCCAGATCTATACCCACGTATCAGTAGCCAGGATGAAGGAAGTCTACCACGAATCACACCCGCGGGCATGATCGTGGTATCGCCGCTTCTCCCCGGACGCGGCCGGAAGAACTACCCTTCCAACAGGGCTTCGAGCAGATACTGACTGGGGCGGAAGTTCTCGATGAGAATTTCCTCTTGGCCCCCACGCTTCATGCGGACTTGGCGAAGATTGAAATTCGGGGTTTTGTGGGGGGCGAAGAGAATATCGTCGTGCGTCGAATTTTCGTGCTTTTTGAACATGTCGGGTACGATGTCTCCCCCGAGGTGATCGTCGCGGCCCGTGGCGAGGTGGCAGGTCCCCAGCACTTTTTCGTCCTGAATATCCGCACCGGAAACGGGCAGGACCTGGGTGCCGAAGCCGAGTTCACCAAGAGTCCCGGTCATGGGATCATCTTCGAGCCTGCGATTGTGGGCCTCGATGGTCTCCGGGTTACCCTCGATCAGGGTTGATTTGATGATGTTCCGGTCGCGCACCTCCAGGATTCCCAGGGTCCCGTCGGCATACTTCATGGGAAATTGGCCGCGTGCGTCGACAGGAACGAAGTAGACCTCGCCCGCGGGAAGGTTGGCAATGTCGGGCTTCCGTCCCCGGCAAAGGCCGTGCGACTTCTGCGCCTCTTGTCCATCCAGACCGAGCCAGGCAGTGAGGATGGAGCCATCCTCCAGCTCAAAGTCAATCTCCACGGAATCCGCCCGAGTCATCGCTTGGCGGAGACGCTCCGCGTCGGCACTGACCTGCTCGTAGTCGACGGCCAAACCGGAGCTGAGAATCACCTCGTTGAGACCGTGCAAAGTGGCCCCGCGGAAGTCGTATTCTTTCGCTTTGGCGGTGAGCGGCGCCGTGGCCGAGTAGGTAGAAATGCAGAGGATGAGGTCGTATTCCGGATAGATATCGCGATCCAGGCTGAGTTCGTTGCCTTCGACATCGAAGCACTCATCGCGCAGGTCGAGATTGGAGCCGTAGGTCATGGGGAAGGCATACATCTCCCCCCCCGTCATGCCCAGCGCGTCGAGTCCACCATCCTTGAGACCGAGGTAGAACTCCTCGTAGGCCCGTCGCTGAATGTCATGACCCTCCTGGTCGAGGAAGCGGTAGCCCTCCATCAGGCTGGTATCTTCCAGGTCGATGAGGATACAGACGCGGCATCCGTCAGTGGGATCGAACACGGTCTTGAGCAGGCGTTCCAGAGAGAAATCGGGAAATTCGCGGTTTTCCGGATTCAGGATGATGTCATGGGTGAGAGCTGCGGTGGTCATGAGAAAGATAAACAAATTTTTGTTTAGTTACGCCGGGAGCCGACGAGAGGGACCTGTTCTTCCTTACGAAAGAGGGGAAACCGGTCCGGGATGAATCCGTCACCTCCACTGTTCCAACTGCTCAGGGAAGGGACAATCCCGGCATTCCGAGGCATCGGCCAGGCAGAAGTCGTCGAAGATCTGCAGGAGAGCCTGCTGCTGAAAATAGCGTGAGGAGAAGCCAGAAAATCGGTCGTCGGGGTCGTCTCCGAAGAGGCGGAGGCGGGCGCGACGGAGTTTCTGGTTGGAGCCGACCGCGGACGTCCGGCAATAGGCCGACCAAAGGGAGGGTTCCGACCCTACCGCCCAGGGGAGAAGAACGTTGCCCAGGATATCGCGAGCCCGGTCCGGGCCGATCAGCCGCATGGGCGCGGCGGCTGGACGCGAGGTCAGGGTGTAATGGTGCGACCAGTAGTGGTGCGTCAATTCCGCGCAATAGCGGCACCAGTCTGTCTCCATTTGCTCGTCGGGGTGGTTCCAGAGGTGCGCCAGCGATCGCCACTCTTTCAGGAGGGCGGCGAGGGCACCGATGCGACGCTGGGGGTGATTCATGGGCCTCGCTCCGGAGAGCGCCCAGCGGATGCCCCGGGAGGCGGATTCGGGCTCGACCTCGGCCCTCATCTTCCACCAGTGGTTCCACAGTTCGCGAAGATAGCGGAGAGTGGCGGGATCGGTGGTATGGTCGTAATTCTCGGCGCGCATGAAACCGGCCGCTCCGAAGAGCATCGCCTCGCGCCGGGCGGGTTCGAGCCGGAGCAGAGCGGCGAGGGGGGCTCGTTGGGCGAGCACGGCCATGGAGACCTTGTTGTTCCGATAGCCGAGCGCCTCCCCGATCGCCTGGTAGATGGCCTGTCCCTTGGACGTGGCCCGGGCCATGGTCCTCAGCCGGTCCCCCTTGTTTTTCAGGCGGAACTGAGCTGCTGCCTCGAGGAGGGAGTGAACCCGTTCCTCGTTCATGTCCCGGAGCGGGGCGAGGCAGCGGCCGGGGAAAGCTTCGGGCAGGTCCCGGGCGGTGGCCAGGGAGAGCAGGGTGGGATCGATACAGAGTTGGTGAACCGACTGGTGCCTGGAGTTGCGGGTGAAGAAATGCCCCCTGGCGGCGCGATGGAGGAAGACGTGCAGCACCACCGAGTCGAAGTTGGGATTGCCGCCGTGGCCGTGTTCCTCCCAGCCCGAAGCATCGAGATCGATCTCGAGATCGCCGACGTGGGGCGTCCCGTCGATCTCCACGGCCACTTCGGTGAAATCGGGCCCGGCGCCCCGGTTCCAGTGCCCGAACTGGATGATCTCGATCGATTCCCCACCGGTCCCGGTGAAGATGCGGCCGAACTCGCCCCCGAACCACATGGCCTGGATCTCGATCTCGGAGGCCTCGGTCCGACCCGGCTCTCCGACCCGTGTGGTCGGGCGGAGCACTGCTTCGCGAAAGGCGCGGTATCGTTCCGCTCCTTCGGGGTAGGGGATCGTCTCGGCAGCGAGGTCCGTCACCGGTCGCGGATGGCGGGTTTGAGATAGACGCGCAACTGCTGGCGGCCCGCGAGATTGTACCAGATGCTGTTGCCCTCGCGGGTGTAGGTGCGGATTCTTCCCCTTTCGTCCTTGATCTTGATCTCGTTGCGGCTGGGTCGATCCAGGATCTCGTAGCTATATCCGCGTCCGTAACCTCCCACCTCCTCGGAATAGTTGCTCTCGGTGAAGACGAATTTCATGTTTTCCAGCGGGCTGATGGCCTTTTCCGCGGTGGCTTGGATGGCGAAATTGGCGATTTGACCGGCCAGACCGGGGTTTGAGGAGTCGTCCGTGGTGTTGTCCTGGAGGGCCTGAAGCGTCTTTTCGCGGTCGAGAATCCAGGTCCCGACCAGCCAGTTGACGTTGGTGCCCAAGGACACGGGGAGTTTGTCACATCCCGTCAGGCAGAGCAGGGAGATGGCTAGGGAGATCGCGGCGCAAGGGTTCATGAGATCGACGCCAGCAGGCTAGAGAAGAACCCGCAACTGTCAATCCGCCTTCGCCGGGGGTCGCAATCAGGCCGGGCTGCTGCCGCCGGCTTCGTCGAGCGAACCCTCTTCCATATCTGGAATGGCGATGGTGGCGATGGCGATGGCGGCGATGCCTTCCCCTCGGCCCACGAAGCCCATCTGCTCGTTGGTGGTCGCCTTGATCCCGATGTCTTCGGCGGGCAGGGCGAGAACCTCGGCGATGTTTTTCTTCATCTCCTCCGCGTAGGGCATGATTTTCGGCGCCTCGGCGATCACCGTGGCATCCACATTTTCGAGGAAAGCCCTTTTTCCCATGACCAGCTCCTGCACCTTGCGCAGGATATCCATGCTGGAGATACCGCGGATCGATTCGTCGGAGGGAGGAAACCAGTAGCCGATGTCGGGTGCGCCCAGGGCCCCGAGCACGGCATCGGCCAGGGCGTGGGAGAGCACATCGGCATCGGAATGGCCGTCGAGGCCCTTGGCAAAAGGAATCTCCACCCCCCCGAGGATGAGTGGGCGTCCCTCGACGAGGCGGTGCACGTCGTAGCCTATGCCATTGCGGTACCTCATGACCTTCAGACCATAGGAGAGAAACGCCCTCCCGCCAGCAAAAATTTTCGCCGAATGCTGAAGGTCAGGAAAGGTTAAACGTTACGCCAGGTCCGGGAGGAGACCGTTGGAGGCGATGATGGTGAAGGTATCCGGACTGTGGTCGGATGGGCGGCTCGCCACGGTGCCGCCGCCTCGTTCCACGAGGATCTGACCAGCGGCGATGTCCCAGATGCTGATCTGTTCTTCGAGATAGGCGTCCAATCGGCCGCAGGCGATGTAGGCGAGGGCGAGGGCGGCGCTGCCCATCATTCGTGTTTTGCGGACGTTTCGGGCCATGCGCCCGTAGCGCTCCAGGCCGGCGTCGATGGATTGGCGAGTTTTGGAGAAACCGATGGTAACGACAGCGTCTTTGAGTTGTGCGCGGCGGCTGGGGCGGATTTCCCTGCCGTTGCGGGTGGCGGGTCCCTCGTAATCGGCGGCGAACAATTCGTCCATCATGGGGTCGTAGATGGCACCGAGTTGCAGTTCGTCGTTTTTGCGGAGGGCGATGGAGATGCAAAAATGGGGGATACCGTAGAAGAAGTTTACCGTGCCATCGATGGGATCGACGATCCACTGGGAGGGGCTGTCCTGATTGCCCTCGATGCCTTCCTCGCCGTAGAAGGCGTGGCCGGGGAACTGGCTCAGGATTTTCGACGAAATGAGATTCTGGGACTGGACGTCCAGTTCGAGTTTGATGTCGTGGTCGAGCATATCGTCGACGACGAGGTCGTTTTCGTAGTGGGAGCGGAGCAGGGCCCCGGCCTCTCGGGCGGCTTCGACGGCGATTTCCAGTTCGGGTGACATCTCGGGTCACCGATACGGGTATCGCGGGAAGGGTCAAGAGGCTTTGGCGGTGGAGAGGTCAAAGGGGGCAGGACGATTGTGGCCATGGTGAGGCCAAGAGGCCAAGGGGAGAGGACGATTGAGGCCTAGGTGACAGGACGATTGT
>CAZLUZ010000207.1:0-7253 GCA_964562825.1 uncultured Akkermansia sp.
GGAGCCGGATCGTCACCTTGATCGACATGATCGGACCCTGCCACGGCAGGTGGGAGGATGTCTTCGGCAGGGAGGCGCCATCGGGACTCGCGGCGCGGCGCCGCGAATCGGACGGCCTATACACCAATCTCGACGTGGAGTACGATTGGGCCCCGGACACGCCCGCCTATGTCTACCGGCCGGGCGACAAAGGCGGGATTCCGGAGAGACCTCGCGCCGTTTTGGCACTCGGGCCCCGTTCGGAGTGGAACCGCCAGTTCCGGGAGATCGACCTCGGCGGAGGGATCGCGTTGTCCCTGGTTCGGATTCCCGCCGCGGAACCTTTCTGGATGTCGGTCACGGAGGTGAGCAACGAGCAGTTCCGGGCCTTCGACCCGAGCTATGACAGCGGCTATTACACGAAGCGGCACCGGGCGGATCTGGAACGCGCCGACAGCAAGGGGCTCGACCTGAATGCGCCCCGACAGCCCGTCCTGCGGGTTTCCTGGGATCAGGCGCGGTCTTTCTGCGATTGGCTCTCGGCCCGGAGCGAGGTCGATGTGCATTTGCCCACCGCGGCCCAGTGGGAGACGGCCGCCCTGGCGGGGAGCGAAACAGCTTTTCACTACGGGTCGGTCGGGGACGACTTTTCTCCCTGGGCCAACCTGGCCGATCGCACCTTCGTCGAAGGGGGCTATCGGCGCGAAGGAATCATCCGGGTGGCCGGGGACGTGGACCTGATCTCCGCCGAGGGCGTGGCACTCGCGGATGACCGATTTGACGACGGCGGCCTCGTCACCATGCCGGTGGGCAGCTACCGCCCCAACGCCCTCGGTCTGCACGACATGCACGGGAATGCAGCGGAGTGGACCGCCACGGAATGGAACGGGGAAAAGATCGTCAAGGGCGGTTCCTTCCTCGATCGGCCCGAGCGCTGCTCGGCGCGCCTCGACTACCTTTACCCCTCCTGGCAACGGGTCTACCACACGGGTTTCCGCGTGGTGATTCCCGACGGCGACTCGTCCTTGGCCAAGCGGGAACCCGGACCGGGGGAGCGGTCGAGAGCTTTTGCAGATCGGTGATATGGACAGAATCGGACCCCGGACAAATCGTGCCGTGAGCAGGGCCTTCGCGTGGCGAAGCTTCGCTTTGGCGTTGGTGTTCTCTTCCCCACTGGGGGCGGCGCCGCGCTCTCTGGAACTGCTTCCCCGGGAGCGAGGGGACCTGGTAAAAAAATTGGCGACCCACCGGGGAACCGTGTCGGTTTCGGCGGGGAACGAACTCGAGATCCGCCTCGATCCCGGGCCTAAGGGGTCCTGGGTGGGATTTCCCCGGGCGACGCTCGATTATCCCGGGGATTGGACCGGGCACGCCTATCTCGTGCTGCGGGTGCGGAACCCGTTGGACCGGCCCCAGGATATCGGGGTGACGTTGACTTCCTCCGAGGGGCGCAAGCAGGGCGTGGCCCGATTGCCTTCCGGCGCGACGACCCGCATCCTGGTGCCCACCGGCGGCCGCCGGGAGATTGTGGGAATGCGGGGGCAGCCGCCCCACCCCATGACTGGACCGGATGACGAGGTCGTCGACCTCAGGGGCTGGAGCTTCGACGGCGGAGATATGCGCAGTTTTGCCATCACCTCCGGCGACAGTCCGGTGACGGTCACCCTGCTCTCGGCGGAACTTGCCGGCGAGGTATCGGTTGCCCGGGAATCGTTGGTGGATCGGTTCGGCCAATTCAACGGGGCCGATTGGCCGGGCAAACTGCAGGACGCATCCGACTTCCCGGAACGCCGGCGGGCGGAACAGGCGGATTGGGATCGGGTCCCGGTGATGCCCGGCCTGTCGCGGTGGGGTGGCTGGGCAGAGGGCCCGCAACTCGAGGCGACTGGCCGATTCCGGGCCGCCAAGCACGAGGGCAAGTGGTGGCTGGTCGATCCGGACGGCCATCTCTTCTGGTCGAGCGGCCTCGACTGCGTCCGCCTGAGTTCCCGGCCCAGCCTGCTCCAGGGCCGGAAAGATCTTTTCGAGTGGTTGCCCGAACCCGGTGAACCGCTGGCCCGTTTCTACTCGGGCAACCGGATGCAGTTCGACTTCCACGGGGCGAATCTCTATCGCAAGTATGGCGAGTCCTACGCGGAGCGGTTCTTCGACACTGCCCTGGCGCGCTTCCGATCCTGGGGCCTCAACACGGTGGGGAACTGGTCGGACTACGAGGTCTTTGCGTCGCGGGGCGGAATGGCCTACACCGCCAGCCTGCCCTATGGAGCCAACCGCTTTGTCGCCCGGGAGTTCGTCAAGGCGGGAAAAACGAAGAAGAAGTGGTTTCCCGATCCCTTTGATCCCGGGTTCGTTCCCGCACTGAAACAGGCCATGCGAGAGAGGCTGGGAGAATGGAGCGACGACCCCTGGCTGCTCGGCGTGTTCATCGACAACGAACTGGACTGGGGCCATGGACAGAACCGAATCAGCGCGACGTCGTTCACCAATCCGCCGGAGACCCCGCTGAAACGGGCCCTGGTCGCCCGGCTGCGGGAGCGCTTTGCCCATGTGGGAGAGATCAATGAGCGATTCGGCACGGAGTTCGCCAGCTGGGGGGAGCTGGAGCAGCCCGTCGAGTTCACTCCGGAGCAACGCAGGAATAACGAGGCACTCTTCGCCGATCTGGACAGTTACCTCGCGGAGCAATACTTCCGCGGCTGCCGCGAGGCGATGGACGAGGTGCTGCCCGGGGTTCTCTACCTGGGACCACGCTTCCACGGCAACGTCAGCGAAGAGGTGATGGAGGCCGCCGCCGTGTATTGCGACGTGGTATCCTACAATATCTACGACGAGATGCCCGGGAACCGCAGGGCGATCGAGCTGGCGTGGGAACTCGATTTTCCCGTCATCATCGGGGAATGGCACTTCGGGGCGACGGATCGTGGCATGTTTCATCCCGGCCTGGTGCCGGCACGCGATCAGGCGGATCGCGCGGCCAAATTCTCCGCCTATCTGCGCTCCGCCATCGTCTCGGACTGGTGTGTCGGAGCCCACTGGTTCCAGTACCTCGATCAGCCTCTCACGGGCCGGTTCGACGGGGAAAACTATGCCATCGGTTTCGTCGACGTCACCGATGATCCCTACCCCGAGATGGTCGCTGCGGCGCGCGAGGTCCACGCCGCGATGTATCCGCTGCGGGCCGCCGGGGAGTGATCCCGCCTCCCGCAGTAGGCCGACAGGCCCGTCTCCACCCTCCGAATCGGGCGAACCTGTCGCTTGGTTCCCCGTGGATCTGGGGCATGGTTGCTATCCCGGGGGGATGAAGCTCCGCCGAAGCGGAACAGCGGGCACGAGGCGATGAGTGATTCTCTGAGGGCGGTATGGCAGCTCATGGCGGGGTGGCGGCGGCGGTATGCCGCGGCCGTGGCCTGTCTTGTGGTGGCGTCGTGCCTCCTCTATCTCGTGCCCCTGGTCACGCAGATCGTGCTCGACGGGGCGCTGGCGCCTCCGGATGGGGAACCCTCCGCCGTCGTGCGGGCGGGACTTGCGCTGCTCGGCGGTCCGGACTTCCTCCGCCGCAATTTGTGGCTCGCCGCCGTCTGCATTGCGGGTTTGACGGCTGTCTCCGGGGCGTTCACCTACCTCCGCGGTTACCTCGCCGCTTCGGCCTCGGAGGGGATCGCCCGGGAGGTACGGGATCGGCTCTGTGATCACCTGCACCACCTGCCCTGTGCTTTTTATGACCATCGGGAAACGGGCGACCTCATCCAGCGTTGTACCTCGGACGTCGAAACGCTGCGCCTGTTTCTCTCTGGCCAGGTCACGGAGATCGGTCGCGCCCTCATCATGCTGGTGATTCCCATCCCCCTCATGCTCTCCATCGATGGCCGGATGACGATGGCATCGCTGATCCTGGTCGTTCCCATCGTGTTGTTTTCCGCGCTGTATTTCATGCGATTCCGCGCCGCGTTTCGGGCCACCGACGAGGCCGAGGGCCGGATGACGGCACGCATCCAGGAGAATCTCACCGGGATTCGGGTGGTGAAGGCATTCTGTCGGCAGTCCTTCGAGATGGAGCGGTTCGAGGAACGCAACGCGGAGCACCGCGATCTGGATCTCAACCTGTATCGGCAGTTGGCCCGGTTCTGGTCGATGTCGGACCTGCTTTGTCTCACCCAGAACGCCATCGTCCTCGGGGCGGGCATCTATTTCATCGCCCAGGGCACCCTGGCGGTGGGGGCGTTTTTCTTTTTTCTCAGTGCGGTCAACCTTTTCATCTGGCCGGTGCGGATGATGGGGCGGCTGCTCAGCGAACTGGGCAAGGCCATAGTGGCCATCGATCGGATCCACGAGATCCTCGACAGCCCGGAGGAATCGCGGCCGACCGCTCCAGCGACGCCTCCGCTCCGGGGAGGCATTACCTTCGAGGACGTGGTCTTCTCCCACGCCGAGGAGTCGCCCGTGCTCCGGGGAGTCAGTTTCCATGTCGACCCCGGAACCACGCTGGCGATTCTCGGGCCCTCGGGCAGTGGGAAATCGACCCTGGTAAACCTGCTGCTCCGCTTCTATGATCCCGATGGCGGATGCATCCGCCTCGACGGAGTCGACATTGCCACCATGCCTCGCCAGTATGTGCGCTCCCGCATCTCGGTGGTGATGCAGGAACCCTTTCTCTACTCGCGCACCCTGGGGGAGAATATCGCCATCGCCCGGCCCGGCCTGCCCATGGAGGCGGTCATCGATGCGGCGTCCACCGCAGCCCTGCACGACTCGATCAAGCACTTCGAGCGCGGCTACGAGACGGTGGTGGGGGAGCGCGGCGTCACCCTGTCCGGTGGGCAGAGGCAGCGAGTCGCCATCGCCCGGGCCCTGGTCCAGGAGCCCGCCATTCTCATCCTCGACGACGCCTTGAGTGCGGTGGACACGGAAACCGAGGCGGCCATCCTGGAAGCCCTGCGCAAGCGCGGGGGCAAACACACCACCGTGATCATCGCACATCGCCTGTCCACCCTGATGCATGCCGACGAGATCCTGGTCCTCGAGGCGGGCTCGGTCGCCCAACAGGGTCGCCACGAAGACCTGCGCGAGGCCCCCAGTTTTTACCGTCGACTCTGGGAGATCCAGGAATCCGAACCCGAAACCTCGGCGCGATGAGACGGCAGACAGAAAGGAGTTAGATGGCGGAAGTGCTCATAGAAGACGATGATTATCGCGGCTCGTTCGATCCCCGTTTGTGGGGCCGGATCCTCGAGCATCTCCGGCCTTTCCGTCGGCAGTGGATTTCGCTCTGCGTCATCGGGTTGGTGCTGGCGGTCTTCGACGTCTTCTTTCCTCTGATGACGGCCTGGCTGATCGACGAGGCCGTCGCCGGCACCGGACTGAGCCGCAGACTGGTCGGCCTGTTCGCCGCCTACTTCGGGGTCTCGGTGGTGTTCTGTCTTTTTATCTGGCAATTCATCCGGCTGGCGGGGGAGGTAGCCACCGGGGTGGCCTTCGACGTGCGGAAGAAGTGTTTCGCGCGGCTGCAGGAATTGGATTTCTCGTTCTTCGATCACCGACCGGTGGGCTGGTTGGTCACCCGGTTGACCTCGGACTGTTCCAAGGTGTCAGGGCTCATCCCCTGGTGTTTTCTCGACTTCACCTGGGGCACGAGTTTCATGATCGGCATGGCCGTCGCCATGTTCTGGTTGGACTGGCAGTTGGCCCTCTGCGTTCTCGTGATCGTGCCGCCGCTGGCATGGGTCAGCCTGGTGTTCCAGAGCAAGATGCTGGAGAGTTCCCGAGCCACCCGCAAGAGCAACTCCGTCCTGACGGCCTCGTTCAACGAGTGCATCATGGGGGTGCGAACGACGAAATCCCTGGTTCGGGAGGAGTCGAATCTGCGGGAGTTTCGCGGGCTCAGCGGGGAGATGGAGCGGCATTCGCTGCACAACTCGCTGCAGTCGGCGCTCTACCTGCCCCTGATCATCGGCATCGGCAGTATCGGGGTCGGCTTAGCCCTGTGGCGGGGCGGGGTTGATTTCGTCGCCGGCACCGGTCTGACTCTGGGCACGCTGATCGCCTTCATGCAGTATGCCGCGCTCTTCTACATGCCGGTTCAGGAGATGGCGGCCCGGTTCACCGGGCTGCAGGGAGCACAGGCCGCAGCCGAGCGGATTCAGTCGCTGCTCGACGAGGAACCCGCGATCCGCGACTCCGAGACGGTGCGGCGGGGCGCCGAGCCGGAGCCCGATCGCATCGAGACCATCGAGTTTCGCGATGTGACCTTCGGGTATCGGGAGAGCGAGCCGGTGCTCCAGGATTTCCGGCTGGCGGTTGCGGCGGGCCAGACTGTGGCCCTGGTTGGCGCGACGGGGGGCGGGAAAAGCACTATCGTCAACCTGCTGGCGCGCTTCTACGAGCCGGTGTCGGGGGAGATTCTCATCAATGGGGTGGACTACCGCCGGCGCAGCCTGAGGTGGCTGCAGTCTCGTCTCGGCATCGTGCTGCAGACTCCCTACCTGTTTTCCGGAACGATCCGGGAGAACATCGCCTATGGCAGGCTGGACGCGACGGATGCGGAGATCGAGGAAGCGGCGCGGTTGGTCAACGCGCACGATTTCATCATGGCCACGGAGCGGGGCTACGAGACTTTGGCGGGGGAGGGGGGCGTCCTCTTTTCCACGGGGCAGCGGCAACTGCTTTCGCTGGCGCGGGCGGTCTTGGCCCGGTGTCAGATCCTGATTCTGGACGAGGCCACCTCGTCGATCGACACGGAGACGGAGCGATTGATCCAGGATGGGATCGAGGCGGCGTTGGAGGGGCGCACGGCGTTCGTCATCGCGCATCGGCTCAGCACGATTCGCCATGCGGATGTGATCCTGGTGATTGACCGGGGCCGGATCTTGGAGCGAGGCAATCACTCCGACTTGATGGAGCGGGACGGGGCCTACGCCGGTCTCTATCGGAATCAGTTTGCCCGGGAGCGGGGGATGCGGGCGGTGGAGGGGCGGTTCTGAGGGGCGAGGTTCCCCGGTGGGATAGGGGACCGGAGCGCGGCTACATTCAATCGCGCTCGCCACGGCGTCCTTCTCGCGGAGCCCCACGACGTTCGTAGCCGCGCTCGCCAGAGCGTGGATCGTCTCGCCACGGCCACCTTCCTGCGAAGGCGGCTACATTCAATCGCGCTCGCCACGGCGTCCTTCTCGCAAAGCCGGCGACGTTTGTAGCCGCGCTCGCCAGAGCGTGGAGCGATTCGCCTGGCCACCTTCTGGCGAAGGCGGCTACATCGCTGCGCGCGCCACGGCCACCTTCTC
>CAZLUZ010000208.1:0-4666 GCA_964562825.1 uncultured Akkermansia sp.
TCACGATCCCAATCTAAACTACGTTAAAGCCGAAGACTTTTGCACTTCTTAGTATCTGTCTCATGGGGCCTCCGATTCCGCATCCCACATCCAGAATGGTGCTGTCGCGGTCCACTCCGAGTCGGCGAGCAAGTCGATTTTCGAGATCGGTAAGACATTGGCCCAGCGATCGGCCCGGCTGGAGCGGGGCAAAATGGAAACTCTCTCCCCAGCCGAGGCGATAGAAGCCGGTGACGAGGTCGTAGTAGTGGTTGGCCAGGTCCGCGTAGTTGCGGAGCCGATCCTCGACTCCTTCTCCCGGGGTGATTCCGAAAAACCGGGCGTAGACGCCTGCCTTGGCTGCGATGGAGGAAGGTTCGGAATTCATGGTCGGGCTGGGAGTTCGGTTCGGGCGAACGGCGATCCACCGAATCGGTGGCGGAGCATCTCGGTGAGGAAGGGAAGGAGAACGCCGGGGCGCAGGATGGCCGACTTGGGGATCTCGCTGGTCATGATCTCTCCCCAGGTGCGAAAGAACAGGACACCGTTGCGAAGGGCGGACGAGGCGGAGACATCGAGCAGCTGGGGCCGAGACGTCATGATCCGGGCGATCCGTGCCGACCAAGCGAAATCGCGGCCGAATGCCTTCATCCAACCATCCTGGTAGGAGCACAGCGTGGATTCGCGGAAGTCGTCTCGCTTAAAGGCGGTTTCGAGGGTGCGGGCGGCGATTTCGGCAGACTCCATGGCGAACTGGATTCCTTCGCCGCTGAGCGGATCGATGTGGCCGGCGGCATCTCCCACGGCGAGGAAGCCGTGAAGATAGCTTTTCTTTACCCCTCCGATGCGGAGCGGACCGGAGCGCATCGGCTCGATCCGGGTATTTTTTCCGATGAACCGCCGGACCATGGGGTGTTCCCGGAGAAACCATTGGTGGGTTTTCCGGAGGTCGGAAAAGGTCAGTTTGCTGCCCGGCATGAGGTAGCAGCAGAAGTTGTAATCTCCGTCCGCCTCGCGGAAAACGGCACTGTATCCGGGCAGCAGGTCGGAGCGATAGCAAGCCACGCCGTCGACTCCCTCGACGGGTTCGGTTCCAGAGAGGTAGGCCCTGCTGCAGAAAGCCGAGGGATGTTCCCGAACCAGGCCGAGAGAGCGGCAGATGCGGGAGTTGGAACCGTCGGCGGCGACGAGAGCCCGAGCCCGCAGAGATTCGCCCTCGCGGGTTTCCACGGTCCAGGAGTCCCGGGCTTCATCCCTGACGACGCGTTGAACGGTGTGGTGTTCGAGGAGTTCAGCTCCCGTATCCCGGGCCGCCCGGGCCACCGCCTCGTCGAGGATTCTCCGCTTGATCGAGAGCACGGGAGTCGATTCCATGAACGAATCCGATCCGGCGAGGGCCTCGATGCCGCCGGGGCTGACGAATCCTCCGCGACGGTTGGCGAAGGCTTTTCCTTCATGGAGAAGGCGCGGGAGAATGCTCATGCGGCGGAGGTGAACCTGAGCCCGGGGGACCACGGCATCCCCGCAGATCTTGTCGCGGGGAAAGCAAGCCCGTTCGAGAAGGGCCACTCGTTTCCCCTGAGTGGCGAGGTAGAACGCACAGGTGGACCCGGCGGGACCGGCGCCGACGATAATGATGTCAAAGGTTTTCATGAACCGAAGAGGCGGGCGGAAGATTTCAGGGCGCGGCAGGTTCTCTCGATTCCCTCTTCCAGGGAGAACTTCGGAGTGTAGCCCAATTCGGTTCGGGCTTTCGCGATATCGAAATAGTGGTGGCTGCAAAGGTAACGGATGGCGAACTGGGTCAGGCCTCTCTCGCCCCCCAGTTCTCCACCCGTGATCCTGGCGACCGATTCCCGGATGGTGGCCATGGCGTAGGCGAGGGATCGGGGAAGACTCAACCGAATCGGGGGCAGACCGAGCCGATCTCTGACTAGGGCGATGAAGTGCCAGAAAGGAATGGGCTCGCCATTGGTCACGAAGTAGGCCTGACCGGCTGCGATACCCGGCTGGCCATCCTTCCACAGGGCAAGGTCGGCGAGAAGCACGCCACTGACGAGATCGTCGATGTAGGTGAAGTCTGAGAGCCACTCGAGTCCGCCGATTCGAACCGGGGGGAACCACCGATTGCCCATGCGAAGAATGGCGGGGAGGAATCGTTGGTCTCCGGGGCCGAAAACTACGTGGGGGCGAATGGCGCAGGTCGCCATATCGTTTTGCCCGTTGGCGGCGAGGACGGCCTGTTCGGCCGCGATCTTGCTCGCGGCATAGGTGGCCTCGGGCTGATTGGCGTAGGGAAAAGACTCGTCGGCGTTCTCCAGGCTACCCCCGTCGTAAACCACGCTGGCTGAACTGAGGTAGGTGAATCGGGCGACTCCCGCGGCAAGGGCGGTGTCGAGAAGATAACGGGTCCCGTCGAAGTTGACTCTCCAGAGTTCCCGTTTTCGGTTTCGACCGGTGTGGATCACCGAGGCGGTGTGAATCACGGAATCGACCTTCCGGCAGACCCGGCGAAGAGCGGAAGGATCCGTGATATCGATGCGGTGGAATTCGACTTTATCGGAGCACCGGGAATCGGCGATATCGATACCGATGATCCGGTCGCCCCGACGGAGTAGAGCCGCGGCGAGGTGCGGCCCGACGAAGCCGCCCGCTCCGGTGATGAGGGTGGTCATCCTCTTTTTTCGACGGTGCGGAACACCATATCGGGTAGCGGGGTCAGGGCGGAATAGTTTCCCCGGTTCATGGCTTGGTGGTGAAGGTCGTGGCGGACGGCGCAGAGGCCGAGCAGGGAGAGAGGAAAGCGGGAAAAGGCAACTCCTCCGTGGATGACGATGTTGAAGGTGGTGTAGCCGGCAAAGAGGACCAGGAGAACGTAGAAGTGGACGCCGCCGAGGATGGCCGCCGAGGCGAAGAAGAGGAAAAGTCCGATCACGTTTTCCAGGGGGTGGAGCATGAGACTGTCGATGGCGTGAGGATGGCCCACCGAGTGATGCACGGCGTGGACTCTGCGCAGCGGTGTCCTGCCATGGAAAAGGTAGCGGTGCGCGAAGTAGTAGGAAAAATCGTAAATCACGAATAACGCCGCTGCCTCGGCGAGGTGCCTCCAGAACAGGATGGGGCGGTCATAAAAGATGAACCGGCCGAATCCGAAGAGAAGGACCAGGATGGTGATGGTCGAGATCGCGGAGTTCCAGGCGATCGAGAGGAAAAGTTTGGGATTGCCGAGGCGCCGCAGGGGATCTTCGCTGATGATTCTCTCGCGGACCGCAGGTAAGGAGTAGGCGACAGCGAACCCCAGGAGAGTCAGGCTCGCCGAAAGATAGCTGACCAGCAGGATCAGGATAGCCTTCATGATAAAGAAGCCTGGGATGATTGGATGGGCAGGCAATTCCTATCCAAAGAGGGCAAACCAAGCGGCTTGCGACCGGCGGGAGCGATGGGGGCCAAGAGAAGAAAGGATTCAAATCTTGGTTCCATGCCTTGATTTCGACAGATTACAGGCTCGAAGTCAAGACATCCGATGGGGGTGAAGTTGTTTTTTCGAGGGGAAAATCACCGAATGGCTTTTTCGCTCCACCAAGCGGGGCGTAGGAGCTCTCAGGTGACGGAGCCTTTCTCTCTTTTTTCCGTGATGACGAGGACGGTGGTGATGAAATCGAGGACACCGATCGCCATAGCCCATGCCAGGCAAACACCGACGTAGATTGCGTACTCCGTCGTCGTGCTCAAGAAATCGATCGCTGCGTAGTCGGGGTAGCTCTCGAGAGTTTCCGAGATGTCGAAGTGAAAGTCGAAGTCTGCGAAGTCTCCGTCGTATGCTTTGGCGAGGTTTGCCTGCTTCTCCTTCACGGCCTGGTCCACTTTGGGGTCCCCCATGGCCCGGTTGTAACCGGACTCCACGTGAACGGAAAGAGTTTTATCATAGAGGATTCCCGCGGGCCAGGCGACCGTGTCCGATAGGGAAATCAATTGGTCACCGAGTTCTTCGTTGCTGGGGTAAACGACATCACTGATCCGATAGAGGCCTTCGCAGAGGGCGAATTGGATTACAAACCACAGCAGAGCGAGGAAAAATCAGATCAACGCGGCAATCGTGATCTTCGCTTCGTTCGAGGAAGCTGTCCGGGGGGTGGGGGTGTGCCCTGCGTTCATTTGTGAAATCCGGGTCGTCTCATCCGTTCCTTCGGTCAAGTTTTCATTATCGTGCTACGATTGGAAAAGCGGTCCGCCGTTCTTGTGATCGATTCGGTGATGCAACAGGTCACCTATCGATTGGTGGAACCTCCCCAAGAAGGTGGTTCGTGGCGGGAGGGCCCAAGCTCTGGCGAGCGCGGGTACAGGAAATGACTTCGTGAGAAGGTGGTTCATTGCGAGGTGGTCCACGCTCTGGCGAGCGCGGCTACAGAAGATTCCTACACCGGAAGCCATTCGCCAATCGGTCCACGCTCTGGCGAGCGCGGCTACAGAGATTCCTGCACCAGATGCCAATCGCAAGTGGGTCCACGCTCTGGCGAGCGCGGGTGGGAAACGTAGCCGCCTTCGCCAGAAAGTGGGCGTTGCGGGAGGGTCCACGCTCTGGCGAGCGCGGGTGGGAAACGTAGCCGCCTTCGCCAGAAGGTGGGCGTTGCGGGAGGGTCCACGCTCTGGCGAGCGCGGGTGGGAAACGTAGCCGCCTTCGCCAGAA
>CAZLUZ010000208.1:4766-7229 GCA_964562825.1 uncultured Akkermansia sp.
CCGCCTTCGCCAGAAGGTGGGCGTTGCGGGAGGGTCCACGCTCTGGCGAGCGCGGCTACAGGAGATTCCTGCACCGGAAGTCATTCGCCCATCGGTCCACGCTCTGGCGAGCGCGGGTGGGAAATGTAGCCGCCTTCGCCAGAAGGTTGGAGTTGCGGGTGGGTCCCCACTCTGGCGAGCGCGGGTAGGAAATGTAGCCGCCTTCGCCAGAAGGTGGGCGTTGCGGGAGGGTCCACGCTCTGGCGAGCGCGGTTACAGGCAATGCCCTGGTCACGCGTGCCGTTCCCGCAACATCCGGGCGGCGGCGACCATCGAGGCAAGCTTGGCTTCCGCGATTTCCTCTACGTTGACACCCCGATTGGCAAAGCAGGCAAAACCACAGTCCGGATTCAAGAAGATGCGGTCGGAGGACCACCATTCGAGTGCCTCCTCCACCCGGTCGACGATGGTCGCCGGATCCTCGGCGGTGGTCGTTCGCGGATTGACCACACCCAAGCTGAGTTCGCGTCCGGCACCAAGCACCGGACCGATGGCCCGCAGTTCGCCGGCGCGCGGCGTGCAATACTCCAGAACGAACTGACCCACTTTCATCGACGAAAAACAAGGGGCCAGGGGTGCGTAATCACCGGTGATCAACACGTCCTCGCGGGTGCTCCAGTTGCCGCGGCAGACGTGCAGTCCGAGGCGTAAGGTTTCGGTGAATCCTTCGATCACCGAGTTGAGCAGCTCGGCGGCGTATTCCAGTTCGGAACCCGCATCACGGCGGGTTGCAAGGGTCGCTCACATGAAGGTCCTGCGCTTGGTCTCGCCGGAATGGACGATCTCGGTCAAAACCGGTTCATCGAACTGGACGAATTCGGCACCTTCCTCCTCGAGTTCCGCGAGCTCTTCCCGCAGAATCTTGACCACGTCGGCCGCCATGTCGGGCTTGTCCTCGTAAGCCTCGCCCCTGCTGAAGTCGGCGACCCACATCGCCCGGGTTAGCAGGTAGGGGCCCGGCAGGGTGATCTTGACGGGTTTGTCGGTGAGACGGCGGACGAGCTTCAATTCGTCGACCGCAAGCGCTTCGCGCCGGGAGATCTTGCCGATGCAAGTCGGGTTGCGGATGGCCGAGGCCGGAACATCGAGGGTTTCCAGCATCTCCTCAAAGGCCGCTTTGTTCTCTACCGTGTCCAGCATCTCCGCGAGCGACATCAGCCGGGTGCCGTCCCCCTTTTCGGTGATGAACGAATAGAAATTGTCGCGGCCGAGTTCGCCGGAGACGACGACATCGACCCCGGCGCGTTCCTGAGCGGCGACGCAACGGGCGGTCTCATCGGCTACGACGGCGTCGAACTCGGCGCGGTCCATCCTGCCGAGGCGGCGGGCCCGGAGGGCATCGAGCATAGGTTCGGAACGCGGCCAACTGCCGACCTGCGTGACGGGGAAATGGGGAAGGGCTGATTCCATGGAGGGCAAATGGGTCAGGGGCTCACATCACGACGAAGCGATCGTTGATGTCACAACACTTTGCGAGCGTTTGGAGCAGCGGGGAACGCCCGCGGACGGTTTCCCAGGCTTCACGAAGCAAGGCGCCCTTTTCCGGCGAGGTCGCAAAGAGGGACAAGTCGATGGCCGAGAAGGAAGGGTCGCCGTCACTGAGCCCTACATGGGCGAGGACATCGTGAAGCCGTCCTTTCACGGTGCACTCCAGGTCGTCGATCTCCAGGCCGGCCTGATGACAATGCGTGGCGAAGCCATTGACCAAGTCGGCGGCCAGGGCGGCGAGAACGTGCTCGAGCGCGGACGGATGGTCGTCGCTCTCATTGAAGCTCGCCGGCTGGCCCAGGGTAAACGAAAAATTGCGGGCGTAGGCAGTAGCGGCACGGTTGCCGGTCGAGCGCACCCGGACACGCCATTCGTAGTCGCGCGCCTTTTGTTTGTCTTCCGCGAACTGGCTCGACTCGTCCGCGAGCCGGCGCAGGAAGTGCCGCCAGTGTCCGGGGTGATCTTCGACCGTACCGAGATACTCATGCCCCACCATGCGGCACCAGGGCGGCAGCTCGTCCTCGACAGTGGGTTCGGAGCTGCGCATTTCGAGGATCCCGCCCTCCGGGGTTTGCAGCAATTGCTGCCGCAGCAACAGGATCAGGCCGGACCCGCAATCCATGTCGCCGCCGTCAAAGACACAGTCGGCTTCGGGTGCGGCGAAATCGGGCATGGAGGGACTAGTAGCTGATCGTCGGCGCTCCTTTGGACATCCACTCAACGAGGAAGGCTCCGCCGGCAACCTGCACCCCGTCGAAAAGGTCACCCTCCTCGATGCCCCGCTTTTTGCAGCAGGGCGCGCATGCGGCGACCTTGCCGCCCGCAGCGAGGAAGTTGGTCACCAACTCGGCCAGAGGTTTGAATGGGTCCCCCTCGTCAATGGCGCCGGCGGCTTCCCTCTGAGCCGCCCATACGCCGTCCGTGCAGAGGAAAACG
>CAZLUZ010000209.1:0-3307 GCA_964562825.1 uncultured Akkermansia sp.
AGGGAATCATCGCCTATCTCTCCGAGCGCGGCTCCATCATGCTCGATCGCAAGGTGGGGGACGAGGTGGCCCTGCCCGACGTCCGCGGCGGCAACCAGATCTATCGCATCGTCTCCATCGAGGCTTTCACCGGGTTGGCTTCCTACGGCACCTTCGACGAATCCTCGGAACCGCTGGTGGTGAACGCCGCGACCGCGGCCGCGACTCCGGAAAATCCCCCGGCGGAGGCGCATTCGGCGTAGCGATCTTCACCCGCCTCCGAGCGGGATTTCGCGCAGCACGGGTCCCCGGCGAAATCCGCCCGCCGGTTCGTCGATCCTTCTCACCCGGGCGAGGCCATCGATCAGGTCGACCGTCCAGGCGCCGCCCACGGAGAGAAATCCCCCGGTGTTCACCGCGGTGGCATCCCCGCCCAGTCGGATGATGCCGGGGCGGTGGGTGTGCCCCACCAGAACGAGACGTTTCTCCGGGCACAGGTTGCGGTGGAAGCGGCGCAACCGGCCCCCCAGCTCTCCCCAGCAACGCAGAATCTCGAGAATCCGGCGGGGACGACTCACAATTCTCAATACGGAACGCAGTCGGCGAAATGGCGGAGAGAGCGGGGTGGACTCGTCGCCGAAGCAGAGCATCCGGCATGCCTGGGTGTAGTCCACCAGGGTGTCGAGGTCGTGACGCAGCCTTTCCTCGGGGTACCGTTCGCGGACCTCGCGGAAGGCGGATTTGAGGGCCCAGGTCTTCGGGTTCCACGGCGAGATTGAGGGGAACAGACAATCGCCATGGATGACGAGCACTCCGCCGGACGCGTCCTCCCAGAATTCGAGATCGGAGACAAAGGGGTCGTGGTTTCCCCGGAGGAAAACTCCCTGCGCTCCGACTTCATGCAGGACGGCGAGGAGGTCCTCCCGTTTCGCCTCCGCCCGCTCGCGCAGGGCGCTGGAGCGCAATTCGCAGGTGTCGCCGTTGAAGATCACGGTTCCGGCGCCGTCGAGGAGGGGCTTCAGAGCGCGGGGATCGTCGATCCGGCAGGCAGCGTGAGCCAGGTGCAGGTCCGAGAGGACCCGGATCGGTTCGGGATACGGCATCGCCCGGAGCGGATCAGAAGGAGAAACGGAAGGTAACCGCCCTCGACCGCAGGCCGGAACACGACCCGCCGCGCCGGAGAGAGGCTCCGCTCCAAACCGTGGCGCCCGGGGCAATCCCGTACCCGCGATAGGACCAAGGCAAGACCGGAGCCAGGCCGTGGTAGGGCACGATGGGATGGGGAAAGCACGGGGTGACGTAGTGGAAGGTCCGGGGAAAGAAGGGGGGAGTGAAGATCACGCTCGGCTCCGCTGTCGGAACCACCAGGGCACTCGGCGGAACCGGCACGGGCGAGGGGCTCGCGGCGGGAGCTGCTGCATCAGGACGTCCTTTTCCCGCGTCCTCCGCAGATTCCTCGGGAAACGGGGAGGTCAGGGGGTCGACCGGCTCCCAGGGATCCGTCGGTGCTTCGCCGGCTTGCGGCGAGCCGAAGCCGAAACGGGGCGAGGCGGATCCGTCGGTTCGCGGAGCCTCGGCTGCCGCTGCCGCCGGTGGAGCTGTAGGGTGTGCGGCTGGCGAGGGGGTGGGTTGCTGGGATGCCTTTTTCGCCGGGCTCGGCGATTGCTTCGCCGCGGGGGGCGGAACCGGAGCGAGAATCTCGTTCAGATTCGGGAGCACCACATCGCTGGTGGTGGGTCGTTTGCCCCGGGACCAATCGCCGGAATCGAGGGTATAGAAGGTCACGGTCTGGCGGTTCCGATCGGCGCCGGGCTCGGCTTTGGGGAGTTCGGCCCGGGCGGGAAAAGGGAGGAAGCCGAGAACGAGAGCCGCCGCGATGGTCCAGGGCGGGAGTGAGGCGGGGGGATGCGGGAACGCCATGCCGCATCATGACACGAATGGGGGCGGCGGACAACCGCGAAGCGGATCGAGCGGAGTGGGGGAGGGGTGCCGTTCTCGCAGCGATCCCGGTCCCGGGAGCATGGGGAAAGCCGGTCCTCCGTTAGGTTTTTCCTTGAGTTTGGTGGAATGTGGGGGAGGGAGAAAGATGGCATTGGAGAGCATCACCGCAGTGTCGGGCCGGGGCGTTCACGTGCCCGGGTCCGATATCGATACCGACCGGATCATTCCGGCTCGCTTCATGAAATGCGTCACTTTTGACGGGCTGGGTGAATTCCTTTTCTACGATGTGCGCCACGATGCCGAGGGGGCGAAGACGGATCATCCTCTCAACGACGAGCGCTTTGCCGGGGCCAGCATCATGATCTCGGGGAGCAACTTCGGCTGCGGCAGTTCCCGGGAGCACGCTCCCCAGGCCATCTACCGGGCGGGCTATCGCGCCATCATCGCGCAGAGCTTCGCCGAGATCTTTTTCGGAAACTGCTGCACCCTGGGGATTCCCTGCGTGGCGGCCACGGCGGAGGACATCGACGAACTGGTGGCGGCGGTGAAGGCGGACCCCTCCCTGGAGATCACGGTGGATGTCGAGAAATGCCGCATCTTTTACGGGGACAAGAACTGCCCCGTGCACCTGCCCGACTCGGCTCGGGACGGGTTGCTCTCAGCGCGCTGGGACCCCATCGGCGAGTTGCTCGAGGGGAAGGAAGAGGTGGCAAAGACGGCGGCCGGTCTGCCCTATTTCTCTTCCTGATTCGTCGCCGACGTCACCGGTTTCCTGCTCGCGGCCACGTGGGCGAGCAGCTCCTCCCGGAGGGACTGCCAGCGGTCTTCCGCCAGCGCGGCACCCGATACCTGGACGACCTCGGCACCGAGCAGCGACCCGAAGCGCCCGCAGTCCCGCAGGTTCAGACCATTGAGCCAGGCGTGGAGAAAGCCTCCGGCCCAGTAGTCTCCCGCGCCGGTGGTGTCGACGAGGCGCTCCACGGGGATGGCTTCGACCGTCTCCATGTCGTCTCCATTCGCGATCAGGGAACCTTTCTCCCCGAGTTTCACCGCCGCGATGTGGCAGCGCCCGGCGAACTCCCGCGCCATTCGAGCGTAGTCATCGCCCAGGCCCGGGAAATAGGCGCTGGCCTCGTCCTCGTTGGCGAAGACGATGTCGATGTATTCGCTGAGCCAGCCATCCAGGATATCGCCCGAGGCCTTGACCACCTCGAAGGAGGCGAGGTCGAAGCTGGTGGTGCACCCGGCGTTTTTCGCGCAGACCAGGATCTTTTCCATGAGATCGCGGTTGAAGGCCAGGTAGCCCTCCATGTGCACGTGCCGGGCGTCGGCGAAATCGCTCTCCTCGATCTCGTCGGGCGAGAGAGACATCGCGGCGCCCAGGTCG
>CAZLUZ010000209.1:3317-7192 GCA_964562825.1 uncultured Akkermansia sp.
GGCATGGTCCGCTGCGAATCGGAGGTGACCAGGGAAAGACAGCGGGCGTTGGGGATGTTGCCCACCTTGAAACGCGAGGTATCGGCGCCGATCCCGAGGAAGCGTTCGCGGTAGAAGGTCGCCGCCTCGCAGTCGCCCAGTTTGCCGATGAAAGAGACGCGCGATCCGATCCGGGCGGCGGCGTAGACCGTGTTGCCCGCGCTGCCCCCGGGGGCGATGCTGGGTTCGCGGTCGAGTGAGGCGATCAAATCTTCGAGGTGCAGGGCATCGACCAACTGCATTCCCCCTTTGCCGCCGTCGAGAGAATCCACGAAGTGATCCTCCACGTGGGCCACCATGTCCACCACCGGAGATCCGATGCCTATCAAATCGATTTCTTTTTCAACCATCACTCTTTGGAAGGGGAACAGGACACCGGGGCGGCGGGATTTCAACCGAGAAGGTTTTTCGCCTCGCGGACGTAGGCCTCCACATCGGCGGCCTGCAGGATACCCGACACGATCACGACCCGGCGCGCCCCTGCCCGGAGCACTTCGTCCAGGTTCTCCAGCTTGACGCCTCCGATGCAGAAGATGGGCAACCCGGGGTGATCCCGGTGAACGGCGGCGATCTCGGCGAGGCCGATGGGGGGGTAATCGGGCTTGGTCGGGGTGGAAAAGAGGGGCCCGAATCCGATGTAGTCCACCCCGGGATCGGCGGCGGCCAGGGCGGCCTGGTCGAGGCTGTGGGTGGACCGGCCCACCAGGGCCCGGGTGCCGACGACCTCGCGAACCTCCGGCGTGATGGGATCATCCTGACCCACGTGAACCCCGTCGGCATCGGTCCGGGCGGCGACCTCGGGGTGGTCATTGATGATGAGGGGCGTCCCGGCCTCCCGGCAGAGCGGAAGCAGCGCGTCGGCCCAGCGCACCACCTCATCCGGGCTGTGTCGTTTGGCCCGGAGTTGGAGGAGGTCGACGCCGCCGGCGAGCATGCGCCGGGCCATGTCGGCGAGCTCGTCCGGCTCGACGTAACCGAGGTCGAGGATCCCGTAAAGCCGGGCTTGGGAGAGGGCCTGTCTCGCGTCCATGTGTCCCGAGGTTACGCGCTGGGGCGGTTCGGTGCACCTCGGCGCTTTCGTTACAAAGCTTCAGTCGCTTTGTAGGCGATAGGGGTGGTGCCTCCTCCTAGACTGGTGCCGCATGAAACAGGAAAACGGACTTCTGGAAAACGACAACCGCATCGAGCCCGCTGCGGCGCCGGTGCGAGTGGATGGCGAGTGGATCGAGTCTCGGGACCACTTGACGGCGACGGCGGCCGAGACCGGCGGCGGCCGGATGAGCCTGCCAAAGAACGAGGGGCTGGCCGCGGTGCTCAGCGTCCTGTTGCCCGGCCTCGGGCAGTTTTACAACGGGAGGTTTCTCTGGGGCATTCTCTGGTTTCTCATCACCCCGGGACTCTGGATCGGGTCGGGCGGAACGCTGGGCTGGCTGTTCCATGTGTTCTCCGGGATGCAGGCCTACTACCAGGCGAAGAAGAAAAACCGGGAGGCAACCCCCGGCTGAGGCAGCGGGTGGTCAGGGTAATGGGGGCCGGACAGCGGCTCGTCGGGGTCGGGGTCGCGGTGCCGATGTCGGCAAATCCCGGAGATTTTTCGTTTCAGGATTGCTCGACCATCTCGTAGAGTCGGTCTCGCATGGCGAGAAAACGAACGACGCGCCGGGCCGGAGGGGCCCGGGCCAACGTGCACTCCGAGGCCCCCACCGGGATAGCCCGGCTCACCGAGGAGGGGCTCCTCGACCGACTTGGGCGGGAGACGGATCCTCTCCTTCTCGTGCTCGACGGGGTGCAGGATCCGCACAATCTCGGGGCCTGCCTGCGGTCGGCCGACGGGGCGGGGGCCTTGGCGGTGGTGATTCCCCGTCACAAATCGGCTCCGGTCACGGAGACGGTGGTCCGCGTGGCCTGTGGAGCGGCATCCTCGGTGCCGGTGGTGGGCATCGGCAACATGGCCCGATTTCTCCAGACCATCCGCGAGGAGTGCGGCATGCGCTGTGTGGGAACCGCCGATCAGGCGGGGCAGGATCTCTACGAGACCGATCTGTCCGGGCCACTTGCCCTGGTCATGGGAGCCGAGGAGAAAGGGCTGCGGCGATTGACCATGGAGAATTGCGATGATCTCATCGTCATTCCCATGCTCGGAGGGGTGGCTTGTTTGAATGTTTCGAACGCGGCGGCCGTCTGTCTTTACGAGGCGGTGAGGCAGCGCCGGTTGGCGCCGTCCGATTTCGTTTGAGACCCGGCGCGGATCGGATACCTTCTCGCCGTCGCACACCCGACAAAATCTATGAGCACGACTTACGGAACCCCTTATCCGGTGGCACAGGCCGAAGCTTCGGAACGCGCCTCTTTTATCCGCCGCACCTACGCCCACCTCGCCGCCGCTATTTTGGCCTTGATCGGTCTGGAGACGCTGTTGTTCACCTCCGGGATCGCCGAGACGATCGCCCGCACCATCTTTGGGTTTGGCGGGATGTCGTGGCTGCTCATCCTGGGAGGGTTCATGGTGGTTTCGTGGATGGCGACCAACTTCGCCAGTTCGCCGAACTCGCAGGGGATGCAGTATCTCGGGCTGGCGCTTTACACGGCGGCCTGGGCGGTGCTTTTCGTGCCGATCCTGTGGATGGCCCGGCAGATGACGGGCGACAACGAGTTGATCCTCAAAGCGGGATTTTGCACCGGGGCGGTGTTTGTGGGTCTGACCATGATAGCCTTTTTCACCCGGGCCGATTTTTCCTTTTTCCGCAGTTTCCTCATGATTGGCGGATTCGTCGCGCTGGGAGCGATCATTGCGGGGGCGATTTTCGGGTTTTCCCTGGGCATCTGGTTTTCGGCGGCGATGGTGTTGTTTGCCTCGATTTCTATTCTCTACAACACTTCCAACATCATTCACCACTACCATACCGGCCAGCATGTGGCGGCGGCGTTGTCGCTTTTCGGCAGCATCGCGATGCTCTTCTGGTACATCCTGCGCATTTTCATGGCGCGGGACTGAGGTTCGGGTCGGCGAAACTTTTCCGCCTTTCTCGCCCGCCGGCTGTCCCCACAGCCGGCGGGCTCTCCTCCCTCTGGCGACTGAAAAACGGATCACTAAAAGTCTGATCACTGAAAACTGATTACTGATTACTGATTACTGGTCATGGTCACTGATCACTGAGATCACTGGCTTGCGTTAGGCCTGGAAGGGGATAGAATGAGGTTGCGACTTATCCGGGGGTGTACTGGTTTCGACTGGTGATTTGAAGGATAGGCTGCATGCCGAGGTTGATCGGTTGGCCTCGTAAAAAGCCGATCTAATCCAATAACTGCAAACAACGAACCTGAACTTGCATTGGCAGCCTAATTGAGTTGCCCGTGGCTCGGCCGACGCCTGCTGAGTTGAGCCGCGATCTTTTGGCAGGCTGGTCTTTCGGCGGGTGTCCGGCCGACGAGACGAGAGGTTACAGGGCAATCGGGGTGTCCGCATTCTGCCCGTCGAAGGCGGCTCCCCTAAAGCAAAAGACTGGGCTAAGCATGTAGACGCTTGTCGGGACGGTTACTAGGACAGGGGTTCGACTCCCCTCACCTCCATTTTTTTGCAGCCTTTGCGAAGCCAATGCGTTCAACCAGAATCCGGTGAGCGGTGTTTCACGGCCGAGGGCAAAATCGATTCAGACGCCCGCACTCAGTGATGTACAAGTGAAACGCTACCTGGATGCTCCCGATCCAAAAAGACAAAAGGCGCCCAGCAGGAAACTGAAAGCATTTCGGGACCGGGCAATTCTTTCCGTTCTGAAGCCCCCCCTGTACTGCTTCAGCGTGAATCTAACAAAATCGGAAAGTTTCTAAGTGAAAAT
>CAZLUZ010000210.1:0-7178 GCA_964562825.1 uncultured Akkermansia sp.
TTTTTCATCATCCTTCCATGAACCGCTGTCTTCACCTCCTCCTCGCCGCCGTCCTCGTCCTGCCCCTGGGATTCGCCAACCTCGCATCTGCCCAGGATCGGCAGACTCTCTCCTCTCAGGCCGGACGCGGTCCGCAGTCCGGTGTCTTCTTCCGCCAGGTCCGGCCCTACCGAGTCGACGACGCAGGCCGGCCTAGAGCGCTCTGGCGGCAGCAGGTCGTCTACCGCGCGGTCAACGATACCTTCATCTACCGAAGCGAAGGAAAGGCGACCACCAGGGATGAAGTATCCAGTCCTGTGATGATTTTTCACGTCAAGGAGGGCACCGTCCGGTCCGGGCACGTTTATCAGAACCGGGGAAATTAAGTCTCCGGCAACCTTCCAGATGGGCCAGATCAGATTTTTGGCCCAAGGGCACCCCCCCCCGACGAGTATAAAATTTTGTTTATTTTAATTTGAACAATTTTGCTCCGTCGCTTATGGCTTGCCCGGAGAGTCAATTGGTGACTTTTCTTCCGATTTGAAGCGAAAATCATTGGGTTTTTCTGGGGAAACTGCCGGATTGACCAGTGGCGGCAGCATGCATGGTTAGTTCCCTCTCCAGATTGGAGGAAGAATCGATCGATTATTTCGTGTCGTTCGTCCAGATCTTCGGGCTCCCCAAGTCCGTCGGCCAGCTCTACGGTCTGGTTTTCGTCTCGGAGGAACCTCTGGCCATGGATCACTTCGTCACCCGGCTGGAGATTAGCAAGGGCAGCGTAAGTCAGGGATTGAGCACGCTGAAGGGCCTGGGTGCGATCGTGCCCGTCGATGTGCCCGGCGATCGGAGGGATCACTATGTCGCCGACCTGCAGGTGTCCCGCATCGTGAACCACTTTTTCACGGAGCGCCTGGAACCGAGGTTGACCAATGGCGAAAACCGCCTCATGCGGATGATCGATTACGCCAGGGATTCTGGCGAAAGGGAATCAGTGGAGGCCGTTCGCCGCCTCGAGGCTTTGAGAAAATGGCAGAATCGCGGCAGGAAAGCGATCCCCCTCATCAAGAAATTTTTGACCAGCTAACACCACGATGCGCTACCTCATTACCGGCGGGGCGGGATTCCTCGGTTCCCACCTCTGCGATGCTCTCATCGAGAAAGGACACGATGTGATCTGCCTCGACAATTACTTCACCGGCTCGAAAAACAATGTGGCTCACCTGGTCGGCAATCCTTCATTCGAGCATCTGAGGTGGGACGTGATCGACCCCTTCAAGGTCGAGGTCGACCGCATTTTCCACCTCGCCTGTCCGGCCTCTCCCATCCATTACCAGTACAATCCGATCAAGACCATCAAGACGTCCGTGATGGGTTCAATCAATGTGCTGGGCCTGGCCAAGCGTATCAAGGCACGCGTCTTTCTGGCCTCGACTTCGGAGGTCTACGGAGATCCCGTGGAGGGCCATCACCCGCAGAAGGAGTCCTACTGGGGCAACGTCAATCCGATCGGCATCCGCTCCTGTTACGACGAGGGAAAACGCTGTGCCGAGACGCTCTTCTTTGATTACCACCGGCAGAACGGAGTGGATATTCGGGTGATCCGGATTTTCAATACCTACGGCCCCCGGATGAGTCCGAAAGACGGTCGGGTCGTCTCGAATTTTATCTGTCAGGCCCTGAGGGGCGAACCCATCACAATTTACGGTGACGGCAAACAAACCCGCTCTTTCTGCTATGTCAGCGATCTCATCCGCGCTTTCGAGAAACTCATGGACAAAGAGGGCTTCACCGGGCCGGTGAACGCCGGGAATCCGGGGGAGTTCACCATGCTCGAACTGGCCGAGAAGATCCTCCAGATCACCGGGAGCCGCTCGGAGATCGTCTTTCAGCCCCTGCCGAAGGACGATCCGAAACAGCGCCAGCCGGATATCTCTCTGGCCCGGGCCGAGTTGGACTGGCAGCCCGAGGTACACCTGGAAGAGGGGCTGAAGCGGACCATCCCCTATTTCGAGCGACTGATTCGGGCGGAGTGCATCTGACCCCGGTGGGTGGGAAAGATTTCAAAATCAAACGCGAGAATGAGGATCACGTGCATCGGTGCTGGATATGTGGGGGGGCCGACCATGGCCATGATCGCACGGAAGTGCCCGGATATACAGGTCACGGTCGTCGACATCAACGAGGCTCGAATCCGAGGATGGAACAGCGAGGACCTCACCCGATTGCCGGTGTTCGAACCCGGGTTGGACGCCGTGGTGGCGGAGTGTCGGGGCCGGAATCTATTTTTCACCACCGGGGTGGACGAGGCGATTCGGGAAGCGGACATGATCTTCATCTCGGTGAACACGCCGACCAAGACCTATGGTTCAGGAAAAGGTCAGGCCGCCGACCTGCGCTGGGTGGAAAAGTGCGTCCGGCAGATCGCCAGGTTGGTGGAGAAGGATACCATCGTCGTCGAGAAATCGACGGTCCCCATCCGTACCGCGGCCATGATCAAGAGTGTCCTGCTCGCCAACGGAAAGGCCGATCGCGTCAAGGTGCTCTCGAATCCTGAATTCCTCGCCGAGGGAACGGCCATCAAGGATCTGGAAGACCCCGACCGCGTCCTGATCGGGGGAGAGGATCCCGGGGCGGTGCAGACCCTGGTTTCGGTCTATGCCCGCTGGGTGACGCGGGAAAAGATCCTGACGACCAACCTCTGGTCCTCGGAGTTGTCGAAGCTCACCGCGAACGCCTTTCTGGCTCAACGGGTGTCCTCGATCAATTCGATATCCGCTCTCTGCGAGGAAACAGGGGCCGACGTCGACGAGGTGGCACGGGCGATTGGGACGGACAGCCGGATCGGTCCGAAATTTCTCAGAGCTTCCGTCGGATTCGGCGGTTCTTGTTTTCAAAAAGATATCCTCAACCTGGCCTACCTGTGCGACTACTTCGGATTGCCGGAGGTAGCCTCCTACTGGAGAGCGGTCATCGAGTTGAACGACTGGCAGAAAAGGAGATTCGCCCACCGGATCGTGAAGACGCTTTTCAACACCATCGCGGAGAAAAAGATCGGTATCCTGGGATTCGCCTTCAAGAAGGATACCAACGATACCCGAGAGTCCGCCGCAATCTACGTCTGTCGAGATCTCCTCCAGGAACGGGCTCACCTATCGATCTATGATCCGAAGGTCGACCTCGAACAGATGATCACGGCCCTGGAGAACGCCGGCATCTCAGATGCAAGGCAACGGGCCGAGCGGGGCGAGATCGTCGCCGCGGATTCACCCTACCTTGCGGGAGAAGGAGCACATGCCCTGGCGATTCTGACGGAATGGGACGAATTTCGTAGTCTCGACTATCGGGAAGTATTCCAGGCGATGGTCAAGCCGGCCTGCCTGTTCGATGGCAGAAATGTCGTGGATTGGAAAGAGGCAAAAGCGATCGGTTTCCAGGTTTACGCGATCGGGAAGGGCGAAGGCGCCAGCGGTGAGTGGAAAGTTCGTTAGAAGCATCAAGACTCGAATTGTGAAACTGGTTTCGGAGCTGCAACGGGGTGTCGATTTTACCCGAAACAATCCCGCGGGCACAGTGTGGAAGGAATTCAGTTCCGCCCGCAACAAGCATCCTTTGATTCAATTCGTGAAGTACGGGGTCTGCGGCGGAATCGCCACCGTGGTTCAGCAGGTCGTTTTCATCGTGCTCGGGTTCACCATTTTGCCCCATTTCAATTCGGTGGCGATCCCTCTGGAGCTGAGCATGGACCGCATCATCATCAACTTTGCCCTCAGCAGCCTGATCGGTTTCGTCGCGTCGGACATTGTCTGCTATGCGTTGAACATCAAGTTCGTCTTCGAGTCGGGCCGGCACAAGGATTGGATTGCCTTCCTCCTCTTTACCGCCTTCGCCTCGATCGGTTTTTTCGCCGGGCTGGTGATGGGAATCGTGGCGCGCCGGACCGGAGTGGATAGCTGGGGTGCCGCGATCACCCTCATCGTGGTCTCTGCCCTGGTGAACTACGCCTTCCGCAAGTTTTTCGTTTTCAAGGGATAGCTTCGACGCATGGATTTTATCGACCTGAAAACCCAGCAGAAGCGAATTCGGGACGACCTCGAGTCCCGCATTCGGTGCGTCCTGGATCACGGGCAATATATCCTCGGACCCGAGGTGTTCGAGTTGGAGGATCGCCTGAAGGAATGGGTGGGGGTGAAGCATGCTGTCGCGGTCTCGTCAGGGACAGATGCTCTGCTTATCGCCCTGATGGCCCTGGGCATCGGCCCGGGGGACGAGGTGATCACGGTGCCCTACACCTGGATTTCCACGGCCGAAGTCATCGCCTTGGTGGGGGCCGATCCGGTCTTTGTCGACATCGACGAGAAGACGTGGAACATGAACCCGGATAGCCTTCGTGAGGCGATCACTCCGAAAACCCGTGCCATCATTCCGGTGGGCATTTACGGCCAGACGGCGGACATGAATCGCATCAACCAGATCGCGCTGCAGCACGGAGATATACCGGTGATCGAGGATGCGGCCCAGAGCCTCGGGGCGACGTACCACGGCAGGAAATCCGGAGCGCTGTCGCTGGTGGGGACAACCTCGTTTTTCCCCTCCAAACCGCTAGGTGGTTACGGAGAGGGGGGGGCGGTGTTTACCGATGACCCCGAACTGGCAGAAAAGGCCCGGATGATTCGGGTCCACGGTCAGATGAGCCGGAACCATCACCCCGTTCTGGGGATGAACGCGAGGCTCAACACGATTCAGGCGGCGGTCCTGTTGGCCAAGCTCGAGATATTTCCCGAAGAGATCGGGCTGAGGGAGGCGGTGGCGCGACGGTACGACGAGGGTCTGGCCGGCATCCCCGGAATCGAGATTCCCATCGTCGCCGAAGGATGTACGAGTGTGTTCGCCCAATACACCATCCTCTGCGACGACCGTGAGAAGATCCGCGGCGAATTGGCCGGGCGAGGCATTCCCAGTGTCTCCTACTATGCGGTGCCTCTCCACCTCCAGCCAGTCTTCTCCGGGCTGGGGTACCGGGTCGGCGATTTCCCCGTCGCGGAGAGGGTGGCCGATCACGGACTCAGCCTCCCCATGAGTCCCTATTTGGGCGCCGCAGAGCAACAGAGAATCGTCGAAGCCGTAGCCGCGGCGGCAAACCGATAGCACCATGCAAATCATCGAATCCAACCTCCCGGGAGTCCTCCTCATCGAACCGAAGGTGTTTGGAGATCACCGTGGCTTTTTTCTCGAGACCTTCCAGTCAGAGCGTTATGCCGAAGCTGGAATCGATCTTCCCTTCGTCCAGGACAATCACTCCCGATCCCGGCGGGGTGCCCTGCGGGGACTTCACTTTCAGAAAACCCGGCCCCAGGGCAAACTGGTGCGGTGTGTCCGGGGCGAAGTCTACGACGTGGTGGTGGATATCGATCCGTCGTCCCCCCATTTCGGAAAATGGCACGGGCAGGTGATATCGGAGGAGAACAAGCTGCAGGTCTGGATACCACCCGGCTTTGCTCATGGTTTCCAGGTTCTTTCCGATACCGCGGACTTCGAATACAAGTGCACCGATTACTACAGCCCGGGTGACGAGGGGTGTCTGATCTGGAATGATCCCGAAGTTGCCGTCGCATGGCCCATCGGTGATTCACCGATCCTGTCGGAAAAGGACCAGAAAGGTCTGCCCCTGAGTCAGTTCGGTTGACTCCCGTCCGGACCGTCGGAGAAAAACAAACAGAAAAATGGCAATGAAAGGAATTGTTCTCGCCGGAGGAGCGGGCACCCGGCTGCACCCGATCACCCTCGGGATGTCGAAACAACTGCTTCCCGTTTATGACAAGCCCATGATCTACTACCCGATCTCGGTGCTGATGCTGGCCGGGATCCGGGAGATTCTGGTGATATCTACGCCCCATGATCTGCCCGGCTTCCAGCGTCTTCTCGGGACCGGAGAGCAGTTTGGTCTGGAGTTCTCTTACGCGGAACAGCCCTCACCCGACGGACTGGCCCAAGCGTTTATCATCGGCGATCGCTTCATCGGGAAGGACGGCGCAGCCCTGGTCCTGGGCGACAATGTGTTTTACGGGCAGCGGTTTACCGAGATGCTGGTCCGCTCCTCGGCCAGAAGTTCGGGTGCCACGGTGTTCGGTTATCGGGTGAAGGATCCCCAACGCTACGGAATCGTCGAGATCGATGCCGATGGGCACGCCGTGAGCATCGAGGAAAAGCCGGAAAACCCGAGGTCGAATTACGCGGTGACGGGGCTGTATTTCTACGATAACGATGTGGTGGAAATCGCGAAACAGGTGAAGCCCTCCGCGAGAGGTGAGCTGGAGATCACCAGCGTGAACCAGGCCTACCTGGAGCGTGGCGATCTCAGGGTGGAGATGCTCGGGCGCGGGTTCGCCTGGCTGGATACGGGCACCCACGACTCACTGCTCGAGGCCGGCGAATTCGTTGCTACTCTGCAGCATCGACAGGGCCTCTATGTGGCCTGTCTCGAGGAGATCGCCTTTGGTCAGGGTTGGATCTCCGTCTCGGAGCTGGAGGCCCATGCGGCCAGCCTGGGCAAGACTGCCTACGCAGAATATCTGCGCGGAATCGTCGCCGCTTCCTCCTGATGAACGTGCTGGTGACCGGGTCACGGGGATTGATCGGCAGCCGATTCTGCAAATTGCACGGGGGAGAGTTTCACATCCTGCCCGGCAACCGTCGCGACGGGTTCGATCTATTGCGACCCGATTCCTGGCCGGGTGAAGAGTGGTGCGACGGGATCGATGCCATCGTTCATCTGGCGGCGTTTACCGATGTGTCCGCCGCCCACGTGCAGCGGGGAGACCGGTCCGGGGAATGCTACCGTCTCAATGTCGAGGGCACGGAGAATCTGGTCCGACTGGCCAATCGGTGCGGGGCCCATCTGCTCTACTGCTCTACCGATTTCGTGTTCGATGGCGCGTCCGACAGACCGCTCGACGAGGCGTCGCCCGTATCACCTGTCGAGTGGTATGGAGAGACCAAGCGGATCGGGGAGGAGAAGGTCGAAGAACTGGCCGACTCCTGGACGATCTTTCGGGTCGCCTTCCCCTACCTGAGGAAGCCAGGGATACGTTTGGACCTGGTGCAGAAAATCCTGGGAAAACTCGAGGCCGGAGAACCTTTGCATCTTTTTGGGGACCAGTGGATCACCCAGACCTTTGGCGACGATCTCGCCGCGGCGATCG
>CAZLUZ010000211.1:0-7166 GCA_964562825.1 uncultured Akkermansia sp.
CAATTTCCAGCTCTCGGGTCGGCCGGGAGAAATCGTGGCCCTTCTCGGGGGCTCCGGTTGTGGCAAGACCACCACCCTGAAGATGGTCAATCGTCTCATCGAACCGACCTCCGGGCGTCTCCTCGTGGATGGGCGAGACGTCATGGATTTCGACCCCGTCGCCCTTCGTCGCCAGATCGGATACATGTTCCTGGAGGTGGGACTCTTTCCCCACATGAGCGTGGGGGAGAATGTCGGCGTCACTCCCCGGCTCATGGGGTGGGACGAGGACCGCATTTCCGAGCGCATCGATGAACTGCTCGATCTGGTGCACCTGCCGCCGGATGAGTTTCGCGATCGGCGCCCGGGGGAACTTTCCGGCGGACAACAGCAGCGGGTGGGATTCGCCCGGAGCCTCGCTGCGGAACCGTCGCTGATGCTGCTCGACGAAGCCTTTGGCGCTCTGGATCCCATCACCCGGGACAGCCTCCAGGATGAATTTCGCCGGATCCACGAAGAGCTGCATCTGACGACGGTCCTGGTGACCCACGACATGAACGAAGCCCTGCTCCTCGCCGACCGGATCGCCGTGATGCGCACCGGCGAGACCGTCCAGATCGGCACCCCGCACGAACTGTTGACGGACCCGGCCGACGATTACGTGGTCAATCTCATGGACACCCCGAAACGTCACGCCGAACTCCTCGACCGGCTCGTCGGCGAAGCCGCCCGTCATTGATCGGTGCCATGAAGGAAAAGTTGAAAGAACTGTTCACCGTGCTCCCCGACTACCTCGGCGGTCACCTGCTGCTCGCCGTGCCCGCCATTCTCGCCGGAGTCCTCGTCAGCGTTCCCCTGGGTGTCCTCTGCGCGCGGAATGCGAGGGTGCGCGGGCCACTGATGACGGTGGCGAGCCTTTTTCAGACCGTGCCGAGCATCGCCCTCCTCGCCATCATGGTGGCTCTCCTCGGCGGCACCATCGGATATCGACCGGCTTTCATCGCCCTGCTGATCTACAGCATGTTGCCTATCCTCCGGAATACCCTGACGGGGCTGGAGGAGGTCGACCCGGCCATGCGCGAGGCGGCGCGGGGGGTGGGGATGACACCCCACCAATCGCTCTGGCGGGTGGAATTGCCGCTGGCGCTGCCCGTGATTCTCGCCGGTATCCGCACGGCCACGGTATGGGTGGTGGGCATCACCACCCTGTCCACTCCGGTGGGGGCGCCCAGTCTGGGCAACTACATTTTCAGCGGTCTGCAGCTGCGGGACTGGACGCAGGTCTATTTCGGCTGCCTTTTTGCCATGGGACTGACCCTCGTCCTCGACCAGGTGGTGCATGTCTTCGAGTTGGCCGCGAGGCGGCAGCGTCCCGCCCTGGCCTGGGGCGCGGGTGGGATGCTCGCCCTCGTGCTCGGGGCCGGACTCATTCCGCTGGCCTTTGACGGGCGCGGCGGCGCTGCCATCGTCGCGAGAGGGAAAGGTGACGCGAACGACCCGGTCTCTCGGGCTTCCCTTTCGAAGGATGCGGAGAATCCGCTGCGCGGAAAGACCTACGCCATCGGCGCGAAGGGTTTTACCGAGCAGGCGATCCTGGGCCGCTGGATCTCCGGGGTGCTGCGGGCCAGCGGCGCCGAGGTCACCATCCGGGGGAACATGGGTTCGACCATCCTTTTCGATGCCCTCCGCCGCAACCATCTCGATCTCTACGTCGATTACAGCGGCACCATCTGGGCGACGGTGATGGAGCAGGAGGAGGTGATCGGGCGGAGTGGCATGTTCATCGAGGTGGCCCATTATCTTCGCGAGCAGCACGGCATCACCGCGCTGGGGAGACTGGGCTTCGAGAATGCCTACTGTCTCGCCATGCGCCGCGATCGGGCTGCGAAGGCCGGTATCCGTTCCATCGCCGACCTGCGAGCGCGCGGGGGAGGACTGGTTCTGGGTGGAGATCCCGAGTTCTTCGGTCGGCCCGAATGGACCCGGGTCCGCGACCTCTACGGTCTGGAGCGCCTGCGCACCAGGGGTATGGAGTCGACTTTCATGTATCAGGCCGTGCGGGACGAACAGGTTGACCTCATCGCCGGCTTCTCCACCGACGGCCGGATCAGCGCCTTCGACCTGGTGGTGCTGGATGATCCGAAACAGGCTTTTCCTCCCTATGATGCCATGATTCTGCTGAGCCCCGAGGCCTCGCGGGATCTGCCGCTGTCGCGGGTGTTGCGGCGCCTGCTCCACCGGGTCGACGTCGAATTGATGCGGCGCACCAATCAACTGGTCGACATCGACGGGCGGACGCCCCGTGAGGCGGCGGAGAATCTCCCGCTCACCGCCGACCGTTGATCTGTTTGTTAGATAGCGGGTGAAAAGACCGGCAACCAGTCTCGGGCCGCCCTTTCCCAATCGATGCGGCGGTGGGCTTCGGCCGGGCTCCGGACCATGACGAAAATGGGCTCCGGGCCCGAGAGACCAAAGGTGAGTTTGCGCAGCGCGGTGGCGATTCGATACCTCAGGTAACCGGAGTAACACTCCCTCCCGTCGGTGAACCAGAGCAGCACCTCGAACTCGCGGGCCCCCTGGCGCACTCTCAGGTGCCGGGCCTCTCCATCCGGCAGGTCGATATGGCCGTCGTGAATCAGTTCCCCGCCGCTTCCTCGAAAACAGTAGCTGGGGTCGTGGACCGCTTTCCGGTTTTGGGTCCCGTCGATGACAGTGACGGCAAAGGGTCTTCCGTCGAACAGGTAGTGCCTCTTCACGATCGAGGCGCCGCCGAGCAGTTCGATTTCGCGTGCCGTCGGCGGAACCTCCGTGCCCTGGAAGTGCTCTCCACGGAGTGGTATTTCGGAGAGCCGATCTCCGCCGCTGCCTTGCAAGGGGGCGAGTTCCCAGGTCACCGCCATGATGGGGAGCAGCACGAGGAGAACAATCTGCAGTTTCCGTATCATGTTGGATTCCCTTCGGGAGTGCCGGCTGCTTTGTTCTCCGCTTTTCCTCCCACCGCGAAAATCAGCAGCGCGGTTGCCGCGGCGATAGGCAGGCGCAGGGGGTCGGGATTCCACCCTGCCACGGAGTGACCCGCCCACCCGATGAAGGGCATCCATCCCGCGGCGCCGGCCAGGGCGATCAGGCGGGTCCGCGTGTCAACCAATGTCCCCGCAAGGCAGATGGCCAGACCCAGATGGGCCAGGATCGACAGATCGGTCAGCACACTGCCGGCACCGAGACAGACACCGCCGAGGGGCCACCAGAGGGACCCGGCTTTTCCCTTTCTCCGGGCGACGAGCACGAGCGCCACCAGCCAGAGGGCAAAGGCGAGCGCACCGGACTGGCAGAAGGGGTCCCAGCGCCACGCGGTGATGAGGTCTCGGGAGACAAACGCGAGAAAACCCGCCGAGAGGGCCCGGATGGCCATCTGTTCAGTGGGCGAACTCATGGCGCTCGGAAAGAGTGGAACGGCTTGCGGCCAGCCGGACCAGGAACTGGGTCAGGACGAACATCCCCGCGAGGGCGAGGAGTCCGCTCAGGGTGTGGAAAATGCCGGCGGCGGTATCGATGCCAAAGGTCAGGGCCACCGCCGTGATCAGGACGATGCGCAGGGTGTTGGTGACGAGGGCGAGCACGGGGAGGGCGAGCAGGGCTCCCGCCAGCTTTGCGGAAGACAGACGGCCACGCACCGCCACCGCGGTTCCGGCCACGAGGAGCAGTTGCAGGACCCGCAGGCCCGAACAACCGGGCGCCACGGCGAAGAGCATCCCCTCGATGGCCAGGTCCGTGCCTTGGCGGATGACATCGAATCCGGCCAACTGAAACACGCCGGCGGTAACCTCTGCCCCGATCAGGCGAAACCACCATCCGGCCGAGCTGAAATCCAGCAACATCCACGGAAACATCCCGACCAGGATCAGGGCGAGGCGCGTCCGGGAAACACCGGCGCGAAAAAAGGCATCAAGCGCGGTCGCGGCGAGCAGACTCCAGCCCGCCGCGAGCAGGACGAAGAGATCCGTCGCGACCCCGACGAAGATCATGGCCGCAGCGGCGGTGAGCCATCCGGGCTTTGGCAGCGCCGGTCCCTGCTTCCTTGTACTCCAGGGACCTCCCGCCCACCAGGTGAGAAAGGGCACCAAGACGAGCAGGGGCCAGGCATCGTCGGCAGCCACGTCGGCTTTGCCTGCAAGCCAGATACCCAGGATCGCAACCCCGGCGGCGAATGTTCCGCGCCACACCGCCGCCTTATTCATCGGGTTCCTCCTCGAGCAGAGACAGGTTCCGTTCCCACACTGGATGGAGCGGCATGCGAAGGGAGAGGGCATGAGTCATTTCTCGAGCGGTTTCCCGGTCTCCCTCCCGGTAGGCCATCTTGCTCAGCTCGGCGGCGGCGTGCGCCGAATCGTCCCGGATCGAGGAGTAGAGTTCGCGGGCCCGCTCTGTATCGCCACGGGCCATCGCGATGGTGGCACGCAACTCGACTCCCGCCACGGATGCGGTGTAGCGCGGTTGCTCGTCCACGATGGCGGTGGCGCGGTTCAGGTCCATCTCCTCCATGGCAGCGAGAAAACAGAGCCACGCGGCCCTCTCTCCGGAGGGCGATGCTTCGCGGCGAATGCGGTCGAGCACGGCGAGTCCCGCCTCGCGCTGGCCCGAGGTGAGGAGGATCTCGGCCCGGAGCCTCTGGAGATCGACGGAGGCGGTGTCCGGATCGAGACGGGCCAACGCCGCCTCAGCCCCCTGGCGGCGCCACAGGGCGGAGGCCAGGCTGTGATCGTACCAGTCCGGACGTTCCCCGGACAGGGTCGCCGGAGTCAGTTTCAGCCCGGCCCGGATCCAGCCGGCGGCAAAGAATGCGGCGGACAGGGCCTCAGGTTGCTCGCAGAATCGGCGAAGCTCCTCTCGTTCCTCCGGCCGGTTCAGGGAAGCAAAAAAGGGACTCAGGGCGGCCGCCTTCCTGCCCAGAGGTCTCGGCGTGACGCGCTCACCATCCTCGGCCGTGCGAAGCCGGACCAGATATTTGAGGGTGTCGAATAGGGCGGGGTGGAAATTCCGGGACTCCGGCGAAGCCATCATGAGATCGGTTCTCGCCTCGGCGAAGCGATCGTTCTGCAGACGGTCGATGATCCGCAGCCAGAAGAGGTATCCCTCCAGCCCGCGCGTCTTTCTCGTCGATCGCAACGCCCACTCCGCCTCCTCGCTCCAGAAGTCGTCGGGGGGCACGGCCTGCAGGCATCGGGCGACCTCGGCGGAATATCCGGCGAACGCGGGCCGGGGCAGTTGGGCAGGCATTTCATAGACCCGGCTCCAGAAATCCGCCTTGATCCAGACGAAAGACGGCAGTGTCTCCGTGTCTCCGCCGGTCCAGGTCTCGATTGCCGAACCCAGCCTGCCGTGGCGACGGTAGAACTCGGCCAGGTTGTCCCGCATCACCGGGTTCTCCGGCTGAAGGAGATGGGCGGCGACGTATTCGCGTTGCGCCGCCTCGAGCGCCCCCCGGCTTTCCAGCATGTTCCCGAGAAAGGTCCGGGTGTCGGGGTTTTCCGGATCGTCCTGATACGCGGCGAGCAGATGGTTCCAGGCCGCCTCGCGGTCGTTTCCCTCCCGAATTGCCCGGAACAGGTGGCCGGCCTCTTCCCCCGTTTCGCCGGCCTCTTCGCGGGGTTCTGCCTCCCCGCGGCGGAGTGCCAGCATCACCGCGAGACACTGCCACTCCGGGTTGTCCGAACGATCTTTCCAGCGGGATACCAGACCCTCGAGTTGCGCGAGATCGCCTTCGTAGATCAGCTGCCGGGCGCGCAACTGGCAGGCTGCCTCGTCGCCCAGAACCCGGGCCGGGTCTCGTTCGTAAAGGGCCTGGAGACGGGCGTAATCTTTCGCCTCGACGATCGAGAGCAGTTCCGCTCTCTCCAGTTCTCGGAGGCGCGCACGATCGAGGTGTTCGCGTCGAACCCGGTTGAAGACGACCAGGGCCTCGGCATGTCTCCCCTCGTCCTGGAAAATCTGCGCCTGCCGCGCCATCCGTTCGGCATTTCTCTCTTTGACGGCACTGCGCCAGCCGTGAATTCCCACGGCGAGCGCCGTCAACACGACAAGGGCAGCGACGACGACCCCACCGAGGTGCGCGGGATGTTTCCAGCTCATGCTGCGATGCCGGGATGAAGACCACGTCGGGGCCGTCCGGAAAAGAAGACGCAGAGCAGAGCGAGGAGTCCGGCCATGAGAAAAGAGGAGGCCTCCGGGGTGGTGAGAAACTCGATGTTCTCGAGGCCGATATCGACCGCGAAGACGAGATCGTTGAAATCGCGATCACCACCGCCGTAGAGATCCTCGAATCCGATCATCAGGTAGGGGCTCCCGGGCAGGGCGAAACTGACCACGTGCTGGATGCGGTCGGGGTTTCCGTTGACGTCGGCGGTGTAGAGGTCCGTGCCACCGTTGGCCCCGTTGGAGATGAGGAAGAAATCGAGTTGCGTCCCGGCGCTCACGGTGCCGAGATCGACGAAATCACCGGGCAGCAGGGGAGCTGAGGCGGTGCGTCCTGTTCCGCTCTGACTTCCGGCATCATAGGACGACTGGGTCGAGGAAGCGTCGGGGAAGATCAAGGCCCGGTCCTGGATGGGAATGCTGTTCTGACGCAGTTCCACGCCCAGGGTGTTGTGGTACCCGGCGCCTTCGCCAAGGAAGTAAACCCGGACGTCGGTCTCGTGAGTGAGGTTGAGAACCTGGGGATGGAGCGCGATGCCGGAGACGTCCTCCAGCGCTTTCCTCTCCCCGAGCTGCGTGTCGAGGTAGGTCGTGAGCGTGGGCAGAGCATTGGCCTGGAAATCGGCCGACAAAGCATCGGAACCGGCCTCGTAGACCGGACCGACGACATCGTAACCAGCCGGGCGGGCTCCGGACTGGACACTGGAAACGGTCTGCGCCGATGCGGAGCCTGCCAGCAGAAAAGAAAGGGAAAGAAACTGTCTGAACGTGGTGAATTTCATGGGGAGCGGCGGTACTGTAGAAGCTCCGAATTGAAGTTTCAATTAAAAACTATAAATTTCATAACTTTGCGACCCGGTCCGGCTCAGGCCTCGATGAACGCGGGCGGATTTGGCTTGGGCTCGCCGCTTTTCTTTCACGCGATCCCGAGTTTTGCAGGTGGCGGTGCCTTCGCTCGGATGGGTCGATGATTCGTTTTCTTGCCGTATTGGTTT
>CAZLUZ010000212.1:0-7139 GCA_964562825.1 uncultured Akkermansia sp.
GCCGATATGGAGACGTTTCACCGTGTTGTAGTAGTTTGACACCCGCAGGCGTGCAATGGGTTCATCGAAGCCCTGAAAGGGCCAGCCGGGCACGGCATCCTCCGCGATGGGGTCCGAGGGCAGCCCCTTTACCTGGCGAGGAAAACCGGACACGCCCGTCTCCCGGTCCTTGAGCACGTGCGGATCGGAGTAGTTCACCATGAGAAAGAAGGGCTCCGCGGCGTTCTCCCTGAGAAAGGTGGCCGCATTTTCCGCCACAGAGCGCACGTCCCGGGTGTTCAGCCGTCGCGGCCGGTAGTCGAAGGGGAAGCTCGACTCCGGGTCCACGTGAAGCTTGCCCAGGATGCCGGTGCGGTAACCCGCCTCCTTGAGGTAGGCCGGCAGGTTCTTCCCCACCTCCGACGGGTCGAGCGAGAATTTGGAATTCGCCAGTCCGATCTGGCCTGTGGTGTGGGGATACATGCCGGAGAACATCGAAGAACGCGAGGAACTGCAACTCGCATGGGTAACGTAAGCCGTGCGGAAGAGGACCCCCGAGGCAGCTAGGGCGTCGAGCTGCGGGGTCTCGATGTGCGTATCGCCATAGCAGGAAAGCTGGAGCCCGAGATCGTCGGCGGTAATGAGCAGAACGTTCGGCGGACCCTCGGCCCGGACCGTGGCGAGGGGAAGGATCGACAGGAGCAGAAGAAGCCGGATCATGTTGGTAGAGGATAAAGGGGAATGGCTAGCGGGAACAGAAGATTTCGCTGGTCATCACCTCGACAACCATGGTGCGGAGACCGTAATCCTGGTCGCGCACCTTCTCGAGAATTTCCTCGATCTCGAACTGGTCGACCGGCTTCATGTGACGTCCGGTGCTGTAGGTGAGCAGCTTGGTGATGAGGCCGCGGGCGAAGAGTTCGGCACGCGCTTCGACAAGAGTGCGTTTGAACTCGGCGAAATCGGAAAAGGTCTCTCCCGAAGCCAGCTCACCTGAGGAGTCGATCGCCGGGGCGGGTGCCTTGCCCTTGGGTTTGGGGTAATGAGTGCGCCATCTGCCGATGGGATCGAAAGTCTCCAGCGGAAAGCCCAGAGGATCGATCTTGCGGTGGCATTCCGCACAGGTCCGGTCGGCGGAGTGCAGAGCGAGCCGCTCCCGGATGGTGGTCGCGTCGGTCACATCGGAATCGATCGCAGGCACCTCGTCGGGGGGTGGAGGCGGCTGGATACCGAGAAGGTTCTCCGACACCCAAACGCCTCGGGTCACCGGCGAGGTCTCCACTCCGTTCGCGCTCACCGTGAGCACCCCCGCCATGCCGAGCACACCGCCCCTCTGGTGATTCTTTTTCTCCAGGCTGACTCTCTGGAAGCCGTCGGCGAGCCGGAGGGTGTCTTTCTCCGGCAGGCGATAGAGTCGTGCCAGCTTCTTGTCCACAAAGGTGTAATCAGAATCGAGAAAATCCGTCACCGGCCCGTCGCGATCGAGGAGATGACGGAAAAAATGACGGGCTTCTCCGCGCATCGATGAAGGCAGGTCCTCGGCGTAGTACTCCGGTGCCGCCTGGCGCGGGGGAGGGAGGTTGCCGATGTCTCGGAGGTTCAGCCAGCTGTCGAGGAAGCCCTCGACGAATCCCCCGGAGCGATCGTCGTCGAGCATGCGGAGCACCTGATCCCGGAGCACGTCGGGTTTTTTCAGGTCTCCCGCCGCGGCGCGCGCCAGCAATTCCCCGTCTGGAGGGGCGGCCCAGAGCGCATAGGAGAGGCGGGAGGCCAGATCGTAGGGTTGCAGGGAGGTTTCTCCCTCGGGAGTCACCTCGCTGAGGTAGAGAAAGGAGGGCGAGCAGAGAATCATCTTTACCGTGTCCAACGCCGCCTGGCGCGGGCTGGCCTGTTCGGAGAGTCGTTTCCGGTAAGTCTGCTCGATCCGGTCGCGATCGTGTTTGCCCAGGGGCCGGCGGAATGCCCGCTCGCCGAAAGCGTGGAGTTGGGCCAGGGCCCGTTCCTCCCGGAAACCGTCGTGGCCGAATACCGCGATCTCCTCCCGGCTGCCCCCTTCCTCCGGCAGAGGCCCGCGGATCTCGATCTCGCCGATGCGGATGTGAGGCAGTTTGCCCTCCCGCAGAATGTGGGCGCGGTTCACTCCCCCGCGTCCGGGGTTTTTGAACTCGTCCCGATAGCGTTTGTTGATCTCGATGACCGAGGCCCGGGATTCGCGGGGCCCGTTGGGGAAGATGAAACGTGGGGTCTGACCCGCCTCGAGCCAGACCCGGAAAGTCCGCCACTCCGGTTTGTCGTCCGGCACGGTCGTCCGTCCCAGAATCGGTTCGATGGGCTGGGGATAGTGGATATGGCCTTTGGTCACGTCGCCGGGGACCACGGCCAGTTGGAATGGCTCGGAGAAATCGATTCCGAAGATCGATGGATCGTAGTGGGTGTCCCGATGCATCGCCTGGACATGCACCCGAATCTGATAGAGTCCCGATACGGGAACGCCCGCGAGAAAATCCTCGATGTGTCCGTATCCTCCCTGGCGGGTGTCGGAGTTCGGCTGTTCGTAGAGGCAGAGGTAACGAAAATTGAAGACGGACCGGTGCGGGTTCTGCAACTCCTCGTATTGCTGGAAATTGTCTTTGAAATTCCAAGTGCGGGGTTTGATCGACGGTTTGCCCAGCCGGGCTTCCACGAGGCGTTGGGCCGACTGAAAATACTGGTCGAGGAGGAAACCCGACGTCACCAGGGATTCGCCGATGTTGTCCATGTGGTGGCTCCGTTGTTCTCCGGGAAAATCGGCGGTCAATCCCAGGGTATCCACCCGGCGGCCGAAAAGGGTCTCCAGGGTATTCTCGTACTCTCGATTGGAGAGGCGCCGAATCACCGTATGAGCATCCGGACTGTCGATCCTGCCGCGGGCGTCGTCCATCGCGGCCCGCAGGGCTCGGATGATGGCGATGCGCTGCTCCTCGCTGGGCTGGTCGGCCTTCTTCGGAGGCATCTCGCGCAGGGTCAACTGGTCGATGATCTCCTTCGCCGTGATCAGATCGAACTCGTTTTCCAGCGGCAGATCGAACAACTCGAAGTCCCGCTCACCCTTCTGCAGGGTGCTGTCGTGGCACTCGAGGCAGTAGCTGCCCATGAAGGCGAACACGTCGGGCGGGGCATGGGTATCCTCGCTCCGTGCTCCGCGACAGAAAAGCAGCACCCCAGCGAGGAGGAGGGGAGTCAGGGGTCTCATGGCGCGAAACCGGATCACGCGAAGGTTCCCGTGCTCGTGCCGAACGAATCCGTCTCGATCCCCATGCGTTGCGCGATGTCGAGGTAGAGATTGCACAGCGGGACCTTGTGCGGGCTCCCGGGATCGACCCTCTTGAACTCGCCGTGTCGGTAGCCGCCACCGGCGACGATCACGGGCAGGTCCGAGTTGGTGTGCGAATGCGCGTTGCCGATACCGCTGCCGAAAAGCACCGTGGTGGCGTCGAGCAGGGACTGTTCTCCGGCGCGCATTTTTTCCAGTCGTCCCAGGAAATTGGCGAACTGCTCGATCTGGTAGGTTTCCAGCACGAGGAGTTTCTCGATGGTATCGGGATCGTTCCCGTGGTGGGACATGCCGTGGTAGCTCTGGTTGATCCCGAGGTTTTGGGGCAGGAAGCAACCTCCGATTTCCAGGGTGGCAACCCGGGTCGAATCGGTCTGCAGCGCCAGCGCGATCAGCTCATAGAGGAGGGGCAGGTCCTCAACCGTGTTGCGGTTCGAGGGCTTCTCGAACGGGGCTTCGGGTTTGGGCTGGCCGGTCCAGCGCTGCCGGATCTCGAGGCGTTTCTCCACGTCCCGGATCGAGGTGAAATATTCGTCGAGCTTTTCCTTGTCCTCGCGGTTGACGCGCCGCGACAGCCAGGTGGCGTCGTCGCGAATCGAGTCGAGGATGGAACCCTGGAGCCGGTTTTCCTGGACCTTCTCGGCCTGACGTGCCCGGGAGTCGCTGACAAACAGTTTCTCAAAAAGTTCTGCCGGACCGGTGATCGGGGGAACGCGCACCCCGGATTTGGTCCAGGAAAGCTGGCAGCCGCCGTGGATGCCCCCCTCGGAACCCACTGTCAGCGAGGGAAAACGGGTCTCCATGCCCACCTCGTCGGCGATGAACTGGTCCAGAGTCACGTTGCCCGTGGCTCGGTGCTTCGCTTCGTGGTTGAGCACCCCGGAGAGGAAAGAGTGCACCGCGAAATGCCCGCCTTTGAGTCCGTGGTCCAGACCGCGGTAGACCGTCATGTGCTGGCGCATCGCCTCCAGCGGCTCGAGCAGGGTGGTGGACTCGTAGGACCGGCCCGCTGTCTCGGGAAAGAAATGTTTCTGCTGGAACCCGAGCAGGTTTCCGACCGCGACAAAACGGCGGGCGCCGGCACCCGCACCGCGGGCGGCGAGAACCGGCGAAGGGTTGCCCACGGCGTTCGCCATCAGCGACGGAAGACCGGGGAGAGCCAGGGTGGCTCCGATGGAGCGAAGCACGAAGCGGCGTCGGTCGAGAAGATTGCGATCCATGCTCATAAAATCGCCGTGGAGAAACCGGACGCAAGCCGGGTCGAGGTCCGCGTAGACGTGTTTCCCGGGGGCATCCCGTCAGAGCCCTCGATTCAGTCGGCCAACCGGAAGGCCCGGATCCGGGCGCTGTTCCCCTCGCGGATATGGTAGTGCAGCACGTCCTCCAGGCGGGAAAAGACCCAGGGAGAGAAAAAGCCGGGGCTTTCCTTGGTGTAGACCAGATCCCCGGCGATGTAGACCGCGGCATGGCAGGGCTGCGCCTCTTCGCTTCGCCAGATCAGGATGAGGTCGCCGAATCCGAACGGGGGTTGGACGGGGCGAAACATCTTGCCGAGCATCTCGTCGCGGTTGGGAGAGTCGAGATAGATCGGCAGCACGGTGGAATGGAAAAAATTCAGGGCCGAGCAGAAACCGTCGGGGGCCCGTCCGTTCAGGAGCACGTCGGACATGCCCGGATAGGTGTAGAGCTGACTCCTCGGAATGGTGGGAAGCAGGTGGGCGATGTCGAGATGGCCGGGCATCCCGCGGGCGGCGAGGGCTTCGATCAGGGCGGAGCACTCGGTCCGCCGGCCCCGGGCGCTCCAGTAGGCGATCAGTCCCGGGACATCGCAGCCCGGCGAGATTTCCAGCCGCGCCATCAGCGTTCGGGTGCGGGTCAGGATGCGGATCAGCCCTCTCTCGAAGGCGGGATGCGTCACTTGGCTGAGCAGCAGAGGAAAGTCGGAAAAGAGAAAAATCCTGCCATCGGGGTAGCAGAGTTGGGCGATCTTCCGGGTCAACGGTTCGGGCAGTCCGGATTCGGGCAAAGCCCTGAGTTCGTCCTCGCCGCGGAACACGATGGGATAGCGGTGGGCGGTATTTTCCTCGAAACGCCGCAGCACGGCATAGATGCGCGCCCGAGCTTGCGGCGCCAGGCTGAGAACGGTCTCGGGTTGGGGAAAGATCCGGATGTTCCGGCCGAGGATGCGCCAGCGGTCCGGATTGGAGAGGCTCTTGTTCTGGGCTGGGGTCAGCTCGGCCCGTCGAAACAGGTCCACGATTGCTTCGCGATCGAAATCGATGAAATTCCACACCGGTTGCTGGGAGGGCAGCGAGAGCTGATTGATCAGGGCGTCCGGCGCCTCGAGGTAGGTTTCGTAAAATTCGATCCTGCCCCACGGACCGGAGGGAAGCTCCCTGACCTCCGGAGCGGCCGAGGGCCTTGGCTCCGCGGTCGGGTTGGGATCGGAACCAGCCCTTCTTCGCCGGGTCGGTTTCTTGCGGAGGCGGCTCCTTTTTTTTGCCATGGGTTCGAGGCGAAGGGGAGAGTAGGGCACCCGCCCACGGTTCAGGGGAGCATACGATACGTCACGGTGCTGATATGGTCGCCCTCGGCATACCGGGAGAGGAGGTCCTTCTCGAGGGAGAGAACGAAGGGGAAAAACTTGCCCGAACCATTCTTGGTGAAGACGATCTCGTCTGCGATGTGGATGTAGGCGTGGATGAAACGGTCTTTTTCCTCGTCCACCATGAGGATCACGTCACCGAACTGCCGGGGAGACCCGGGGGAAAGCTCGCCGAAGTGTTCGGCGAAATAGTATTGTCGGGGCACGGTCACGTCGAGATAACGGCTCGCCGGGGTTTCCCGGAAAAAATTCATTGCGGCCCAGAAGCAGTCGGCACCTGTTCCATTGTGGTCGGACTGGAGCCGCGGGTAGGTGTTGATGAGTCTGCGGGGGACCGGCGGCAGCAGATGGATCAGGTCCAGAGAATTGACCCCTCGGGTTCGCGCCGCGGTCTCCAGCAAGGGGAGAGCCCGGCTCCGGTTGGGACCGGCTTTCCACCATTGGGCGATGGTCTCCAGATCGTCGGAGTGGTCGATGAGCAGCCGGGCCAGGATGGCGCGGTGGCGGCACAGACCTTGAAGAAAACGTGTCCTGGTGGCGGGCTCGGGTATTTGGCTCAGGGCGAAGGCTGTCTCGGGAAACACCATCTTATCTCCGATCCGCACGCTGCGTTCTTCTACCAGCTCCACGAGTGCCTTGGGAATGTTCAGGCCTTGGGCGAGGGATCGATAGGATCCGCCTTCCACGACGAACTCGTTCAGGTAGGCCTGGTTGCCCATCCACTCGAGGAGCCGGGGGTAGAGTTTCTCCCGCGTCGTCGCGGTCAGCTTCGCGACCTGGGCGTGGTCGGGCTCGGCGACGACGCCGTCGGAATACTGGAGCCAACGCCCGCTGCGGGCCAACTCCGCCACGTCCACCCCGCAGGCGTCGAGAAAATCCTCCGCCTTTTCCCGTGATTGCCCGAGGAAGCCCCAGCGGGTGACGTCGCGAAGGCAGGAATCAAAGTAGGATGGCGGCGGGGTTAGGATCAGGGTGTCGTATTCGATCTTTCCCCAGGGGCCCGGTTTCGCGGCCAGCGCCACGCAGGTTTCGTTCATTTTTTCAACCGCTGCCAGCCTTCGCGCAGCCCTCTACCATACCACGATTCGACTCGCTCCGGGCGAAGAACTCTTTGCCGGCGTTCCCTCACCGCGGTTCCCGATTTGATGGATCCGCAGCGCCCTCCTTTATCGTCTGGCACCTCCGGGGTTCTCCCGGGCCGTCGCCCTCCGCGTCGAGATTCCCCGGGCCGACGGGAACTGC
>CAZLUZ010000213.1:0-7136 GCA_964562825.1 uncultured Akkermansia sp.
GCCCCACGCTCTGACGAGCGCGGCTACGTATTCCTGTAGCCGCCTTCGTGAGAAGGTGGTCTTGGCGAGTCGCCCCACGCTCTGACGAGCGCGGCTACGTAGGTCCCTGTAACTTCTTCCACCAATCCGGGTCGCGCTCCCACCCTTCCCGATGATCGTCGCTCTCCAAATCGGTCGGCGGCGACGGCTCTAACCGCTTATCCTCCTCTTCCATCTCATCGAGCAGACGCTCGGTCTCCCGGCACTGCTTCGCCGCATTTCGCCGAATCGACCAGACCAGCAGCGAGATGATTCCCGCCACCAGGAGAAACTTGACCACCACAAAAACAGCGAGAAGCACCCGCTTGTTCTCCACCTCCGGCCAGTTGGCCTGAAGCTGATCCAACACGGTGAAAGCAATCATGGTTACCCGTCCAACAGACTCCATCGAAGCCAGAACGCAAGGACCGACCGCCGGACGAAATCTCCAACGCGCCAGACACTCCTCCCGATCTCACGCCAATAGGGTACGATCGCCCGGCCTACAGGGTCACCAGGCGTGGCCTTCCTCACTCTTCGTCGGACGGGCAGAGGCAGTCATCCACCTCCCGCCCGGAATCCTCGCTCCTCCGTTGCCGGATCTCGGCCACGGCCCGGACCGCGGCGGCGAGCAGGCACTCGTTCAGAGCGGGGTGGATGTAGATCATGTTGGCCAACTCCCGGACATCGTTCTTGAGCCGCATCACCGCGAGCACCTGGTGAAGCAGGGTGCAGGATTCCGGCCCCACCAGGTGGCAACCCAGGATGGAATAGTCCCCCGGACAGACGATCAGCTTGACCCGAGGATATTCGATGCGCATGGCCATGGCCCGGGCACTGGCCAGCCAATCCTCGAAGACCGCCACGTAGGGCAGACCGCTCTTCTCGGCCTCGTCCTCCGTCATCCCCACCGAGGCGACCTCCGGATGAGAAAAAACCGCGTGGGCCACGAGTCGCTCGTCGATGGGGCCCTCCTCGCCTTTGAGCAGCCGCTGCCTCAGGTAGTGAACCTCGTAGGAGGCCGCGTGCTGAAGCATGTACCGGCCGTTCACGTCGCCCGCGGCATAGATGCCCTCGACCCGGGTCTCCAGACATTCGTCTACCGGGATGAACCCCCTCTCGTCGGTGGACAGACCCGTCGCTTCCAGATTCAGCGCCTCCGCATTGGGCCGCCGGCCAATGGCGAAAAGGATGCTTTCCGCGCGGTATTCCCTGCGCTCCCCGTGCTCCTCGAACACGGCGGTGAACCCGCCCTCCCCGTGGGCCAGGTCCGCCAGCGTGGCGTGGCAGCGGGTGGGGACCGCCCTGCCGAATTCCTCCTGGAAAACCCGCTCGATATCCCGGTCCTCGCGTCCCAGGAGGCGGCCCCCGCGGGCAAAGAGATGGGTCTCGGTTCCCATCGCGGCGAAGAAGGCGGCCATCTCGCAACCGATGAAGCCTCCGCCCACGACGAGCAGGCTCTTTGGCGGATCGCCCTCCAGGGGAAAAAGTTCGTCGCTGGTCCACACGGGCAGGTCCGCATGCGGAGGCGTCGCGGGCCGCGAACCGGTGGCGATGACAATGGTCTCGGCCTGCAATTGCCGACTGTTTACCTCTACGGTTTTCTCTCCCACAAAGCGCCCTTCGCCCCGGATCAGTTCCGCACCCGACTCGGCGACCCGTCCCGCGTAACGCGAGTCCACCCCTCCGACGTAGTCGTTCACCGAGGCGAAGGCCCGGTCCAGATCGATTCCCCTCAACTCGGCATCGATGAAATGCCGATCCGCCTCCCGCACGTGCCGCACCGCCTCGGCAAAGCCAATGAGGAGCTTCGAGGGGACACATCCCCGGTTGGGGCAGGTGCCCCCCAGGGTTTCCCGCTCAATCAGGGCGGCCTTCCTGCCCTGCTTGGCGGCCGCGATGGCCAGATTGGCAGCGCGCCCGCCGCCGATCACGATCAAGTCGAAGATTTCCGGTTTCATCACATCACGTCGGGAGATTCAGAGGGTCCCCGGCCGAGACGCTTCACCACTCCGCCGAGGGTCAGGCCCTGGACAAAAATGGAGAAAAGCACCACCCCGTAAGTCATGTAAACGATGAGGTCGCGGGACATGTCTTCACGCAGGGAGAGAGCCAGAGCGACCGAGATGCCGCCGCGCAGCCCCCCCCAGGTGAGCAGCCCCACCGTCCGCCCGGGAGTGCCACAGCGCAGCCGGGTCAGCGGGACGGTGATCCCCAGAGTGAAAGCCCGGGTCGCCAGGGCGATGGGAATGGCGAGCAGGGCAGCCCACAGAAATCCCATCTCGAAATTCTCCCCCAGATTCAGCAGGACCAGGCCCAACAGGACGAAGAGCACCGCGTTCAGGATCTCGTCGGTGGCGTGCCAGAACACCTCGACATGCTCGCGCTCTGTCTCGTCAATCTCGTGGCGGGAAAGGGCGGCGCTCATGACGAGCCCGGCCGCGACCATGGCGAGGGGACCGGACAGGTGCAACCAAGAGGCAAGACTGTAGCCCCCCATGACCATGGCGAGGGTGACCAGGATATCCAGGGTATCGCGCATGGCGGCGCGAAGCAGACGGTAGCCCACCCAGCCGAGCACCAGTCCCAGCCCAAGCCCCCCGATGACCTCGCGACCGAACAACTCGAGCACGGCACCGGCGGATAAGGTGGCACTGCCTTCGGCGAGATGGAAAATGGTGAGGAACACCACCACGGCGACCCCATCGTTGAGCAGCGATTCGCCAGAAATATCCATCTCGATTTCCTTTTCCACCCCGGCTTTCTTCAGGATGGCGATCACCGCGATGGGATCGGTCGGGGAAATCAGGGCACCGAAGAGCAGGCAGTGGAGGAAGGGGAGGGGCAGCCCGATGAGGGGAAGGACGAGATAGACGATGCCGCCGATGACAAAAGTCGAGATGAGAATGCCGAGCGTGGCAAAGACGATGACCGGGACCCGTTCCCGGGCGAGCACGCGCGTGTCGATTCCGAAGGCCCCGGCGAAGATGAGAAAGGCGAGGGCCACATCGAGGACAAAGTAGGAAAAATCGAAGGCAGCTACCCGGTCGCACAGAGTCCGGAGAGTACCCGGAAACAGATTACCCGCGACGAGGAGGACGGCCGAGAGAAGCAGAGCCATGGCCATGACGCCGATCGCCTCGGGCACCCGAAGCCAGCGCTGATTGATCAGGGCGAAAGCGGCGGTCAGGGTGAGGACGATGGAGATGGTCTCGAAAATGGTCATCGCGGGGAACGGAGAGAACTCGACACGCGGGAAAGGTCGTCGCGGGCCGTCCCCGCATTACGCCTTTCTTCGATTTCCCCTCCGGCAAATTGCCTTGAAAAATCGCGGAGCCTTCTCCAGGGTATCCCTCGTGTCTAAAATCTGGTCTTGCAACATCGATAGACGGGGCCGTTGGCTCCGGGCCATCTTCGGCGTGCTCATCGTCGCCCTCGCTCTGTGGCTGTGGTTCGGAACCGGAGACAGGTTCTGGTCGGTCGGACTTTTCCTCCTCGGCTGCTTCGCCCTGTTCGAGGGGATCCGCGGCTGGTGCGTTCTCCGGGCGATGGGTTTCAACACCCCGGTCTGATCCTCCCGGTGCAGGCTGAAGCGCCCCTCTCCCAGGGTCAACCGATGATCCGCCCGTCCTCCATGCGAACCATGCGATCGGCGAAATGGTGAATCCGGTTGTCGTGGGTGACGAGCACGACCGTGACGTTCTCCGCGGTCAGGCCCTTCAGCATGGTCATGATGCGCTCCCCCGTGGGACCGTCCAGAGCCGAAGTGGGTTCGTCGCACACGATGATCTCGGGCTCGTGCACGAGAGCGCGCGCCACCGCCACCCGCTGCTGCTGGCCCACCGACAGCCGGTTCGGCGAAAGCCTCGCCAGATCGCGCAGCCCCACCTTCTCCAGCATATCCAGGCTCCGTCTCTTGGCCTCCCCTGGACGGACCCCCTGGATCAGCAGCGGAACGCTGACATTCTCCCAGACCGAAACCGCCGGGATCAGATTGAACAGTTGGAAGGCGAAGCCCAGGTGACGGGAACGAAACCGGGCCAGCCGATCGGGGCGGGACATCTCGATGGGCTGGTCCAACACCCGAACCGATCCGGAGTCGGGGCTCAGCGTTCCCGACAGAATGCTCAGCAGAGTGGTCTTGCCGCAGCCGGAGGGCCCCTCGATCATGAGCAACTCCCCCCGGTAGGCATCCAGACTGATGCCCCGGAGCACCTCGGTCTTGGCCTCGCCTCGGCCAAACGATTTCCGGATATCCGAAGCCTCGATGACCCGCACTCTGTCCTCCGCGTCGCTCATGTCAGGATCGAAACACCGCATCCGGTTCCAGCCTGAGGACCTTGCCTCCTGCGAGCAGGGCGAAGGAGATCGCCATGCCGAAAATTACGAAAAAGACCCCCGCCACGACTTCGGGCAGCAGGATGAAGGGAGGCTTGCCGATAGGAATCACGTAGAGGCCGAACACCGCGGCGAATCCGCACCCGATGCCGAACCCGATCAGCGCGGAACTGGCAGCCTGGAGCAGAATCATGGACAGGAGCAGGCTGTTGCTCGCTCCCATCGCCTTGAGCGATGCCAGAATGCGCGAATTCTCCGTGACGAACGAAAACAGGGTCTGCCCCGTGATGACCGCTCCGACGATGATGCCCAGGATGATGGTATTGCCGAAGGCCAGGGGGATTCCCGTGTTGCGCATGAACCACTTGAGCGTTCTCCAACTGAACGACGCATCATCCAGAGCGAGGAGGCCGGTCTGTTCGCGGATGCGGGTGGCCACCTCGGCCGGTTCCACCCCGTCGGCGGTTCCCACGAGAATGTAGGCCAGGGTCCGTGACCCGGGGGGTAAGACCCGCTGCGCCTGCCGGTAGGTGGTGTAGATGTAGGGACCGCCATAGATGGGCCGGTTGGCCTTGCAGATCGCCACGATCCGGAAGGAATGGTCGTTGATCTCGATCCAGTCTCCCACCCGCACCCCACGCCGCTCTCCTTCCGGGCTGACAAACTCTTCGCTGAGACGCTCCACCGCGTACTCGTCGATCATGACGGTGCCGGGCGTTCGCAGTTCCTCCAATCTTCCCGACACGATCTGCCGGGGGGTTCCGATCAGGGTGACGCCGTCAATCCCGATCAACTGCACCATCTTGTAGCCGCCATCGGGCTGTTTCACGGGCAGCACCCGGTGAAAGAAAGGCACGGCCCAACTCACGCCCTCGACAGAACGCACCCTGTCCAGTTCGATCTCCCGCAAGGGCCGAGGCAGCTGGACCTGCTCCAGGTGGGTGTCCATCACCCACACCTCGGCGCGGGAGTTCCGGATGATCGCATTGGTCCACCCCATCAGCCCGATGAAGACACTCACCTGCTGGGTGATGAGCAGGGTGGCGAAGGCGATGCCCGATACGAGCATGAAATAGCGGGTGCGATCCGCAAAAAGGATTCGGAGTGCCAGTCGATGCATGTCGTTCGGACCCGCCCAAGAACCACCACCCGGGCCAACAATCAAATGAATCGTCTCATCCCGCCCCGATTCTTCGCTCCCTATTCGCTCGGCAGCTGCTCCGCGGACTCGGACTCCGACGGTGCATCCGGAGCAGAAAGATCCGGATCGGAGGCCTCTGCGGAGCCCTCGTCTACGACGGAATCAGGCTCGGGCTCGGTTTCCGGCTTGGCCTCGGGTTCGGGCTCCGCGGGGGCATTCGCGTCGACGATGAAAACGTCCAACTGCTGGCCGAGGAAAAGCCGGTGCTTCTCCCGGTCCGAGGGATCGGCCAGCTCGAAGATCGCCTGCAGCACCCGGGTATCGACCCGTTCGCCCGGCATGCCGGAGAGGTTGCGCTTGGGCACGATCATGGGGTCAAAGTTCACGAAGACGAGGTCGATGGGCTCGCCGCTGAATCCGCGCAGATAAGCCGTGCCCCGGGGTTCCTCGGGCAACTGCGGCACGAATTCCTCGTCGATGTCGGTGCGAACCACCAGGTCCTTCGGATCGCCGATGAGGACCGGCGGCAGAGGAGTCCCCGGCGAGGTGAACTCTCCTTCGCGACTGTTGACCTGGAGCACGGTGCCATCGCGCGGGCTCTCCACGGTAAATTTTTTGAGGTGGGTTTCGACCTGCCTCACCCGGGCCTTGGCCTGGTCCACCTGGGCTTGAGCCACTTTCAGTTCCCCCCGTCTCGACTCCAGTTCGGCCTCGCTGACGGCTCGCTTGTCCTGCACCGCCTCGAGCCGGTCGAGCACCTTCTGCAACCGGGCCAGTTCGGCCTCGGCCACGTCGCGTCCCGCCTGCGCCACCTCCATTTCCGCCTCAATCAACTCGCGATCCAATTCGAAAAGAGTCTGCCCGGTTTGAACGCGGTCTCCCACCCCCACCAGGACCCGATGCACCACCCCGGAGACCGGCGCCGATACCCGGGTCTCGCGTCCCCGCGCCTCCACGATGCCCGAACCCGCCACCTTGGCCTCGCCCGGCTTTACCGGCGGGTCCATCACCGGTTCGGAGATTCCCTGAGGAATGGAAGTCTGCACCAGGAGAAAAATCGCCGCTCCGATCCCGATAAGACAAAGCCAGAAGGAAAAACGGGTGAGATAGAGCGAAACCATGACGTCGGAGGGACGGCCCTCACCTTTCTCTATAAGACCCGCAAATCAAACCGCTTCTTTCCACTGCAGCCCCCATCAGCCAAACTCTGGATGGAATTGTTAGAATCAGTCTGATTTGCCTCAATTTTAAAAAGTTCCCCGGTTTTTTGCTGCGATTTTGCCAAAAATGTTGTATCATTTGGGAACCGCCATCTGCAATCCCCCCGCGGAATCCAAACGGGAACTGTCTTCATGAGTCAGGCCACCACCTCCCTGCTTCCTTCGTCCGCATTGCGTCAGTGGACGTCGGTGAGCCGTTACCGAAACCTCTTCTGCGTGGCAGGTGAGTATGTCTGCCTGTTCCTGGTTCATGTGGCGAATTACCTCGTCATCACGCGTCACGATCTCTGGGGCCTTCCCGCGTGGACGCCTCTGCTTTCCGGACTCCTCACGGTCATCCTCACGGGATGCCTCATGCACCGAATCGGCTTGATCGGCCCCGAGGCCTCGCACCATCTCCACTAAACAAATCGCAGGTG
>CAZLUZ010000214.1:0-7078 GCA_964562825.1 uncultured Akkermansia sp.
GCCCCCGCCGGCGAGCGACATCTCCAGAGGGTGAAGCTCGCCGTCGTCCGGATCCTGCGGGCGGGGGACGCCAGATCGGCGGGGGCGGGGGAAGTGCGCGTTCCGCTCGATCCGGAACTCCCCAAGATATTCGGCTACCGCAGATTTCCCCTATTGCTGGCGCATCCTCTGGTCGACCGGCGGAGCTGGGCTTCGGAGCGGGGCGACGTCGTCACCCTGACCAGGAAAGGGTTGCTCTATCACTACACCGACCGGATGCGGGGCGCGAAACTCCTCAGCGATTCCCTGGTGGTCCGGGGGCAATGTCTTTGTGGAGAATTTGGAGACGACGGCGATCTCGTGCTCTGTTTCGGTCGGAGCACCCAGCCGCGGACCGTCTCTGTGGAACTGGAGAGCGGCGAGGTCCGCGTTCAGCGCCACGAACTCAGCTGGCCCGCCCTCGGCGCCACGGTCAGGGCCGGGTCAGTCGTGTTTTTCTCGGCCCAGGAAGCGGTGGCTTTCGACAGGTACTCCGGTGAGGAGCAAATGCGGGTGGCCTTGCCGGTAAAGCCGCGAAAGGTTTGCGGGCGTTTCGTTCAGTTGGGGAGCACCTGGCACGCCGTGGGGCTGGGCGCGACGATCACCCTGACCCCGATTGAGTTGCCCAACTACGCGGCGATCTTTCTGGTCTTCGATTGCCCGTTGCACGCGGCGCCGCTGGTCCTGCGCTTCGACGGAAAGGTCCAGGTCTTCGACGGCGAAAGGAATCCCGAACTGGAGTTCGCGCCGCGGTCATCCGGATACATCAGTGACGCGCTCGTGCTGGACCGCGGGCACAGGCTCATGGTCACGGAATCGGCCACCCGGCACTCCCACACGATCTACGACTTCGAGAACGAGACGGTTCGACAGACCACGGGAGCGGCGCGGCACCGTCTCCTCTCCGCACAGGAATCCCGGATCCCCAGCCTGCGCAAACGAATCCGCGGACTCAAGGTAACGGCGGATTCGGGCCGGCTGGAGTTGCTCACCCGCCGGGACGCCATCGGTATTCCCTTGTTGGTGCGGGGTGGGGATTTGCTCCTCCGGCAGAACGAGGCGTCCCGGGAGGGGAGGGAATTCGATTTCGAACCCGTGGGCAGTGCGGCCCCGGGATATGAGCTTTCGCGGATCGATTTTCCCGATGGCAGCACCGCCTTTCTCGATTCCCGAGGCATGCTGCACCTGAAGAGCGGAGACCCCGAGGTGCCCGAAATGTCCATCGTGCTCAAGGACGATGGACAGCTATCGGGGTGGATATCGACGGGCGAGACCTTTGGACATCCCTATTTCATCGGCGATGGTCCCACGGTGACGGCGAAAGCGCTGGACTCCGTGTTTCGCCGGTTTCTCGCCCCGGTCGTCGCCTCTTGTTCCTCCTGAACATGCCGATTTCCGTTCCCATAGTCCTGAGGCGAGGGAGTCGTTCCGGAGAGGAACGGGGCGCGCCGGAGGCGTGGTTTTTGCCCGGGAACGATGTGGATTCCCTCGTGGAATCCTGCTGCCAGTTGCTCCAGCCGGAGGCGCTTCGGGTCTTCCCCGTCGGACGGAGCGGAGTGATCATCTGGCTGGCGGGGCAGGGAGAAGGCGCCTCCGACGCGTTTTGCCGCGGATTCGGTCTGCACCGGGCGGGGGGAGCCCCAATTTTCCTTCCGCAAGGGACGCGTCTCGCCCCGCCGATGACGGACGAGGAGATGACGCGGGTGGCCGGGACCGATTGCGTGGTGGTGCTGCCGGGGAACCGGTGGCTGCGATTCGATTTGTCGGGGGGCATCAGCCCTTCGCGGCTGGTGATGGCTCCGCGCGCGAGACCGGGATGCTGGAACCGCGCGGTCTCCCCGGAGCCGCCGCCTCCTCGGCTGGAACGCGTGCAGGCGGCCCGTCTGCCCGATCCGGAGGACTCCGTGGGCGGCGGGAGAGAGGACATCGGTTCGGACAATCCGGAGAAGCTGGCGGGCGGAGGCCGGGGGGAAAAGTCTTCCCGGGATCCCCGGGCGGGTCTCTTCCGGTCCATCCTCGAACTGACCCGCAAATTTCCGGAAAAATCGGGCATCGAACCGACTTGGGTCAACCGGGTCGAGGCATGGGCGGCGCGGAATCTGGATCGCATTACCGAGAGGCAGAGGCAGGAGATGGAGAAGCTGATCGACCTGTTGCGGACCGATCCGGATCAGGGCCTGAAGTTTGCCCTGCCCCTGACGGGGGGCCGGGGCAGGGGGGCAGCGCCTCCGGCGGATTCGCTGTCGCAACGGAATGTCGATTTCACCCTGGGCCGCCTCTTCGGGAGCGGGCAGGCCATCTCGCCCTGGATGGTGGATCCGGCGCACTATCGCGATCTCCAGAAGGGCTATCGCGATGCGGCCAACCGCGAGTTGTCTCTGGGGCGGTTTCGGCGAGCCGCCTATATCTTCGCGGAACTGCTCGGGGATATGCGCGCCGCGGCGAATGCGCTGGAGCAGGGTCGCTTTTTCTCCGAAGCGGCGGTGGTCTACGAGCGCAAGTTGCGGGACCCCGGCCGCGCCGCGGAGGTCTATCGCAAAGCGGGCCGCTTCGAGGACGCCCTGAGGCTCTACCGGGTGATGGAGCGTCACGAGGAGCGGGGAGAACTCCTGCGCGAGCTGGGGCGCGAACCTGCGGCCGAAGACGCCTTCTGTCTCGCCATGAATGTTCATCTGGCGGCCGGCCGCCGCCTGGAAGCCGCTCGCGTGGCGGAAGTCTGCCTGGGGGACGTCGACCGGGCGATCGACATTTGCCGCGAGGGCTGGCCGCTCTCTGGCGAAGCCGAGGAGTGCCTCGGGCGCGAGATCGCGCTGCTCGCGGATCGGCGGGATCACGAGGAGGCGACGAACCGGTTTCGCGAACTGGCGGGAGGAGACTGGAGCGAGCAGGCCTGTGGTGCGTTGATCCGGAATCTCACTTGGGCGAAGCGGGACTATCCCGATGCCGAAACAGCCCGAATCGCGGGAGATTGCGCCAGGGTCGCGGCGGGACGCCACCTCGCTAGACCTCACGCCAGTCGCGCGTCCCTGCTTCAGCACGTCCCCGACTTCGAGCCCGCCGACCGGTTGCTCTTTCGCGACGCGAAGCGCTTCGGGAGACGGAAAATCGCCGCGGACCAGGCGCCGCCGGCGTCTCCGGGGCCGGTCGCGGATGAGGACATCTCGCTGATCAAGGTCTATCGCCGCACGCCTCAGCCACCGCATTCCTTTCCCGTGGCCGCCTGCGGTTTTGGCGGGAGAACGGTCACCGCCTCGCTGTCCGGACGGGGCGACGCCATCCATCTGGTGGTTTCCGATTCCTCATCCGGGGTGACCGGTTCGGTGACCCACTCCCTGGACTCGCCGGCACGGCGCGCGGGCTTTTTTCGGGTGATCCCGCTCGACCATTATCCCGGGGCCCGGAATCACGCGCTGTTCTACCAGGATGAAACGGAGAACGAATTGCCCTTTCTCCCTCTTTCAGGCCCCTCGGAGGTGGTCCTCACGGCGGGGAACAGCGGGCTCCACTCCGTCCTCGGAGCGGTCTCGAGCGATTCGGGTTTCACCTGGACGCTCTCCCTGGGCGGAGACGGGGAGTTCGTCCTCGAAGCCTCGAGCGAGCGGTGGATCACGGAGACGCATCATCTCGGGGTGCTCTTTCCCGCGGAGTCGGGTGCGGCTCGATTCCTCCCCATGGCCTCTTCAGGTAACCGGATTTGTTTTGCCGTGGGAAGTCGGATCTTCTGCTGGCAGAGGGGCGGTCTGTGTCACCTGGACCTGCCCTATCCCGTGCACGATTTGACGGCAAACTCCCAGGCGGTGCATCCTTGTATCGCCGCACCGATGGAGCACGGGGTCGCCCTCATCTGGGATGGGCAGGGCGACTGGGAGGACGGGGACTCGGGCCTGTGCCGGATCATTCGGGAGTCGGAACCTCGTCCGCGCGTGGCCTTTCTGCCCGGCAATCATCTGGTGGTGGCGGGCGGAGAAACGATCTGCGTTTTTTCGGTGGCGCCCCGAGAAGTTCGTTGCCTGGGGGAGTGGCCCCTGCCCAAACGGAAGAGGGTTCTCGCGGTGGTGCCACAGCGCGACGCGCGCGAGTTCGAGGTGGTGACGGTGAGCGAGATCTTCGGGATGAGGATGGAGCGGAGAGGACTCCGAGGGGAATGAGGCCGCTCGCCGACGGCAGGATCACTGCGGGGGGATGCGCAGTTGTTGCCCGATAAAGATCAGGTCGGAATCGAGACCATTTTCCTTCTTCAGCGCGGCGATCGACACCTCGTATTGGCGGCTGATGCCGTAAAGCGTGTCGCCTTTCTCGATCTTGTGGTAGAGCACCCGGGTGGGCGTCGGAGCAGAGACCGGCTTGGCCATGGGCGATCCCTCATTGATCTGATCGGCTTCGGCCGGAGCCGGACGGGAAATCCGGGTCAGGATGCGCGGGGTGGAGGTCCGCAGGTTTTTCAGGTAGGGACCGATGAATTGAAAAGGGCCATTGGTTTCTTCGGGGATCTGCTGAGAGGCCGGAACCTCGCGGCCCCGTATGGGGGGACGGGCAGGGCGATCCACCGATCGGGATGCGACCGTGACCGTGGGCAGAGTGCGCTCGATAACGCGATCCGCGGCGCGCGCCTCCTCGGCCTCCCGGGCGAGACGCTCCTGCTCCAACCGGGCCAGTTCCATCTCACGCTCTTTCTGTTCGCGCTCCTCGCGTTCTCTGCGCTCTCGTTCCTCTCGCTCCGCCTCCCTCTTCGCCTCGACATAGAGCCAGTAGGTATGCTCCTCGGAGTCGTGGGGAATCGGGTCGCGCACCGTGACGGAATTGCTCACCTTGGATCGCGCCTTGACGCTGACCCAGTCGGTGCGGTAACGGCCGCTTTCGTCGAAGGGGTACTCTGCCTCGGACATGCCGTGACCGGGGATGGTCGCCTCCTTGTCCGCCCGCCACCGCAGGTTGTCCGGAATCTCGGCTCTCACTTCGATCACGAGTCCGATCGTCAGCGGAAAGGTGACCGCAAAAACGCGCATCCACCCCTTGAGGTGGAGAAGACGTTCTCTTCCCCCGATCAAACTCATCTCTCCGTGCCTCGCGTCTACCCTCATCGTCTCATGAGACGATTGGATGCGGGTCAATATAGCACAAAAAACGGCTACCTCGCTAGGGATTCCTGAATTTTCTGGGCCCTTAAGCGATCGAGAACTTCCTGCGCCTGTTTGCCGAAAGTCGACTCCGGATCCTCCGAGACGACGTCGAGCAGCGTTTCGACCATGCCGATGGTATTTTGCTGTTTCCGCTGGATGTCCGCCTTGTTCATCAGGGCCTTCTGCCGCTGGGAACCGGTGAGTTTCTGGTCGCGGATGTAGCGATCCGTCAGGTTCACCATATCCCCGTAGCGCACGTCGGCGGCGAGCCGCTGCATCTCGTTGGCGTACTCCACATCGGCGATCATGCCGCGGTAGACCTGGACCTTTCCGGTGCGGTTGCGGGAGTCGAGGGAGATGACCTCGTCCATCTCCTCCCGATAGTATCGCGCCGCGAGATTGCCGGGCAGGTCCGGAATGGCATCGACGAGAGCCCGGGCGCGATCCAGTCCCTTCAGTCCCTCGGCCTTCTTCGCCGCAGCGTCGCGCATCCTGCGGCCCTCGATCATTTCGAGGGTGATTCGGGCGTACTCCGCAGCGGAGATGGGTTGATATCCGTTCAGGCCAAAAGGACGGCCCTCCGCGTCGGTGAGAACCACGGTGGGGTAACCGCGCACCCGGTAGGCGTTCTTGAGCAGTTGATATTCTCGGGCCCGGTCTTCGGGCAGCCGGTTGGAGCGGGGAAACTCCAGACGGAGGAGGACGGCCTGCTCCACGACCGGTTCGAGGAATTCGGGCTGGTCCAGGATGTCGATTTGGAAGGTCTCGCTCAGTTCCACCCACGACGAGGCGGCGAACACGATGAACAGGCTTTTCTCCTCTTTCCGGGCCTGCTCCACGGCGGGAGCGTAGCGCGAATGCCACGGAGAATCTTCCTGGGAGATGGCGGAACCGAGAGGCGGCAGGGCGAAGGTGGCAAGCAGGAGGGTTGTGGCCAGGTGCGATTTCATCGTTCGTATCGGACGGTCTGCCCCTTTTTGTCGCGAAGCCGGGGAAACGGGACGCATTCACCCTGCTTTTGCCTTACCATGGAATGGGGCGGATCTCGATCCCGAATCGAAGACTTTCGCCCGGCAGGCGGCTTTTGCCCATGGCTGAAGAAGATTTGGTCGAAAAGATGGATCTCGTGGTTCCCCAGGGCGCCATCGGGGAAAGGCTGGATCAGTTTCTCACCCGGGCGTTGGGGGAGCGCGGGGTCGAGTGTTCCCGTAGCCGCCTGCAGGAGTGGATCCGGGCCGGCCACGTGCTGCTCGAGGGAAAGCGGGTCAAGCCGCGAGCGACGGTCGGTGGGGGCGAGAGGATCGCGGTATCCATCCCGGCGGCGCGGCCCGCGGAGCTGCTCCCCGAGCCGATGACACTGGACATCCTGTTCGAGGACGGGCACCTCGTGGTGGTGAACAAGGCGCCCGGGGTGGTGGTTCATCCCGGTTCCGGGAACGAGTCGGGAACCCTGGTCAACGGTCTGCTGCAACACTGCGAGGGACGTCTCAGCGCCCTGGCCGACGAGGGCAGGCCGGGAATCGTCCACCGGCTGGACAAGGAGACCTCCGGATGTCTGGTCGCGGCAAAATCCGATCTCGCCTACGAATCGCTGGTGGCCCAGTTCTCCGGCAGGGAGACGGTCAAGGAATACGTGGCCGTCGTGGCCGGTCAACCGGTCTCCGATGAGGGGCGAATCGAGAACCGGATCGGGCGCCACCCCGTCCATCGCCAGCGGATGGCGGTGGTGGAAGCCCCCGCGGGGAAGACGGCGATCACCGAATACCGGGTGACCGCACGGGACCCGGGGGGAGACTGGAGCCGCGTCGATTGCCGGATTTTTACGGGGCGGACCCATCAGATCCGGGTGCACCTGAAGGAGGTGTTGCGCTGCGCCATCCTGGGAGACACCCTCTACGGCCACCCCACGCGACAGAGCACGAAGGTCGACCGGTTGATGC
>CAZLUZ010000215.1:0-7077 GCA_964562825.1 uncultured Akkermansia sp.
GGGCATAGGCGGAGAGGCTCTCCACGTAGCGGCGCTGTCCCTCGGCGTAGAGGGTGTCGAAGGCGAGCGAGGATTTCCCCGAACCCGACACGCCGGTGATGACGACGAGCCGGTTCCTCGGGATTTCCAAATCGAGGTTTTTCAGGTTATGGTGACGAGCGCCACGAATGGTGATGACCGGGTCCGAGCCCATGGGTAAGAAGTGGACAACATTGAGAAAGATCGACCTCCCGCAAGAGGAAGCGGGCGACAACGGAGCCGAGCCGAGCCCGCGAACCCGGCGCAGAGAGCGTCGACCTGCGGCGCGAGAGGAACCATCAATCCGCCCCACTTCCGAGAGAGCGGACCCCGCACCAGAGGAAAGGTCCAACCCGGAGCCGGAACCCGTGCCGACGTCTCCGCCGCCCGCGCCCGCCAAACCCAGGATTCTCATGGTGCACGATGCCGCCTCCACCTACCGCCTTGTCGAGGAGACGCTGACCCATTTCACCCGGGCCCGGGTCGACTCGACCCCGGACGTGCTCAACGCCTTTGAGCTCGCCATCATTCGGGAATACCAACTTTTCGTCATCGCGCTGAAGCTTCCCGGGATCAGCGGCACCCTCTTCTACGACCTGATCGCCAAGGCCTATTCCGCCGGGCTGAAGAATCGCAAGGTGGCGCCGGCGGTGGTCTTCATCCGGGAGCCGGAGCATCCCATGCCGGGGGACGAAATCCTCAGAGACGTGCGGGTAATAGCTGTCTGGTCCAAGCCCTTGAACATCGAACGCATCCTCGACTCGATCTCCGGCGTGGTGGAGCGGCGGGACCCCACGGAGCACCGGTAGGCGGCGTCCGTGGTCCTCCTCCGATCGACCCTCCCCTACTCGGCGAACATCGGGTCGTTCGGATTCCCCTTGGACAAGAGATAGGCCAGGAGGTCGAGCACGTCGTCCTTCGTCAGGGTGTTGACCAGGCCCGGCGGCATCATGCTCACCGGAGAGGGCTCCATCTTCTCCAGCTTTTTCCGATCCACCGCGGCGACGGCGTTGGGGTTGGACATGTCGGTGTTCACCTGAACGACGTCCCCGTTCAGATTCATGATCCGCCCCATCACGATCGAGCCGTCCTTCATGTGGAAGATCATCTGCCCGTATTGATCGGAGATCTCCTTGCTCGGATCGATGATTGATTCCAGCAGGTCGCGGGGGCTGAACTTGCCCGCCACCGAAGTGAGGTCCGGTCCGACGGCCCCGCCCTCCTGTTTGAACCGGTGACAGGCGAAACAGGTCGCCGCCCCGAACATCCGGCGACCGTTGGCGAAGTCTCGATTGCCCTCCAGGCCGACATGGATGACGTCGTCGAAGTCCTCCACCGTCCAGTTGGCCACATAGGATCGCGGTTCCGGGGTGAAAAGCGGCTGGCGGGGTGCCTCCCGGTCGATCACCTCGGCGAGGGCGATCTTCTCCTCCTCGGGGGTGTGGGCCAGGGCCGTTTCCTTCATGTTCTTGAGGAACAACTCGAAAGCGGCGCCTCCGGTGTAGCTCGAAGCCCGCGCAAACCACTCGAAAAACCGCTCGCGCAGGTCCCGGTTCCACCCGATCTGGAGGTGCCGCAGGGACATGACGTAGGAGATCTGCTCTTCCTGCGACGGGGCGTCCTCGAGCAGGGCGATGCCGCGGGCGGCCGCCTCGGGTGACTGGACGTAGACCAGCAGTTGCAGGATCTCCCGGTTCAACTCGGGCGTCGCGGCGGGGAACACCGCCTCGAACCGCCGGGCCACGCTCTCTCGCAGGGAGGGCGCCCCCGGGCCGAACCGGGTGAAGGCGAGACTGTAGGCCCGGACCATCTCCAGCCGGGTGGACGCGGGGAGTTCCCCCCATCCCAGTCGGTCGAGCGAGGCGATCAGACCGGCCTGGTCCGAATCGTCACCGTGCCGGGCCAGGGCGATGAGGGCCTGGATGGCGGCGAGCGGTTCGGTCTCGTAGAGGGCGCGCTGCCGCCACTCCTCCACCGGCTGGTGTTCCAGGGCGATGCGGGCGGCGTAGCGGATGAACCGGTCTTCGTGACCCAGGTGGGGCCAGGCCCTGTCCACCGCCTGCGGGTCGGGCCGGTGCAGAGTCTCCAGTTCCCGGCGCAGGAGAAATGCTTCGGTGGGCGCGGAAAATTCCGCCGGTGCGGTGGCTTCGTCGCCCACGTAGGTCACGCGATACACGCCCGACTGCACCCGGCGACCGCCGATGGCCACGTAGAGCGCTCCGTCCGACGGGTTGACCTCCAGATCCGTCAGCGGGAGCGGCTGGGCGCTCATGAACTCCTCGAATGTGGCGGAAAAGGTGGAACCGGAGGGCTCCAGGTGGACCGCGTAGAGTTTGCCGTAACTCCAATCCGCCGCATAGAAAGCCTTCTGGTATTTCGCGGGGAACCGGGCTCCATAGCCGAACGCCACTCCGGTGGGGGAACCGGGTCCGATATCGACCACGGCGGGGAGACTGTCGGGATAGTAGGGGGGCCATTTGCCGCCCCCGTTCCGCCAGCCGAATTCCGCGCCGCTGGTGACGATGTTGATCCGGGTGGGACGGTACCAGGGGAGGTTCATGTCCCACTCCATGTCGGCGTCGTAGGTAAACAGCTCACCGCTGTGGTGGAAACGCGCGTCGTACTGGTTGCGGAACCCGACCGCGAGGAGTTCCCAGGTCTTCCCCTCCGGATCGGTTTTCGCGATCCAGCCGCCGGGGGCGGTGGTTCCCTTCATAAATCCGCGGCCGATGGGTCGCTCCAGGAGCAGGTCCTCCCCCCAGACCCGGGGGACCCGGGAAGTGTCCAGGGAAGTCAGGGGGGTCTGGTTGCCACACACCACGTAGAGCGATTTGCCCTCCGGTCCGAGAACCACGGCGTGCGGTCCGTGTTCGCCGCCTACCTCGTCGAACTTGCGCAGCAGTTCGACCGTGTCGAACTGGTCGTCGTCATCGGAGTCGGTCACCCGGTAGAGGCCGCGCCCGCCGTGTTCCGGGGTGTTCAGCACGCAGTAGAGACTGTTGAAGGCATAGAGCAAGCCCTGGGCGCCCCCGATGTCGACCGGGATCTCCTCGACCGCGTCCCGGTCCACCGTCTCGTCCGGCGGGGGCGGGGCGAAGCGGTACAATTTGCCGTATTGATCCGAGACGATGAGTCGGCCCTTGTCGTCCACTGTCATGGCGACCCAGGAGCCCTGGTCGGCCTTGGGCACGGAATAGATCAACTCGGTCCGGAATCCATCGGCCAACCGAATCTGATCCACTGGAGTCGCCTGGGGCATGCGGACGTCGAGGGCCGACGCGATGGCGGAGGCGTCGACCCGATCCCAGGGGGCACCTCCCAGACCGGCCACGACGCGGGGCTCGCCCCAGCGGGCCGCGGTGTCATCCTCGCCCCTATCGAACCAGCCCTTTTTCGCCTTCTCCGAGACGAGCCAGCTCGAATCCGAGACCACCCGCGATCGGGTCCCGTCCAGCCCGGTGATCTCGATCAGCGCGAGAAGACCGGCCGGGCCACCCGCATTCTGGGCCCGCATGGCCAGGAGATTGGTGCCCCCTCGCTCGACCGCACCGGTGATGTCGACCACCTCGGGCTTCTCCCAGGACTTCCCCCGCAGGACGGGCCGCCGCCCGCCGTTGAGGTGGGCCTGCACGCTGTTATCGGCGGCTGCGACCAGCAGAACGCGCTTCGCCGTGGCCGGGACCTCAAATTTTTTGCGGACGAAGATCTCGCCCTTGTCCCGCACCTCGCCGGGCGCCCAGATCCAGGAAGGCTCCGATGTCGCGTCCCCCTCGGCTCGCGTCCCCGGCGCAGCCCCTGCCAACAGCACAGCCACCGCAATCAGACCCCACCGCCAATTTCGATTCGTGTTCAAAAATCCCATTTTTCAACTGACTCCTAACCAGCCTGGAAAAGAAGTGCCAGCAGATTCTTTCCGCGATCCCTGACGACATGGCGCCCCCCCGGGCAATGATCGGCCCGCGGTAGTCCGTGATGGATCGAGACATGACGACAGGATCCCTCGACACCTCCATAACGGCAGGTTTCCTGCACCAATCAATACGACCTGGCGATCAGATGATCCAAAGAAACATAGTTCGGGATGTGGTAGCTGATGCAATGCAACTGTCCCTGCTCCTTGACCAGCCGATCGCAGAGGATGCGTTTCACCTGCCAGCCCGGTAAGGCCGAGCGGAAGACGGCCTCAGCCCTGTCCTCCAGACCCGGATCCACATCGCTGAAAGAGGGCATCAGGACGATGCCGTTGGCAAAGACGACGTTGGTGTAGGACCTCCAGCTCTGAGCGGAGGGAGGTGGCATCGGGATTCGAAGCACTTTCATGGGGCCCATCGTCGTGACGACCTGCTCCAGGATCTCCGCCGCGGCGTCGAGTCGCCGGCTGTTCTCGGGATCGGCCCCGAGAGGAATCTGACCAACGATCGCGATGTTCTTGGCGGCAAAACACATCAACATATCGGCGTGGCCGGTGGCCTCCCCCTCCAGAGCCGGCACGAGGAGACATCGGCGCACCCCGAGAAAGTCATTGAGCATGGTGGCGATCTGAATTTCCGAAAATTCATATTCCTGATTGTCGTGGAAGAGACGTTCCGTGGCCACGGCGATCCCGTCGCCGTTGCTGAGAAAATTCCCTCCCTCCAGGACCAGCGGGACGGAACGAATCGGGAGCTGCAACAGTTCCGCCAGGGAAACCGCCATCTCCTCATCCTTGCGCCGCTCCTCGACGTCGTGGGGAAGCTGATATTTGGCATCGATCATTCCCACCGAGTTGTCGGGACGACGAATCATGAAGGGGGCATAGTCGCGCACCCAGACCGTGTTGGCCGGCAGAACCACAAAACGCAAGGCATCATCGGGCACCCGGTGATCTCTCATCAGTTTCCGGCCCTGGAGGGCCTGTCGTTCCGACTCGACCAGGGCAAATACGGGAAGACGTCGATCGATGGCTCGCGCGATATCCACATAGAGTTGCGGATTGGTATTCAAAAAATAGTGGCAGCCGAACAGCAGCGCCCCCTGCCGCCGGAACTGGGCCGCGGGAAAGAAGTCTTCGGGTTCAGCCTGGACGCTGCTGAATCGGGCATGGTACCCGGGAGGGGTCGAATCCTCCCGGGACGTCCCTTCCTTTCTCCCGCCAAAATAAATTCCACCCACGAAAGCCAGCACGACCGAGAGGGCAAAGCCCAGTTGCCGCCTGAGATCAAGCGTCACCGAGAATCTCCCGGAGGAGACCGTTGCCGCCTCTCCAACCTGAGTTTCGCCCCCTTTTCCGGCGCTTCTCTTCGCTCCGAATGCGCCCGGTATGAAAAAAAGATGTCTCTTCAAGCTGAGTTTTGGGGAGCCCGGTAGGGAAACTTGCCTCTTCACAAAAGATTGCAAGCCCAATCGGGTAACCCGGGCGGGGCGGGCGACCCGATGAGGGCCTCTGGAACCACGCGTTGGGGTGCCTGGGGGGAGAGAAAAATCCATTGCCTACTCGGGGATCCGGGAGGATTCTCCCCGGCTCAATCTTTGCTCTCACTCACTTGAAGAACTCGTCTGCGACGAGGACGGCATCACAGTCCTCAAAGGCGGTTCGCCCTACCAAAGCCCGTAAAGCAGAGGCGGCGAAGAAAACGGAAGAACGGGTCGGCTCTGTCGGCGCCGTCGATTGCCCCGAAACCGAGATGGGGCCACTTGACGAGAGTTCCCGTATCCCCGAAGCGGCGGTTTTTCCAGAGGAGGGATCAACCGGGCGATGGGCGGAAAGCTCGCCTGCGGTCGACATGGCCGACTGGACGGAAATCCCATCGGCGATCCGGGGAAAGGGATACAGCGTTTCCCGGACGTTTTACCCGTTTTCCGAAACGCAGGCGATGTTGGAAGAGATACGGGAGTTGCAATGGACGGGAGGATTTCGCCCGGGCAAAGTGGGGCGGAAATCGAAAAAGCAACGAAGAAGCGAAATTCGGACGGATGAGGTTTCCTGGTGGAATCCTGCGGACCTCAGTCCGGTGCAGGCTCGTTACGCGGAGACCATGAGAGAGTTGGGCCGTTTTTTGAACCGGGTCCTGTTCCTCGGCGTGTCCGAGTTTGAGGCACACTATGCCTGTTTTCCTCCGGGGGGCTTTTATCGGCCCCATCTGGATCGTCATCAGGGAACGAAAACTCGCATCCTTTCCGCGGTTCTGTATCTGGATCAAGACTGGACGGAGGCGGACGGCGGTCAACTCCGGATCTACACGGACGAAACGCTGGGTATCAAAGGTCCGTCTATCGATGTTTTCCCCTACCCCGGACAACTGGTATTGTTTCTGGCCGCCTCGATCTGGCACCAGGTCCAGAAATCCGAGAGAAACCGACACACCGTCACCGGTTGGTTTCGCAGTCAGATGGAAGTCCCCGGTATGGGCTCGGACCTGTACGTGTCAAGCTAGTGACTAACAGTTGGTTTTGGCATGAACGAATACGTCGCAAGAATCCTGGAATACCGCTTTGGTTTTGGATTCGGCCAACAGGCATCCTTGTTTTTGTTTCTTTACCTGCCAGCCGCTCCAAGGCAGGAGCAACCGTTTTCCCCTTCACGGATGATCTGGACGGCCGATTTGAGCCGGGCTGGGGCTTTGTGCTATGTTGCGAGGTGATGAACCAGACCAGTCCCTTCCCCGGCATGGACCCGTTCCTGGAGCCGCATTGGCACGATGTGCACAGCCGGTTGCTCAACCAAATCAGTGATCAACTTGCCAGCCAGCTTCCCGGCGACCTGATCGTCCGGATTGAGCAGGCGATCCACTTGGGCGAGATGGGGGCAGCCAAGCGTGCCGATGCGGATGTCTCGATGTGGGGCGATACCAGCACGTGGCAAGAAGATTGGAACCCGGACTACCACACCTGGGATCCCGGAGAGAGCAGAGTGGCCGTCACGGAACCGTCCATTCTGACCGACCTGAATATTCCCCAGCGGCATTTGGAAATCCGCTCCGCCGGCTCGGGTCGGCAGGTGATCACCATCGTCGAGGTGCTCAGCCCCGCCAACAAGCTGGGAAGAAGCGGCCAAGAATACCTCGCCAAGCGAAAGACCTA
>CAZLUZ010000216.1:0-6866 GCA_964562825.1 uncultured Akkermansia sp.
CGGGAAATCGCCCAAAATCAGCGTCGTTGGAATGGACTTCCGCCTGATACTCGACTCCGAGGGAAGCAATGTGGGCATCGGTGACGAGGTTTCCTCCCACTCCTGCAGCCAAGAGCATTTGACGAAAAGTCTGAAGATGTCGACTGCCTGGATTGACGGGTGATACATGCGGATACTGACACCAGAGATCAACAAGATCCACGGCGATGTCCGGCTGCATTGGTGTCGCCATGATCTTCGGATGGGTCATGATTCTGACAAATCCGGATGAAACGATCCAAGGAATCCCTATATTCTGGCTACCGTTGATCAGATTTTCCCACCACAGTTTGGCATCCGAATGGAGCGGAGCTTTTGAATTGTAGGCGTAAACCAAAAGATTCACATCGGGGATGATCATGGGTTCAACTCCGCGGCAAAGTCATCAGCTTCCAATTCATCGGAAATCTGATTCAGCCTCATGTAGTCGATACCGGGCAAAAACTCTGAATCATGGGGAACCACTTGAAATGCTTCTGTTTTTCTAGGCACTCCAGATGCCGTCATTCCCTGCCTGATTAACTGATTCACTACCTGCTTGAAAGAAACTCCACGAATCCCGCTTTGTTCCTTCAAATAATCGGCGACATCATCGTCTAGAGTCACGGTTGTTCTCTTTAGGCATAATGATGTCATTTTGATTTGATGTCAAGATGCCATCATCACTTCGAGGTGAAATCCGGGTCGCAGCGCTTTGCCCAAATCGACTTCAAACAGGCGGTTGACGAGTGCGAGTGTTTCTGCCCGATCCGCGCGAACTCGAGTTGGGGTCCCATGAATTCTTCCACGATCTGGCCGGGAGATTATCCGGGGGGTGACGCTCGGCCTCCCGGCAGATGCCCAACCGGATCGAACTCGCCTTCGCCTCGAAGTTGGCCGGATGTGGAAAAGGAGTCAGGTGATGAATTCTAACTTCCGGTAGGGCCATCGGTTGTGGAAGTTCGTTCACAAGAACTTCAACCATCATCACTCATCAATCGCCATTCTGCGAAGCCCTCGCCCTGCCTGCTACCTCGGGAGGGAATTCATCGAGAGGAGTTGCCCTTCCCCTCATTCCCGAGTAAAGAGGCGCCTTCTATCAAGGCCTCTATGCTCCAATGCCTGACCTCAGAACTTCAGGCTGGCAGTCACCCCACCAAAGCTCTTGTCTTCAGGGGAGATGGTCTCTACGCCCGGCGGGACACCAGACCAACCCTCCAGACGCAATTTTCCTACCGATTCCTCCGCATCGATCAAGCTCGGCATCGACGCCGACGCCAAGTCCTTCTCAGAGGACGAACTATCCCCGGAAAGGGCGGTTGAGAATCAGGATGGGATCACCCAGACCCGATGGCTTCGAGTATTCCACCACCTGTTTGGTGCGAATGAGCCGGCGCAGGTCCGAGTTGGGCCGCGCCCCGGGATCAAAAACACCGGCGCTCTCTCTGAGATAGCGGGAAAACTCGGGGAGATCATCCATGTTCAAAACCGGACAACCCGTGGTGCAGGGAATCCGACCAATCATTCCCTGTCGATGCCGGTCCCTTAGCATCTGGGAGACGCTGGGGTTGAATCCGTGTATGATCACGTTGTTCGGAACCCGGCCACGCAGATCGCGATCCGGGTGGCTTGGGGGATACAGCATCTCCGCGTAAACTCCACTCACTCCTGCACGCGAATCGCCGGTCTGAATGTAGGCACTGGCTCCTCGGGCGATGCGGACGCCGCCCATGGTGAAAAACCCGACGGGCGTCTGCGCCCCGCCGAACCCGAGACCGCGACTCCCCGTGCCGGCAGGAAATCGATCCGCCACCGCGCCGGAACTCCAATCGATCACCATCAACTCCTGCTTCGAGGGGTCTACCACGTAGGCAAATCGCGGATCATAACCGGTAAACCCGGCCGCTCGTTGCCTCTCGACGCCCTCGGTAAGAAGACGGATCGTCTCGGCGTCGATCGATGGATCGAAACTCCGGGTTGGCTCCGGCTCCCGGACCTCGTCAACCAGCGTCGGCACCGGGGGAACCCGCACGCGCCTGGCCTGCTGCCCAGGTTCCGGAGCGCCGCCGAAATCCGACACCGATGCCTCCAGAGGCGGTGCTTCGATCGGTCGAACCGGCCTAAAACTCCTCTGATCAAACGGCATCGAAGGATCGGAACCGGAGACGACGCGATGACTCACGGGAACCTCCGCGTGCTGACAGGACGCAACGGAAAACGATAGAGCAGAGAGAACCCATCCGAACCACCAAGCCGGTGGACATGACAAAAGAAATCTTTTCATGACGGTGCGCAGAACGAGAGGGCGAAATGTCCCCACGCACCCCTATGGACGATTCAGGGCCCCAAAATATTTTCGGATTCTGGCCTTTCCGACCGCATCAGAACAACATGGCGGCGGAAGGCACCACATCGAATCGGGCGGGAAGATACCCGGCAAATTCGCTATCGGCGTCGACCATGATGCTCCGCTCCGGGTCATCGCAGGAGAGCAGCACCTTGCTGGTGCGAATGGTGGAAATGCCGTCCATCTCGACGAGTCCACCTCGCCTCACCTGGTTTACCCCCTTGAGAAAGCCGATTTTCGAAAAATCGTGAACCACAATCACATCGAGAAATCCATCGGACATATCCGCGTCCCTCGCCAGGGTGATGCCACCGCCGAAGCTGTGCCCGTTGCAGATGGCCACGCAATTCGCGTCCCACCTCAAGGTTTGGGGACCTCCAGGGATGGACAGATGCAGTGGGAAACGGTTGTGGAGCAGGCTGTTCTTGATGACGGACCAGTTGAAGGCGAGATCCCCCTCGATCTCGTTGAGCCATTGAACGCTCCGATTTTCCCGCCCGATCACGGCGCTCACCCCCGTGGTGCACACGTTGGCAAAATACCTCGACTTCCCGTTGGCAGTCACGATTCTTCCCAGATCGATGGGCCTTGGCTGATTCTGCCCGATTCGGCCCACCGCCTCGAGAAGATGCTCGGGCACTCCTGCCGTCCTGCAGAAATCGCCCCCCGCCTTCGTGGGAATCACACCCAGATGCGGCTTCTCCGAAACCGGTTTGCCGTCCTCGAAGAATCCGTTAACCACCTCGTTGATCATGGCGTCTCCCGCCGCCACCAGGATCGACTCGGCGCCACTGCGGAGCGCTTCGCGCGAGAGCTGCTCGGCGTGACCGGGCCTCTTCGCCTCCGACATGGAGACCTCGTTCAGATTCAGATTGATGGCCCGAATGATTTCTCGCCCGTGTTCCACATTCTTCCCGGTGGTGAACCGTGAGCTGAGAATGAGGTGGTGTTTCATGAGAAGTAAAGATAGCAGAAAAATCTGGATATCCAGACTTTTTTGCGAAAATTCTCAATCTTGAAATTGTCGCGAGTCACGCCCCTGTGCGGCGCATGGGAGAACCTGGATTCCCATCGAACGCCCCCCTTCGAGGGCGCAGACGTTGGGGGTCTGCTACCGCTTTCTCTGCCGCCCGATGAGCTTGATCAAGAGGAGCAGCAGGATAGCGCCGAGGAAAGCCACCAAGACCATGTTGAGCTGGATTCTGGCTGTTCCGATATCGATCCTGATGTTGCCCGCGAGCACCTTATCCCAGATGAAGCCCCCCAGGATGGCGCCGGCAAGACCCAGCAGGGTGTTGCCGAGAAACCCGTAGCCATTTCCGCGAAGGCAGGCATCGAGAAGCAGCCCGGCCACCAGGCCGATGATGAGGAACTCGAGCCAGGAAGTCTCCTTGATCGAGGCGAAAAGGGGAAGGAAATCCATGGGCTTCCCGGTCGCGTGACTCAACGTTTCCGCTTGTTGATGAAATTGATCATCAGCAGGAGGAGTCCAGCTCCCGCGAGAGCGACGAGAACCATGTTGAGCTGGATGGTGGCGGAACCGAGGTCGATATCGACGAACTTCTTGAGCAGTTTTTCCCAAATGAACGCTCCAATGATCGCTCCCACGAGCCCGATGAGAGTATTTCCAAGGAAACCGTAGCCGCTGCCGCGCAGGCAGACGTTGAGGAGCAGACCGGCGACAATGCCGACGATGATGATCTCCAACCAGGAACTGTCGGAGAGATCGGCCAGGTAAACGGGAGCAAACATTATGAATCGGAGAATGGTTGAAACGAGACAAGGGTCGCCAGCGCTAAGCCAGGCCGATCCCCCACCCTGTTCCGATTGCCGAAGGATACTTGAATGTCAACCCGTATTTGGCATGCGCGCCAGTCGAACGTCGGCGCCTTGAGGCATGCCGTCCCGGGGCGAAATCTGCCGGAAGAGTTTGGTCATTTCTCTTCCATTTCCCCGAGTTGCAATCGCGAGAGATTCCCGACTTCGAAGATGGCGGCGGGCAGTTCCAATGGCCGGAAATCGGAGAGCCTGATGAGATAGCGTTCTCCGCCGCGGTCCACCTCCATCAGGGTGGGCCGTTCTCTGCCCAGAACTACCTGGTATTCTCCGAACCGCACGGTTTGGAGCAGATTCTTCGCCGGGCCTCCGAAGTAGCGGGCCTGCAACGATTCTCCTCCGGGGCCGGTCCAGTAACGGATCAGTCGAACCGGCGTCCCCGAGGGCTCTTTCGGCACGAGGTCGACCACGAGACTCGACTGTTCGCCGCGGTCTAGCGTGGCGATGGTCTCACGGCCCCTCAACTCCGGCCAAAAGGCAATCGCATACCGCACCGACAAGGAATCGGTGGCGATGGACTGCTTCCACATCTGGTGCTTGAAAACCCTCGTGGGTCTCTGCGCCCTGGGATCCCGAAACCAGTTTCCCCGGGGCGTGCTCAGGACCATTTTTCCCTGGTCCTCTGCCGGCTGCCGAATCACGGCCAACGTGGAGAAGGCCGCTTCCTCACGCCTGGCATAGAGGAGAAATTCCATCTCCGGGGACCTGGACGGCTCGGCGGAGTCCTTTTCGATCTCCACTCGGGCGAAAAAGCTGGTTCGCGGAAGCCGCACCTCGTCGAGTCCTGCCACTACGGTCTCTGCCGTCACGGTCTGGGCCCGGATGGCAGTTCCCCCGAGAGCAAGCAGCATCAGAAGCATCATCGCGGTGCGTTCCGTCCGGAGCGAAGTCATCATCCCGGGATCCTCCCGAATCAGAGCGGAGTTGCAATCAGGAATCCCGGAGGGCGTCGGCGATCTCAAGGCGCGCCCCGCGCCAGGCGGCAGGCAACGACGCCAGCACGGCCAATCCGGCACACCCGAAGAATCCGATGAGCATCCCGGTAGGATACTCAAGAACAAAGACCTCCAGCTTGGCGAAATAGGGAATGGTGGGCGGTTGGTAGGTGATCTCCGCGGCATTGATCGAGGCTCCGACCGCCAGGCCGAGAAGAATTCCCGCACCGGCACCCACCAATCCCAGAACGATTCCCTCTTGAAGAAATCCTCGCACCACCCCGGTCCGGGTCAGCCCCATGGCTCGGAGCGTCCCGATTTCACGGGTCCGCTCCACCACACCCATATGGACGGTGTTGAAAATGAGAAAGACCAGCACCACGGACACGACGACCATGGTAAAAACGAAGAACATGTTCATCATGCGAAAAGAACGGCGGTAGTCCGGGAGCAGATCGATCCAGGTGCGGACCTCCAGCCCGAGTTTTTCTTCGGCAACGATCTCCTTCACCCGGCTGGCTACCCTGTCAAGGTCGCGGAACGCTTCAGAAGCAGGACGACAGAAGTCACCTTGAGCCGTTCCCCGGGAAAAACGAGCTCCGAGGCGGACTCGATGGGCAGGGTGATGAGCCGGTCATCCAGTTCCTTCGTGGCGCGTGCCATGGTTCGCCTGACGTAGAGCGTCGTCATGTTCGGTATATCACCGCCCGGCGGCAGGGTGAGCAGTTCGACGGTATGGCGCAAGGCCGAATCTCCCTGCTTCGGCTGGGCAGGGGGAACCAGCGAGAGACCGGGCACGCCGGAAATCGATTCCAGTTCGGAGCCCGAATCAACGCGGGGTGGCGGCGGTTTTTCCGGGTCGATTCGCAGGATTTTTCCCAAACCGACCCCAAGCGTTCCCCCGAGAGGATCGCCGGGCTCGAGCTCCCTACCACCGCGATAGAGGAGCCGGTTTACCGAGAGACGTTCCGGCTCGTAGATGCCCCTCCCATTCCACTCGGCCACTTGGGGGTGTTCCTCGGGAAAAACCCCCATCCCGATGAATGGAGCCGATGTCTTCTGATCTGCCGCATTAACCAGGCCATGGAACATCAATTGTCCCGTGACAAGTCCCAGCCTGCCATCCAGTTCGGGGTCCGAGAGAAGCCGTTGCCGCAGTTCATCGTATCCCGCCAGGGCAAAGGAGGCCGGGCTACCCGCTCCCCTCTCGTAGAAACCCTTCCGGAAGATGGTGATGTGCCCGACCTGACAAACCGCGTGCGTCTCTCCGGCCCGATAGAACCAGGTGAGGTAACCGCCGAATAGAATAATCGCCCCACAAGCGATCGCTACCGCCATGACGGTGGCCGTGCTGCGCCGGCGATTGCGCAGGACGTTGCGGAAAGCGATTTCCCATTCGTGCATCATCTGGTGATTCCGGGAGCCAGCCCCAAACAGCCCGGACCGGCACCTAGTGGTATCCGTCAATCCGATTGCATTTTATTCAGCTTTGCCCGGCCCCGTTTGACTTTCTCAAGAATGTCCGCTGCAGCTGCGGTCCATATGAAGGGTTTTGGATCGGCATTATGCGCTTCGATATATTGTTCAATGGCCTCAGTAAGCTCACTAACATTGCGAAAGACTCCTCGCCTCAATCCTTTTTCGGTAAGATCTCGAAAGAATCGTTCAATCATATTTAACCACGAAGCGCTCGTAGGAGTGAAATGGAAGTGAAATCGTGGATTGCGCTT
>CAZLUZ010000217.1:0-6760 GCA_964562825.1 uncultured Akkermansia sp.
ATAAAATGCCCTGTCGCGGTTTTGGGGTGGGGTCGGCGCTTTTTGAATGTTGCGTTTTTCAGGGCTGCATTCAACTTTCTTCTCTTAGCGGCTAAGAGATTAGCAGCTAACGGCAGCTAAGGGAAAGAGCTTTCTTTCACTCTTTGGGGTCCCGGCGCTCCCCGGGGTGAGTCTCGCGGTGCACTCTCCGCAGCTGCTCGATGCTCACCTCGGTGTAAATGGCCGTGGTCTCAAGCTTCTCGTGGCCAAGGAGTTGCTGCACAAAGCGGATGTCGGCTCCGTTGTCGTGCATGTGCGTGGCGCAGGTGTGACGGATCAGATGACAGCTCCCGCCCCGGTCGATCTTGGCCTTCTTGATGAACGTGCTCACCATCCGACTGATGACATCCGGGTTGAACGCTTCCCCGTAGCTGGTCAGGAAGAGAGCTTTTTCCCGGGCACTGAGAACGAGCCTCGGGCGCACTTCTTCGAGGTAACGAACCAGCCAGGCGATCGCCGTTTCCCCGACCGGAACCACCCGGTCCTTGCGGCCTTTGCCCTGCCGGATCTGGATGGTGCCCCGCTCCTGGTTCAGGTTGGTCATCTCCAGACGGGCCAGCTCACTGCGACGGATCGCGGTGGAGTAAAAGGTTTCAAGGATCGCCCGGTCCCGGACTCCCAGCGGATCGCTCACGTCAGGCACGGCGAGAACGGCGTTGATCTGGGCCAGGGTGAGGGCTTCCTCGGGCAACCGTTTCTCGGGCCGGGGCAACTCGATCTCACTGGCGGGGTTGGCGGGAAGGATGTTCTGCTTGGTCATCCATTGGAAATAATTCTTAATGGTTCCGAGTTTCCCGCGCTGACTGGAGATGGAGAGCGGGTTGCCGTTGGCTTTCCGCCAGGCCCACAGGTGCCGCTGGTAACTCTCGAGGATCGGTTTGGTGATTTCGTCAGGCTCCCGGAGTTCCCGCTCGTGCGCCCAGAGGATGAACTGCTTCAGGGCATAACGGCGCCCTTCGATGGTGTCGTCGGTGTAATTGTGCACGGCCAACGATTGGAGGTAGTTCTCCGCTTCCCCGGCCAGGGTTCCGGCTCCTCCCTTGGGGAAGTCGTCGGCCTGGTTGCCTCCGCGCTTCTTCGGGTCGCGGTTCCGCATGTTCTCGCTTGCGTCATATCCTTTCTTTCCTGCCATTTTGTTATGATGTGGTTATGGGTTTAGGTTCCAGATGTGCAATCTGGTCAAGCCGTCAGGTTCTGAGTAGACCCTGAGGTTCAAAGAGTTAACCTGACGGAGACGTTTTGGTCGGGCACCGTCAGGCACCCGGAAAAGCCGTCAGGTTATCGTCGTATCGGTAAGGGACCGGGGATCGATCAGACCGACGTGGTGAAGTTGATCCTCGGCGTTGCAGTCGATCAGCAACTCGTAAAGGAACATCGATCCGACTCCGCCCGTTCGAGGTTGGATGTACTCCAGCTCGGTTAACCGGGAAAGATGAACTCGGATTTGGGTCACACTCCACCCGGTCTTCTCCCGGATCATCCGGCGACTGAAGTGCGCTTTATCCTGGTCAATGTGCTTGGCTTCGCACTCGGCTTTCACCATCGCCTTGATCGCTTCCAGGAGTCTCCGGGTTTGGGGCGGCAACTCATCGAGCGATCGGCCCAAGACCTCGGGAGCGATCCGGTTGGCGGCCTCGATATCCTCCACGGTCACCGGGATCATCTCCACCCACCGGCCCGAGACCAGCTTCTTGATCGGTTCGCGCTGGTGCTGATGCAAAAGAGCGATGGCGTCGATGAGCGTGAGATATTTCTCGTGATCCCGCCGGGTCCGGGTCCGCTCGCTGGTAAAGGTCAGCTTCGGTGCAAAGTCGTTGGCGATCCGGTAGGGCTTCAACAACCGTTGAGCGTTTGTCAGCGTGTCGAGGATGCCCTTGCGTTTCTCTGCCTCCACGATGCCGGCGACGGTCCGGGCTTCGCGCTGCAGTTGGTGGATGCGTTCGGTCTGTTCCCTGCTTTCATCGACCGTGAGCACGAGACACCGGTTCATGAGTTCCTCATCGATGTCGATCGAGGTCGTGGTCAAAACGATGGCAACGGGTCCCTCCACGTGATAGGTCTGGGTTTCCATCCGCCCGGTGGTCGCATCCTTCCCGGTGCTGGCGATGGTCAGTTCGCCTTCAGATTGCAGAAGCTTCAAAGCGTAAGAGGCTTTCTCGGCTCCTTCCTCCTCGACGATGGCGAGGATCTTGTGTTTGAGATTGGTCTCGCCCAGGTAGTAAAGGCTTTGCCCGGTCATCGCCGAGTATTTGATCTGTTCCTCGCCCGGGAAGAACGACAACACCGCTTCCATCAGCGTAGTCTTTCCGGCCGCGCTGGTGCTCTGGATGATCACGGCCAGGGGCTTTCTCAAAAGGCGCGAGGTCCCGGCCAGGTAAGCGGCGAGCTTGTTTGTGCTTTCCCCGGCGATCCCGGCCGCCTCGAAAGCTTCTGTGATGCGTTTGATCAGATCGGGTGATTGTAAGAGTGTTAGGGCTTCCGCGATCTGTTCGGGCTCGAGTTCCACGCCGGTCTCGCTTTCTTCGTCCCGCTTGGCCAGGCGGACTTCCTGTTCCCGTTCGCAGGCCAAGAGCAACTTGCCCAGGTCGCGCTTGATGAGGTCGCGCTCCAGTCTCGTTTCCTCGGCGGCTCGTTCGGTGAAGCGTTTGCGGTCCCCGTCCTTGCACAGGTCCACCTGGTCGAGATGAAAGAGTCCGCCCGGCTCCATCACCCGGAGAGTCACCTTGAGCACTTCCAACGATGGATTGCGCGGCAGGCCCCGCACCTGGTAAACCCGGTCGCCCAAAGTCAGAGCGTGGCGTTCTCCTTCCGCGATCAACTCAGGCAGAGTCGGAGCGGGCTTTTCTTTCGTCTCCTCCACTTCGGCGGCTAACGCTTCGCTGGCAGCTAAGACAGAAGGCAACGTGACGTTGCATCCTGATGCGGCTACGCCGCCCGCTCCGAGCCACTCGGCATCGCGCACCAGTTTCTGCAGGGCGGCTTTGCCTTCCTTGATCGTGAACCCGTTGGCGTCCTGCTTGAAGGGAAAACGGATCCGGTAACACTCGATCCCGAGTTTCTGCAGGCGATCACTGTCTCTGCGCGCGGCTCGCTCCCCGGCTTCGTCCGCGTCATAGGCCAGGCGCACCGCATCGAGGTTGGCGGCCCGGATCGCTTCGAAGAGTTCCTCGGTAAACCCCTCGGTGCCGAAGATGCAGGTGGCGTTGTCCATCCCGTGACGGATGAAGGTCAGGGCGTCAATGACCGATTCACACAGGATGATCTCCCGGGACTTGAGGGCTTCCGGGTTGAAGATGCCGTGGTGAGGTCCGGGCAGGTAAAGGTGATTGGGCGTTCCCTTCCTCAGGTTCTTGGTGACCTTGCGGCCGTAGATCTCGGCAACGTGTCCATTCCGCCCGTCCGGCTCGGACTTGGTGATCGGGAAGACCACCGATCCGTTAAAATGTTCCCGGCCGTTCTCGCGAAAGATTCCCACCTCCTTGAGCTTCGATCGGATCGCGTCTCCGCCCTTGCGGTTACTGTGGGGCAGACGCAGGCCGAGGGTGCGATCGGAGAACCCGATCCGGAACCGCTTAATCAGATCCTCATCGTCGAGGCCCCGGTAAGCCAGGTAATCCAGCGCGACTTTGTTCTGGGCGAGCCGTTCGTGGTAGAAGTCGGTCACCTGGGTCAGGAACTCCGGGTCACTGGCTTCCGCATCGAGGGGACATTCGAGTTTGGGAACAGTCGCCTGTTTGGTTGGCCGGATCCGGGCGGTGAACGCGGCGGTCCCTCCGTTGGCGAGCAGTTCGAAGGCGTGGCGGAAGGATATGCCGTCAAAGCGTTCGACAAACTGGATCGGGTTCCCGGCGGCTCCGCAGGCCATGCAGTGGAAAAGACCTTTCTCCGGGGTCACGATCAGGTTGGGGCTTTCGTTGTCTTCGTGGAAGGGGCACTTGCCCACCAGGTCCTTGCTTCCGTGCGGCCGCAACTCGATGCCACGGGAACGGACCAGGGCGGGCAGATCGGTTAGCTCCTTGATCCGCGCGATTTCTTCCTCCGGGATGCGGGCCATGCGGCTAAGAAGTTGCGGTGTCGTTTTGGAACTCGAGTTCGGCTTGCAGGCATTCCACGGCCAGGGCGAGGCGTTCCAACTGGTGCGGTTCGAGGTCAAAGCTCAAATGATCGGCGGCTTCGTGGATGCGTTCGAGGGCTCCGGCGATGCGATCGGCCTGGCGTCCGGCAACGGCTTCCTCGGTGTAGAAAGAGAAGGTGGTTTGTTTGGTCTGGTGGGCTGCGCTCATTTTTTCCGAAAAGCTTGTCAAATTGAATTTCACTTTTCGATTCTGGTATGTTTTCTTACCATTTCAAGGCTTTTTCTACCATGAAGGTTTATTTTCTTACCATGCCTGAAGATCCAGATTCGGAGTCCTACCTCACCCAGCTTCGTGTTGAGGCCGGGTTGACCGTGCGTGAACTGGCCCGGCAGATTGGGACGAATCACCCGAATGTGCTCTACTGGGAACAGACCGGACGGATTGCGAAAACTGAGTTTGTCGTTCCGATGGCCACCGCTCTGGGTGTCACGGTTGAGGAAGTTTTGGGGCTTCCGAAGTCTCGCACGGGTCCAGCTCCTGGCGGGAAGCTCGGTCAGGTCTTCGAAGCCGCATCGAAGCTTCCCCGCCGACAGCAACAAAAGATCATCGAGATGGCAGAGGCGTTCATTGAGCGATATGAACGGGAGCGGGAAGCTCAGGTGAGTTGATACCCGTTGCGCAAGCCGAAGCCTAACCGGTATCATCGTGGCAACCCGAAGGGCGGCAAAGCCCATCAGAGAATGAAGCGCAGCGGAATGGCCTGACCAGGCCTTTCCTTTGGAAAGCCTGGTCCACCGGTGCCAAGCCGGACGGAGACAGGACAGTCAAATGGAATAGAGGTCGGGCGTCGAAAAGGTTCCATTTTACTTTCCTGGTGGAGTCCGGCCCGAAGCCTATGCGGAGCACTGCCCGAAGGGTGCAGAACCACCAGCCGAAGCCCAAGTAGAGAGAGCTGTTCATTTTCACACTTTTCTTGGTTGACTCTCTTTCGCCCTTCTGCTTTCGTACCCATGCCTCGGTTCGCTCCATGCTGAGGACAGAAGAACCGACAGTGGAGCCGTTGATCGGGGTGCCCCAGACTTGTAGGCCGCGGCGATGATTGGATGAATAAATTCCACCCGGGGCACCTGGAAACACACAGATTTATTCACTCCGATTCCCTTCCTCGGGAGCCGGGTTCCTTTCGCGATTTTACCGGGGATTCCTGTGGTCGCGATCCAACTTCAACTTTCCAGAAATTATGAAACACTACGACCTCTCCTCCGATTCAAACAACGCAGATGCCCGGCGCGACGGGCACGAAGTGCCCGCGCCGGGCAGCGCCTTGGGTTTATCTAAGGCGCATACCGTCACGTTTTCCATCACCGGAAAGCTCATTGAACCCCTCGATCCCCTCTACGAAAACCCCGATATCTTCCTCCATGATGACATCGGAACGGTCAGAACCGATCGCAATGGGCAACCCAAGGAACTGGTCGGAGAGGTTCGAGACATCATCCAGGGGTTCTCACCGGCAGCCCGGAGGCGGATGTTCAAGTTCATCGCCAGACTGGGGGAGGCGATTCCCATCATGATCACGCTGACGTATCGGCCCGTTCTGTTTCCCGAGACCAAGGAAGAGTTGAAAGGTCATCTCAAGAAGTTCTGGCAAATGCTCCAGCGCAAGTATCCCGACCAGCTTCTCGGCGGGATCTACAAGGTGGAACTGCAGAAGAGCGGGGTTCCCCACTTCCACCTCCTCGTTTATCGCCTCGATGGATCGCAGCCTTTCGTCGATAAGGACTGGTGCGCTCTGGCCTGGGCCAAGGCATCGGGAGACACGAGCGAGGATCACATCAATGCCGGAACCCGGGTCGAAGCGATCCGTTCCAGTAACGGCGCTCTCAGTTACGCGGCCAAGTATCTCGGGAAGACCTGGAAGGGCAAATGGAAATACGGGAAGGTCTGGAACTGGCTCACCAAGAAGAACCTCCCCATTTGCGAGACCATTGATGTGGAACTCGATTCGGATGAACTGCGCCACTTTGAAGAGCATTGCCGCCACGTGCATGCGGAGAAGAAAGCCAAAGCGATGGCGCAAAAGGAGTTTCCCGATGAGTTCACCGAAGAGGAAGTCAAGGAACTCGGGAGCTGGACCAAGATGGTGAACGATGAGGCGCGGACCTGGCGGAGGGATATCCGAAACCATTACTACCACGAGAACCAGAAGTTATTCAAGGCCGAACCGTGGAAGGTGTCCTACTGGACGATCATGAACGAGAACACCTTTGCCGAACTTCGAGACCGGGCCCGGAGGGAACGGGAGTCCGCAATCGAGCTGATCAACTGCTTCGTCAACGGGACCTTACCCGATTGCTGGTATTCCGAGTTCAATGCTCCCCGGGATCCTTTCGGTGATGATCCCGAGAGCATCCCCTTCGTCAAGAAGATGCGGGAGGAGTGGCGGACTTACAGCTGCAGGGTGGTTGGTTATTTGATGTCGTTGACGGAAAAGAGGCACTAACATTCTCATAATTCAAAAATTGTTGACCGACCCTTGACCGACCCCTCAGCGCGTCCGGCAGGGAAACCGGTCAGCCAAAGCACCTAACAAACCACTAATGCCAAATCCCATAGCCAGACCCCAATTCCCCCCAATCAAATGT
>CAZLUZ010000218.1:0-6711 GCA_964562825.1 uncultured Akkermansia sp.
GGCCGGATCGGGGTCGATCGGCGTCGGGGCTCGATAGACCGGCTCTTTCGTTTCGCCGGGGAGATACTCGTCGGTGTACCCGGCCAGCTTTCTGCCGCCAAAGGAGAGGTCGCGGGAATCGTCGGAGTAACTCATGCAGGGTCGGGTGAGGAGAAGAGATGGACGCGGCTTATTGGCCGATGCTGGGGAGCCCGATGTCGCCGCCCAGATTCTTCGCCCCCTTGATGGGGATCACGATGACGTTGCGTCCCCCCGAGGCGGGCTCGGGACTGTCCACCCGGTATTTTCCGTCGCCCCGCAGCACGATCCTGGAATCTTGAGAATTCGTGTTCACGTAGCGGTCGCCGTCCTGGAGGTAGGGAGGGCCTCCGGACAAGATGGTGGTCTCGGTGGCGGCCTCGTGCTCCGCGCGCCGCGCCTTGGCGATCTGCAGTTTGCCGCCCTCCCCGATCCGCTTGATCTGGACCATGCCGCCGGTGGCCACGGTCTTTTTCATCTGATTTTCCGAATCGAGATAAACCACCAGAGTATCACAGGTCATTTCCATATCCCTCATCTGCACCACGACATCGTGGCGGAACGTGAGCACCCGCTTGTTGTCATCCATCTCGGCCTCGCCACTTTCAATGACCATGGTGTCGGTTTCCGTGTCGGGTTCAGGGTCGGGCTGAAACTTTTTCGGCTTGGCGTAGCGGGGCCGCAGTGGCTGCGGTTCGGGCACGCCGCGGGAGGTCAGTTCCGGGGCATCGGGGATGCTGGGGGCGGTCGGACTCATGTTTCGCATCGGGGCCGCCGGTGTCGGATTTTCCGCGGCTGCGGTGGTGGTAACCGGGGGCGGGGTGGCGCCCGAGGTCTCGGCCCGGGGCAGGGGCGGAATGGGTGCGGGGGCCGCTCTCTGCTCCGGGGGACGGCTCGCCTCGCTTTCTTCGGACCCGTAGATGGCCTGGCGGGCGGCGTCGGCGGCGCTCTTGATCTTTTCGGAGTCGAAGGCGAGCGGGGCCTTCTGTTTCAGCTCTTCGAGATCGGGCATGGAGGGGGTCGAACCTCCGTCGCCGCTGCCGGGGGTTTCCACGATGCGGTTCAGCTGTTTCAGTGCCTTCTCCGACTGGCTCATCGAGGACCGGGTTGCCGGCACTTCCCCGCTTTCAGCGCCGTTCTCCTTGCTGATTTGCTCCTGGAAAAGCGCCATGGCGGCCCGCGCCGCCTCGTCGGAATTCTGCTTCAGGGCATTGACCGCGTTCTCCGGATCGTTCTTCACGTTGCGCAACAGGTCCTGGGTGTCGCGATTGCGGAGAAACTGACCGAGGGCGGAGTTTCCTTCCTCCTCCTGGGCGGTGAGATGGAGCGGCGGGAGGAGGAAGAGCGCGGGCAGCAGGAATAGAGCTGAGAATTTCATGGAATCAGTGGAGTGGTGCGGTTGAGGGTAGGGCCTATTCGCCCGAAAAAGCTTTGCGCCCGAGATCGCCGGTCAATTTCCCCGCCTCGGGGATGACGACGCGGACGTCGCCCTTCAGGGTGCTGATCTGGTTCACGGTATCAAATCCCATCTCGTCCCCCGTCATGACAAATTTTTCGTGTTCGATCCGCGCGGGGGTTTCGCTGGTCATCTGCCGGGAGACGATGTGGAACCGGGCCCGGTCCATCCGGATGGTGGATTCGACTTCGCCGGCGCCGTTGTAGACTTTGATCACCAGGTTGGTCAGCATGAGGTAGGCCTGGTCGACGCGGCGAACCGTGTCAGCCTCGAGCACGGTTTTGAGGACGCTGTCGGTGTAGGAGGGAATCTTGACGCCGGAAAAGGTGCGGCCCACGGGGAAGAGGGCGACCATCTCCGGAGGGATCACGCCCGGGGACGCCGCTCCCGGGGATGCCGGCATGGCGAAAGCGACGAGCAGCGCGAGCAGGGGGCTAAAAGGGCGGGCAGACATGGGCTCTCGATGGGCCGGGCGCGAGTTCAGGAGCGGATCAGGCGGTAGATGTCGATGAGACGGCGGAGGACGTCCCCGAGTTCCGTCAGAGGGACTTGGTTGGGGCCGTCGCTCAGCGCTTTTTCCGGTTCGGGATGGGTTTCAAGGAAGATGCCGTCGCACCCGGCGGCGACCGCGCACCGGGCCAGGACCGGGGCGAGGCGACCGTCGCCGCCGCTGCTTTTGCCCAGGCCACCGGGGCGCTGCACGGAGTGGGTGGCGTCGAACACGACCCGACAACCCGTTTCCTGAATCCAGGGAATGGACCTCATGTCGGCGACGAGATTGTTGTACCCAAAACTCGTGCCGCGCTCTGTCACGAAATGGTTCACGCTGCCGAAGGACTGCAGTTTTTCGGTTATGTTAACTACGTCCCAAGGAGCGAGAAATTGGCCCTTTTTCACATTGACCACGCGTCCCGTCTCCGCGGCGGCGCGGATGAGATCGGTCTGACGGCAGAGGAAGGCGGGGATCTGGATGACGTCGATGAAATCGCCCGCGATGCGGGCCTGTTCCTCGGTGTGAACGTCGGTCGTGACGGGCACGCCGAGACCCTGGCCAATCTCGTGGAGCAGGGCGCAACCGAGGCGGCAGTCCATGCCGCGGAAGGAGCTGGCGGAGCTCCGGTTTGCCTTGTCGTAGCTCGCCTTGAGAACGAATCGGGCCCCGGCGTCGCAGGCGATCTCGGCGATACGGGACCCGACCTCGCGGAGAAAAGACTCCGACTCGATCACGCAGGGACCGAGGATGAACAGCGGTTCCGCGCCGCCGAGCCGGTGGGGTCCGATGGGGATTTCCGCTGGTTCGGGTGGGGAATTGCTCATTGACGCCGGTGGATCAAACAACCACGTCATGACGGGAGGAGCAACCGGGAATCGGTGACCGCTGGCGGGGGGAATTCCTTCCTTTTGGCTGGCTTTGAAAAAGGGAACCGCTACAGTCCGGAGGTTTGGGCAGCTCCGTCGATCACCCGCCGCATGCAGTCGGATTCCGAAGAAACCATCATCAATCAGTGTCCCGAGTGCCGGCAGGATCTCGACGTCACCGAGTTGTCTCCTTTCTCCAAGATCGTCTGCCCTTACTGCTCCGAATCGGTGCGGGTCCGGACGTGGCTCAGCCAGTTCGAGATCAAGCGGATGCTCGGGGAAGGCGGCATGAGCCAGGTGTTCGAGGCGGTGGACCAGACCCTCGACCGGCGGGTCGCGCTGAAGATTCTGCACCAGTCGCTGAGCCGTGATATAAAGCTGACCCAGATGTTCGAGCGCGAGGCGAAGCTGACCGCATCGATCAACCATCCCAACGTGGTCAAGGTCTACACGGTGGGGCGAGACCAGGGCTATTTTTACATCGCGATGGAGCTGGTCGACGCGACCAGTCTCGAGCACATGATCGCGGACCAGGGCGCGCTGCCCGAGGAGCAGGTGCTGGCCATCGCCTACGACGTGGTCTGTGGCTTGCGGACCGCTTACCAGGGCAATCTGATCCACCGCGACATCAAGCCGGGGAACATTCTCGTGACGCCGGATGGGACGGCCAAGCTGGTCGACTTCGGCCTGGCGGTGGCGCAGGGCCGGGAGGAGGAGTCGGAGGACCTCTGGGCCACGCCCTACTACGTGCCTCCGGAGAAGCTGCAGCGCGAGCCCGATACCCACCTGGGCGACATCTACGCCCTGGGTGCGACCTGTTTTCACGCCCTCGCGGGAAAGCCACCCTTCGACGCCGACACGAGTTCGCTGGAGGAACTCATCGAGATCAAATCGCACACGCCCCAGCTCAAGGCCGCGGCACCGGGAACGACCCGCCGGACGGTGAAGCTGGTCGAGCAGATGATGGCCTCGAAGGCGAAATCGCGACCCGGTTCTTACGATCAGTTGCTGGAGAAGCTGGAAGCCTGCCAGGGGGAGGGGTCTCCTGCAAAGATGGCCTCGCATGCGACGGGCTCCAAGCGGAAGCAGTTGTTGATCCAGGGCGGGATTGGGCTGGCGGCTCTGGCCGCGCTGGTTTTTATCGTGCTGCAGACGCAGGGGAACCGAAATGGCGACGATCTCAGCGATCTTCTGGGCAACACCGGTGACCGGGTCATCAGCGCGGAGGAACGCGAGGCCGCGGCCCGGGTGTTGGCCGGGCGCCGGGCCATGTTGCGGGGCGATTTTGCCGAGGCGCGGGATATCTTTCGTCAACTCGGCGAAAACAGCAGTTTCACCCAACCGTCGCGGGCCTGGAATACCTACTGCCTCGGTCTCGTCGAACTGCTTCTGGAGAACGAGCCCGAGGCTCGGGAGGTTTTCGCCGGGTTGCTCACCCAGGGGGGATTCGACCAGCGGGAGATGCAGCGGGAGCGACGCTTTTTCGAGGCGGCGGGAAAGATCCTCTCGGACGCGCTCCCGGTGCTACGCGCGGAACTCTCCCTCGAGGACGGTTCGTTCGAGGCCGTGATGCTTTTTGCCGGAGGACTGAAGAACTGGGAGATGGGTCATTTCGGCGAGGCCGTCGCCCTGTTGCAGGAGTTTCGCGAGACCGACCTGCCGGAGAACGATGCCTGGATCGAGAGCCTGAGACCGTTCACCGGGAAATACCTTGAAGATTTCCGGCTCCTTGGGGCGACGCCGAAACCCAGCTCGCGGATGACGGTGAAGGAATTGGCCCGGGTCGAGTCGCGCCTCGCCGTGGCGGAGCGACGCCTCCAGACCGGGGGGGCGGCGCTCGAGTTGCTGCAGCGGCGTGCCGCCAGGACTGAAGAATTCAGAGAGCTGGCCAGCGTCCGGGAAAAGCCCGATCCAAAGGGGGCTGGGAAGGCGGGGCCGGCATGGTCGGACTCCGAGGTGAAGGACGCCGGGACGCTCGTCGAAATCGTGGCCGGTTTTGCCGATCTCGGTACCTCCCTGGCCTTTTCCGAGGCGATCGCCTCCCTGGAGCAGGCCACGGTGGCGACGCCGCGGGGGCGTAAGATCAGGGACACCCTGGTGGAAGGCTATCGGGCGGCTGACCGGTTTCTCCCCCAACTGCAGGAGCGCCTCGATCTGGTCGGCTACGAGGGCATGGTGAGGCGGAGGGAGGGCCGGCCCCTGGATGCGAGGATCACGGCGGCCGCGGATGGGATTTTGACGGTAGATCTGGGTTTCGGTCCAAATGAAGTGGCGATCCAACTTTTCGATCCCGGCTGGTTGGTGGAGGCAGGCGAAAGCACCCTGGGCGAACTTTCCGGGGCCACCGCCGCCTCCTGGCAGGAAGTTTACTGGTTTGCCCGGGCCTGTGGCCTCACGGAGGAGGCGGGTAGGCTGGAGAAAAAACTGCGCGGGGTGGACCCCGAATTCGCCCGCCAGCAGGATCGGCTGGAGGAGGTGCGTGCGGTGCTGCGCGAGGTGGAGTGAGCCGTCCCCGGATGGACGGGTCATCGGCGCGGCGCCACGGCGAAATGCTCCTCGGGCAACGTCTCGCCGGTGGGAGAACAGCCACCTCCCAGGGCCCGCACCAGGGCGAAATAGTCCCGGAGCAGGGCCTCCTCCAGGACGACGCGGCTGCGGCGGGCCTGAAGCAGACTGCGCTCGGCCTCGAGCAACTCGATTTGCGAGACCAATCCGGCCTCGAAGGTCGAGCGCACGTTTTCCCGCGCGGCGCGAAGCGAGGCGATTTCCCGCTCCACCCCGAGCAACTGTTGCCGGCGGCTCTGCAGGCTGATCAGGGCGGTGTCGATATCGCGGACGATCTCCACCAGGGCGAGCCGGTAGGCGGCACAGGCCTCGTGCGTGTCGGCCCTGCGAGAATCCAGCGTGGCGAGGCGTTGCGGATCGTAGATGGGAAGATCGAGGGAGGGACCGAAGAACCGCTCCCACTTGCGGAGCTCGTTGAAGTGGGGATGCGGCGAGGCTCCCGTGAGGCTGCCCCGGAGGGTGAAGGAGGGCAGCAAATCGAGCCGGGCGACCTCCTCGATGCCGAAGGCCGAGCGGAGTCGCGACTCCGCGGCGAGAAGCACCGGGTGCGAATCGAGTAATTCGCAGAAAGGTTTGCCCGGCAGAGCGGGCGGCTCGGGAAGATCGCTCTCGATGGGAGCGGGAGAGGAAGCTCCGCCGATCAGGGCGGCGCGCTCCGCTTCGGCGACAGCGCGGAGGCGGAGTTGTTCATCCCGGATTCGGGCAAATCGCTCGTTCTCCGCCTCGGCGCGGTGGACGTCGGTTTCGGAGAGGATGCCGGCGTCCTCCCGGTCTCCGAGAACGGCGAGGATCTCCTCGTTGGCGGCGATGGCGTCCTCCAGGATCCGGACTTCCCGGGTCAGCCTCTGGATGGTGGCGCGCACCTCGGCGATCGCGGTGGTCAGGATGAGACGGGCGCCCGCGACATCCCAGCAGGCGGCTTCGCGGGCGGCATCGGCGGAATCCCGAGCCCGGCGCAGTTTGCCCAGCACGTCGAGTTCCCAGCGGAACTGGACCGAGCCGGTCCAGGGGGCGAGATCGAAAGGGCCGAAATCGACATCACGGGCCCGGCCCACGCGGTAGCCGTAGCCGAGGTTGAGTTGGGGACGCAGCGCGGAGCGGGCGGCGAGCGAGTCCGCCTCGGCCTTCTCCAGACGGGCGGCGAGGATGGCCAGGGAGGGAGAGTCGGCCAGAGCGATCGCGATGTCCCGGTCGAGTCCCGGATCCCCGAGGGCCTGCCACCACTGCGGCGAGAGGCGGGCCCGGGCCCAGTCCGGGGTGTTGGGTTCGAGGACGCCCTTCCCGGCGAAAGCAGCGGTCGGCTCGGCGCGGGG
>CAZLUZ010000219.1:0-6676 GCA_964562825.1 uncultured Akkermansia sp.
GGGAAAGAAAAAATCCAGGGGGGGGCGGTTCGGGTCTCGTCGTTTTTGGGAGACTTCTCGGTCGAACAGGGATGGACCGGATGAGGCCTCATCGCCACCGTCATCGCTGGAGACCGCCATCGCCCCTGGTGGTAACCCCGCCATCGCCCCGATCGCCGATCCGGGTTCTTTGACCAGCCGCTGATACGGCACCGTGTTCTCCGAGTAAGCCAACTGGATCGCGGCGCCGTTCCGTTTTTCGATGACGAGACGGACCAGGTCCGGCTCTCCTTCCGCATCGCGCGTCACCACGAGAAACCCTTCGCGAGTGTATTCCTGGGTTTCTTCACCGAGAGTCCGCTTCCACCCGGACCATCCGCCGTCGCCGTCGCCGTCGTAGACAAACTCATCGCGCCACTCGCGAGCGGGAAAAATCAGGGGATCGACATAGTTGTCCTTCTTCACCGGGAAGGTCCGGTCGAGCACCAGGAGACGCCCGGAATCGTCGTACTCCCTCATCTCGTTGTCCGCGAAATTGACGCTGATGAAGGCGGGAGCAGAAAAGTGTTTCCCATTGTCGACGAAGACTCCGATGTCGACCCGATTCGACTCCAGGGGGGAGCCCGGCAACACCGGGCGACGCTCGTGCCAGGGGATGGTCAGCTCCACCACGCTATTGTCCGCATTCAGGGGGCGGATCCCGATCCTTTCCTCATCGCCCCGGAGCACCTTCCAGTGATGGGTCAGAGCGTTTCCTGCGGGATCGGAACTCTCTCCCGACGTAACCACCATCCGGATCGAGGGGCGATGGGTGCGGAAGGCCCGCGCGATGGCCTGCGGAGTGTCGAAAAGCCTCTGCTCCCCGCCATACGGCGACTTCTCCTCCTGCAGAACTCGCAGCTGGATTCGCGGGGGCAGCCCTCCGGGCTCGATATTCTGCGCCATCTGGACCATGGCCACGGGATCCAACTGATCTTCGGAGAATGCGGTGGGATGGGCTTTTCCGGTCAGGTAATCTTCGCGGGTCAATAGTTGCGGATTCGAGCGCCTCAGGATCAACTGCAGAGCCGGGGCGATGCCTCCCGTGTCGATGAGTCTCCGTTTCGTGTCCGGGCGAAAAGCGGCCAGAGTCGCCGCGAACGCCTCGAGAAAAGGCCGATCGGACCCCGATGACCCCTGAGAGATGAGGACGTAGGGTGTGTTTGCCGGAAACACGTCTCCGTGGCGACCGCCCACCGCGTTGTGACCCGGGTCGTGGTCGAGGTGCTCGGGATAGCAATAGAGATGGTTCGACTGGTATTGGGTGTGGAGCATGACGGGAGCACCCGGAGTGGTATAAGCGTTGCGCGCCTGGCTGCGCCATTGGGGACCGCCGGTGATGGCGGTTGAGGAATTGCCCAGCACCACCGCGCCCTGATGCAAAAACCGAACCTGGGCACCCTGTTCCAGGCTGAATTTTCGCGCCTCTTCGGGATAGGAGATCCACGCCATCTGGGGAAACAGCGCAACGTTGAGTCGCGAGTGATTGCGGTCGTGGTTATCGTAGAGGTCGCCATGATTTCCCGCCGCGGTGCCCCGTGAGTGCCACTGCTGCAGCAGGATATGCTCCATGCGATCTCCTGTGGTAATGGGGACACCACCGCTGGGCGGCGAAGGGAATTCGAAAAAGGTTCGAAACGACGCTGAGCGGAAATCCCACGCGGTATTGGTTTCGGACACCTGGGCCACCCGGTCGGCCACCACGGTGGGTTTGGTGCGACTGGCGAAGGGATCGAAGGGTTTCCCGGCCAATTCTGTCGCCCGGGCCAGGATCTGCTGAAAATGGGCGGTTTCCCTAAGGGAAAAAAGATCCTCATCCTGGGACAGGATTTCCGGGTTTCGCATGCCCTTTTCCACGGCTTGTTCCAGCAATTGCAGGGCTTCCCCCGGGTTCCCTGTCCGCGCCAGAACGCAGGCGAGATTGTAGAGGTCGACCGGATCGTGAGGCGCCATCGCCACCACTTCCCGCAGCAGAGGCACGGCCTTCTCGAAGTTTTTGCTCACGATGGCCTGCGAGATTTCCAGCTGCAATCTCCGGTAGATCCCGACCTTCATCGGCAGATGGAAGATGCTCGGCTTCACGGTCTCGCCCCCCGCGCCCGGTGCATCCTGGGCATGGAGCCTTCCACCCGGGCAGACCAGAAGCACGGCCACCGCCGCTATCGCTACCCGAACCAGACCACAACTCGCCATCAGTCGAGCAAGATTGCGCCAAAGCGTCCCCTTTTCAATGCGTGATGACGCTCGGGCATGGCGCCTTGCCGCAATCAGGGGAGAAGCGGGGAGCGTTCCACCCCAAAGAAATGCGCCTCGGTCGTCCCGGGCAACACGATCTCCATCTCCCCACGGGAACTCTCGGCCCGCCTCCAGGGATCCAGTTCGGTGAAATGAACGAGGTCGGGCGAGGAGAGAACGCGATAATAAAACCCGCGGAGCCGATTCCAGCTGAGATGGAAGGTGGCTCCTCCCCCGGACCGGAATTGCGGGTAGACGGGCACCCCGCCAATGGAACCATCAAAATACTTCACGGCCAGATTCCACGCCTGGATGCCGCACTGCGATCCCATGATCCGCCCCGGTCCGTCGTCAACCGGGACGTGAATGCCGCCGTAGAGACGAGAGATTCCCGCCTGATCGGCCGCATCGTAGTAGGTGGCCCACTGCAGCACCACATCGGAGGAGGGGCCCTCCTCGAACTCGAGAAACTGATTGGCCCGCGCGGTGAAGGTGGCCATGCCGCCGGGGAAAAACTCGCTCCCGGTGAGCCGGGTCATCACCTCGGCCGCCGCCCTGCTGAAGGTGCTGTGACCCGAGACGAACCCGGCGAAGGCCGGGGTGACGAAGGTGGCCCGCTGATACGGCATCCATGTCTCGGGCAGAATCCAGGTGACTCCCGACCCCAGTTCCCAGGACCGGATCGTCACCCGCCCGAGGTGGGCGGCGAGATGGGCGTGACGCTGTCCCGCCGCTGCCGATTCCGCGGTGATCACCTCGATCAACCCGGGGACCAGGGGCAGGCCGTTCGGATGGTAGCCCGGCTGACCGGGGTCTGATGATTGGCCGAGACCGCCGAGGTGGCGAATGCTGGTGATGGGCCGCACGAAGTCGTAGACCCTCTTGCAGGCCCAGGCGGCGACGGCGGAGTCGTGGAGGGCGCCGTTCAGGGCGAAATAGAGTTTCACATCCCATTCCAGGGGATCGAGCACGTCCCCTTCGCCGCCGAATCGGCGGTCGAAGTCGGGGTCGTAGGAAACTTCGTTGGCCAGGACATTCCAATGTCCCGGGGGAGTTTCGGAGTCGGGTCCATCGGCCCAGAATTCGGCCAGGATCCGCCCGAAATCCGCATGGTTGACCACATTCGGCGGATAGGGAGCTCCGGTGTGCGGATTGATCGGGTGCCCCACCCCGTCGTTTTCGCCGAGGGTATTGTTCCCGAAAGCGCCGGGCGAGATGTCGATGGATATCCCGTCGTCCGGGTCGAGCAGACTGCTGTAGAGGATCACCTCGACGTTGCCCTGCTTGAAATCGAGGTCCCCTGTTCCCCCCAGTTGCGGAGGCACGCCCGGGTCAATGAAGAGCGCTTCTCCGGGCTCCCGATCCAGGGCAAAGGGACGGACTGCACCCCAGTGGGCGCCGAGAAAGGTCTGGATGACGTCCGCCACCTGGCCGTTCTGCGTTTCCGCCACCTCGAAGAGAAGCGGCTGCCAGCGGTTGGGATCGTTGAGCGACGTCCCCGGTTCCGCCACCGGGAGAGGATCGTTCACCGGCGCGTATGCTCCATCGAGATACCCCGCCACGTCATAGGCGCCGTCCGTGGACGCGAATTCGAGGATCGCCGCGGCGACCCGGTTGCCCAGGGCCGCCGGGGTATAGCCCTCCGTCGTGATCACCGCGGGGTCGTAGCCCAGGACCGACATCAGATTGTTCAGAGAGAGGACGGTGGTGCTGCCGTTGACCGAATTCTCGTAACGGAAGCGCAGCACCCGGTAGGCGGCGTAGCTGATCGCCTCGGCGCGGGCGGAAGCCACGTCGGCAGCGCTCGCTTTTTCGCGATGGACATAGCCCACCGCCGTCGCGTCGTAGGCGGCCCAGGCATCCCACATCGCCGCCGCGGTGTGGAAGAGGTTGCGCGCGTGGGCGGTGGGATTGGGAAAGTCGATCCGAATGGCGGCAAGATTCTCCTCGTTCCACATCCGGGCGATGGAGTAGGGCAGGTCTCCCGAATCGACCGTCACGGTGAGGATCTCGGTGCGAAGGAGCTGCGGTTCCGGAGTGTCATCGTAGACATCGAGACGAAGTTGGACCTCGCCTTCACTCGTCGGCACGACCCGGACCGGGTTGGGGTAGGTCTGCCCCTGGACCGTCCACGTGGCGGTGGTTCCCTCGGGGAAATGCTCCAGATCGATCTCCGCCTCGACCGCCTCGCCGGGAAGAAGGTTGCGGCTGGAGAGGCTGGCCTGCGGACTGGTCAGGGTGATCTCCCGATTCACCCCGGTGCCTTTAACCCGCGTCTCGTCGCCATTCGTCCAGACCGCGCGAATCTCGGTAACCTGCGTCTCGTCGCCCAGACCGAAATGAGCGATTCGCTCGGGTCCATGGCCGAGGTATCCGCTCGAGGCGTTCAACTCACGCAGTTGGGTGATGCCTCCGCTGGTCACGTAGACCCGCGATCCGATTCCATGGCGGTGATGGGGAGCTTCCCGCCCGTCGAGGTGCACCTTTAGCCACGCTTTCTGGTCTCCGAGATCGTTGCGCAGCAGGACCGGCAGGCCCGGTTCTTCCACAGGATTCTCCGGGTCGGAGAGATTCACGCTCAGGTTGTTCGCGATGAAGATATCCAGGTCTCCATCCTGGTCATAGTCGAAAACCACCACGGCGCGCCCCTGACCGCGGTGGGCGGCATCTCCCGAGGTTCCGGCAACTTCCAGGAACTGATTGTTCCCCAGATTCTCGAAGAGGAGGGCGGGTTTGTCGTCGAACTCGTCCGCGGAGTCGAGACGGGTTTCCGGCCACCCGTTTACGTGGTAGATGTCCAGATCGCCATCGTTGTCGAAATCGGCCATGGCCGAGCCCCATCCCCAGAAGCCGTCGCGGACCCCGGCCGACCCCGTGATATCGGAAAAAATGCCGAAGCCATCGTTGCGGTGCAGGCGGTTGCCGGTGGTGCCCCAGTTGGCCTGGGCTCCGTCGAAATCGCGAATCGACGAGATAAACCAGTCCAGGTCCCCGTCGTTGTCGATATCGCCGACGGCGGCTCCCATGCCGTTTTCGACATCGCTGGTTCCGAACGGGGTGAAGAGTCCGGTTCCGTCGTTGGTGAAGATGGCGGCCGCACCGAAGTCCGCGGCCACGAGCAGGTCCTGGTCGCGGTCCCCGTCGATGTCGGCGAAGCGCGGGGTGAACGCGTAGTGCTGGACGAACTCCTGGTGGCCGATGAGTTGGCCAAGTCCGTTGTTCCGGTAGATGTGAAGTTTCTCGGCGAATTCCAGGTTCCAGGATCCAAGGGCGAGGTCGAGGAGACCGTCTCCGTCGATATCTCCCCAGCTCGGGCTTGTGGCCTTGCCTGCCGGTGCCGCCAGGGTGGTAGCCATGAGGGAATCGGCCCCGGTATTGGTCAACAAATGGTGGGTCGCATCCCCGGAGCTGACGATCAGATCGATATCGCCATCACCGTCGTAATCCGCGGCGGCGACTCCGACGTGGAGACCGATCAGATCGGCGCCCCATAGGGCGGCCTCCTCCCGGAAGGTTCCGTCCCGGTTATTGATGTAGAGCAGGTTGGCGCTCGCCCCGCCCTGCAGCACGTAGAGGTCCGGCCATCCGTCGCCATCGAAATCCTCCGCCACCGCGCCGCCGGTCATTCGGACATACTCGGCAAAGATGTTGTCGTGGGAAGATCTGGCCTTGGTGGCCGCCGAATGGGAGTGGACGTGGTTGATCTGGGCGGGCCCGGTCACCTCGGTGAACTGCATCGGTTCACCCTGGATCGTCCCGATCAGGAGGATTCCGGCGCCATGGAGCAGGGCGCACCACCAGCGCCTGTTGGGCCTACCGGGACTGGAGGCCAGGTGCATCACCTGCCTGGTTGGACTTCAAAAAAAAATGGGCTGCCCCCGAGAGACGCAACCCATTCTTTAGAAGGTTTGTCTGGAGTCCTGCCTTCTTAGGCAACCGCACGCTTGCGGCGCAGGAAGAAGAAGAGGCTAGCTCCGATTCCGAAAATGCCCAACAGAGAGGACGGCTCAGGAATCGCTGCAGCGCTAACTGGCCCGGTAGTGGCAGACAACGAACTCAGAGTCGCGAAATCTGCCCCGCCGTAATCGAAGCTCCCTCCAGTCAAAGGCACCACCCAGCTAGCGTCAGTGGCGAACCCGAAAAAGTCGGGTGCCGCCGTCACCGTTGTAGGGGACGCAAGGGAGTCGAACCAAACAAGGCCGAAGCTATCACCACTAACATCATTTCCGGTGCCGAAGGCGTCGGTTGCTTCGAAGTTGGGCACCGTTCCTGGAACGGAAACCAAGGGGAAAGGTACCGTAGTGTTGATCGAAGCGTTATTGGCAATAACCAAGTCCCCATTCAGAAGGTTACCGGGAGATATGTCAATTCCTGGAAGGATGAAACCGGACGTTTGAACTCCGAAGCCATCTCCATCTATATC
>CAZLUZ010000220.1:0-6651 GCA_964562825.1 uncultured Akkermansia sp.
AGTGGTCAGTAATGAGTGATCATGATCAGTGATCAAATCAGTAATCGGTAATCAGTAATCAGTGGTCAGTGGTCAGTGGTCGTTGATCAGTTGGCTTCGGTAGTGGCGAATGCCTCTTCGTAGAGCACCGCGTAGGAACAGGTGATCCACGCACCAGTGACAAAGATTCCAAAGTAGAGGAAGATGATGCCGACCTGGTAGAGGATGAAGGAAAGGACCGAATAGACCGTCATCTTCACCGGACGCCGCATGAACGCGGACCAACTCAACCCCATCGCCTCCTTCCAACCGATATCCCCGTCCATACAGACCAGGGTGGCCAGCGAGGTCACGATGCCGAGAATCGCGAAGCCGACAAATAACGCGAGGGAAATCGCGAGGAAAACCAACGCCACGACCGGACCGAGTACCTGGGCCGCGTCACCACCACCTTCCATTCCCAGCACGGCCACGAAGAAACCGACGAGGAGAAGGATGAAGACGATGAAAAAGGGCACCGCAAAAATCAGGTTCAACACCGCCAACGACCCGAAACGCCGGCGAAAGCCGTCGAACAGGGAGTCGACCTCGGCCGAACCGCCGCGGAAGCGAGTGAGGGTGTAGTACATGTAACCACCCAGGATCGGGTAGGAGAGAAAAAAGACGGTGACGACCAGATTCGAGGCGACGCCGACGAGGATGAAAGCCAGGGCAAACAGGCCCACAAAAGGCCAGAAATCGGAGAACACCAGGCTCCAGGCCCGACCCAACAGGCTGCCGATACCAAAGTCGAAATCCGGTTTCAGAGAGACCCTCCGCGGCACAAAGACCTGAGGCTGGACCGGCGGCGGAGCCTGCGGCGGAGCCGGAGCCGGGTTCGAGCCCGCTTCCGGTAACGGCTCACCCCCCAGGACCGGGGGCACGACAGGTGATGAACAACCCGCGGGGGCGGCGAAGTTTGCGTCCCTCAGCGGAATCCAGTCCGCCAGTCCCTCCCGCCAGACCAGGCTGTCCCCGGTAACCTCTCCCGAGGCAATCAGCTCGCCGAGACGGGTCTCGTCGACGGGGCCCGCCTTGTTTCCGTCCTTCTCGTAGTACCAGTGGGTAGCGCTCATGGGTATCACCTGCTCCGCAGATCCGCGTAGGCCAACCTTACCAGAACGGCTTTCTGGGCGTGAAGCCGATTTTCCGCCTGATCGAAGATTTCTTCGGCCCGCTCCTCGAGCAGGCTCTCGCTGATCTCTTTTCCCCGGTAGGCCGGCAGACAGTGCTGGACCAGAGCACCCGGATTGGCCTGCAGCACGAGATCGTGATTGATCTGGTAGGGCTCCAGAATTTCGAGCCGTTCCGCCGCCTCGTCCTCCTTCCCCATGCTCACCCAGGTATCGGTGTAGAGAATGTCGCTGTGGCGGGCCGCCTCCTTGGGATCGTCGAGCACGGTCACGTTGTCGGCATCGAGTCGATCGAGAAATTCCCGCTGCGGCTGAAAACCCTCGGGTGAACAGATCACAAGACGAAATCCGAGATGCTTCGCCGCCCAGGCCCAGCTCCGGCCCACGTTGCAGTCTCCGTCGCCGAAAAAGGCGACCTGTTTGCCGTCCCAGGTGCCGAGGCGCTCCTGGATGGTGAGGAGGTCCGCCAGGATCTGGCAGGGATGCTCCTCGTCGGTCAAGGCGTTCACCGTGGGAATGTGTCCAAACTTGGCAAAATCGACGATATCCTGCTGATCGAAGGTCCGGATGATGCAGCCGTGAACCATGCGGCCCAGCACCCTGGCCGTATCGCGGATCGGTTCGCCCCTCCCGAGCTGGATGTCGTTGGCGTTGAGAAACATGGGGCGTCCCCCCAGTTCGTGGATGCCGACCTCGAAACTGACTCTCGTCCTCGTCGAAGATTTCGCGAAGATCATGCCCCAGGTCTGTCCCGCGAGGGGCAGGGGCTGGTGAACCCCGCGTTTGGCCTTGAGGGACCCGGCGAGGTCGACCAGATCGACGATGGATTTTTCGGTGAGGTCTTCGATTCCCAGTAGATGCTGCATATTCCCTATTTCTCTTGGCTTTCTCCCATCTCGCTCAGGACGCTCTCGAGGATGTCCATGGCGGTATCCACTTCGTCAGCGGTCACATTCAACGGCGGCAGACAGCGAACCACGTCGCGGCCCGACGGAACCACGAGGAGTCCCTGCTCCATGAGCCGTTCCACCAGGACCAGGGAAGGGCTCGACTCGATCTTCCCGAAAGCCGTCTCCTCGAGGACGAAGCCCAACATGAGTCCCCTCCCCCGGATGCCCCGAATCTGGGGGTAATCCCAACGCTCCACCCGCTGACGAATCCGTTTCTCCTGATTCCGGGCATTCTCCAGGCAACCCGAAGCGCCGATCTCCTCCAGCACGGCGCGTGCCACCGCCGAACCCAGCGGAGTCCCGCCGAAGGTGGAGCCATGGCTGCCCGGACCGAGAGCGCCCGCGACGCGGTCGGCCAGCCAGAGAGCGCCGATGGGGAATCCGCCCCCCATGCCCTTGGCCCAGGTCACCACGTCGGGCTCGACCTCCAGAACGCTGCCCTGCATCAGCGTCCTCCAGGCACACCAGTCACCGGTGCGCCCGAAGCCGCACTGCACCTCGTCGAACATGAGGAGGATTCCCGTTTCCTCGCGGATCCGGTCGGCCTCGCGGAAAAAATCGACCGATGCCTCGTGGATGCCCCCCTCGCCCTGGATGGGCTCGAAAAGAATCGCCGCAGTGCGCTCGGATACCGCATTGCGGAGCGCTCCGACATCGTTGAAGGGGACGTGAAGAAATCCGGGCAACAGGGGATCGAACCCCACCTTGACCTTGTCCTGTCCCGTGGAGGCGATGCCACCCAGGGTGCGTCCGTGGAAGGAGTTGCGGCAGGTGATGACCTCGAACCGTTCGGGTTTTCCGTTCGGCGAGCGATCGTAGAAAAACTTTCTCGCCACCTTGACCGCCCCGTCGTTGGCCTCGGCGCCGCTGTTGGCAAAGAAGACTTTGCCCCCGGTGCCCATCACCTGCTCGACGATCAACTGGGCGAGCAGTCCCTGCTCCCGGATCTGGTAGAGATTCGAGCAATGAATCAGTCGCGCCCCCTGCTCCGAGAGGGCGCGTCGCATGCACTCCGGGGCGTGGCCGAGCGAGCACACGGCGATGCCCGTGCCGAAATCGAGGTATTTCCGGCCCTTCTCGTCCCAGAGCCACGATCCCTCGCCCCGGGTGAAGGAAACGGGAAACCTCGTGTAGTTCCCGAGGACGTAGCGGCTGGTCAGTTCCCCGGTCGTCATGCCACGATCTCGGTGCCGATCCCTTTCTCCGTGAAAATCTCAAGCAGGAGAGAGTGGGGCACTCTCCCATCGATGAGGTGAACCTTGCCGACCCCGGCCCCGATGGCCTCGACCGAAGAGCGGAGCTTGGGGATCATGCCGCCGGCGATGATCTTCTTTTCGATCATGTCTTCGACCTGAGCCGCGGCCACGGTGGGGATCAGGCTGGAGGGACGCGCCGGATCCTCCATGACCCCGAGCACATCGCTGAGGAAGACCAGCTTGGCCGCCTGCAGACGGGCGGCGAGAGCGCTCGCGGCGAGATCGGCGTTGACGTTGAGGGAAAGACCCGATTCCCGCTCCCGGGCGATGGGCGATACCACCGGGACCGTATCGCGGGCGAGGGCTGCCTCGATGGACTCCAGATCGAACTCGATCACCCGGCCGACCCGGCCGAGACCGATCTCCTCGCCCTCGGCCGACCATCCGGAGATCCGTTCCCCGATGAAAGCGGTGTTTCCCGGCACCCCCAGCGCCTTGCCCCCGTAGGCCTCAATATCGCGGACCAGGCCCGGATTGATTCGTCGGTTGAGCGTCTCCTCGACAATCTCCATGGCATCGTCCGTGGTCACCCGGAGCCCGCCGACGAAGACGGGTTCCAGTCCGGCCTCCGCCATCGCCGAGGAGATGGCTTTCCCCCCACCATGGACCAATACCGGCTTGATCCCGGCGATCTCGAGAAAGACGACGTCCCGGAGCAGCATTTTCACCAGCGTCCGGTCGTCCATGGCGCTCCCCCCGACCTTGATCAGGAAAGTCTTGTCCCGAAACTGCTGCAGGTAGGGAAGAGCCTCGAGGAGAACCGATGCCTTTTCGATCTGGGTCTGGTAGTCGGTGACCATGAAAAAAGGGAAGCGGTCAACTTGTGGGGAGATCCCGCTTCGGGCAAGAAAAGAATTCGTCAGAGAAGGCGATCGATCCGGCTTGGCCCCGGAGCGCCGGGTCAGGGGAAAAGACTCACTCCCAATGGCCCGGCTGCCGCGATGAGCTGGGGGATCATTTGCCCCATTTGTTCCGCGTCAGGGCGTACTCCTCGCGATTGAACAATACGTACTCCGGCGAGAGATCCGAGGTGACCATGGTGAAGCTGCCCTTCCCCAGGTTCAGGTCGATCTCCACGGCGAACTCCCTGCGCCGCACCACCGCGGCGAGTTCGCTCAGGGCGGTCTCCGCCACCAGCCCCCCACGACAGGCGGGGAGGTCGTCGAATCGGATATCGATCGCGTTCTCCTCGATATCGGCCCCCGAGTACCCCACCGCGTGGATGATCCTGCCCCAGTTGGGGTCGCTCCCGTTCCACGAACATTTCACCAAGCTCGAATTGGCCACCGCCCGGGCCACTTTCTCCGCATCCTCATCGCTGCGCGCGCCCTTTACCCGCACGTCGACGACCTTGGTGACCCGCTCGCCATCTCCCACGATCTTCCGCGCGAGATCGCCCATCACCTCGACGAGCGCCGCCCGGAAAGCCCGGCGCCCCTTCGTGCGGTGAATCTTTCGATTTCCCGCCCTGCCGTTGGCCATCACCACGACCGTGTCGTTGGTGCTCATATCGCCATCCACCGATATGCGGTTGAAGGTCATGTCCACCGCCTCCCGGGTGGCCTCGCGGATCTCCGCCTCCGACACCTCGGCGTCGGTGGTGACGAAACACAGCATCGTCGCCATGCCGGGTTGGATCATACCCGCTCCTTTGGCGATGGCGCCCACCCGGATGGGGGTGCCCTCCTCGTCGCGGTACTCCACCGCCACCGACTTGGGCCGGGTATCACTGGTCATGATCGCCGCCGCGGCATCGCTACACGACTTCTTCAGCCCCTCGACCAGTTCCTGGAAGCGCGGTTCGATGCGCTCGATGGGGAGGGGCAGCCCGATGATTCCGGTCGAGCAGACCTGGATCTCCACCATCTCGAAACCCAGTGCGCGCGCCGCGGCCGCGGCCATGCGCCGCGCGTGCTCCATCCCCGCCTCGCCGGTGCAGGCGTTGGCGTTGCCGCTGTTCGCCACGATGGCGCGCGGGGCGGACTTTTGCAGATGCTCCTGGGAGAGGCGCACCGGGGCGGCCCTGACCCGATTCCGCGTGAACACCGCCGCACCTACGGTGGGCGAGTCGGACACGATGAGGGCGAGGTCGAGACGGTCGGAATGCTGTTTTTTGATACCGCAAGCCAACGCCGAGGCCCGGAATCCCGCCGGGGCGCAGACTCCGCCGCGGATACGATTGAAGGTGGTTTCCATGATGGAAGTGACGCTCGGCGGGTTAGAATTGGAGGAGCCCGGCCGTCTCGGGGAGATCGTGCATCAGGTTGAAGCACTGGATCGCCTGGCTGCCGGCGCCCTTGCCGAGATTGTCCTCTGCGCTGGAGAGGATCAATCGTCCGGTGCGGGCGTCGACGACCCAGCCCATATCGATGAAGTTGGTGCGGACCACATTTTTTGAGTCGGCGAAGGCCCCCTCGCCGAGGATGCGGATGAAGGGGCAGTCCGCGTAGGCCACCCCATAAGCTCGGGCGACGTCTTCACCCGCCGTCCCGGCATCCCGGGTGAGGTCCGCGAAAATGGTGGTGGCGATGCCGGCGTTTACCGGCATGAGGTGGGGCACGAAAGAGATCCGCACCGGTTCGCCGGCGGCGAGAGACAGCTCCTGTTCGATCTCGCCGATGTGCCGATGCTTCGGGGCGCCGTAGGCCCGGAGGCTCTCGTTGACCTCGACGAACATGAGCGGGGAGACCGCTTTTTTTCCCGCGCCGCTGGCTCCGCTCAGGCTGGCCGCGCAGATGGAGGAGGGATCGATCAGCCCACTGGCCACGAGGGGGAGCAGGGGGAGGAGGATGCTCGTGGGATAGCATCCCGGGGCGGCGACCAGATCGGCTGCCGCAATCGCCTCGCGGCGGGTCTCGGCGAGACCGTAGACGGCCCGGGCGAGCAGGTCGGGTTCAGGGTGAGGCATCCCGTAGAACTCCTCGTAGATGTCGGGATCGTTCAGGCGGAAATCGGCGGAGAGGTCGACCACGCGGAATCCGTGGTCGAGGAGGGGGCCGGCGTATTCCACGGCGACTCCGTGGGGCAGGGCGAGGAAGGCGAACCGCGCCCCGGTCTCGGCGAGGGCGTCGGCATCGGGCTCGATGAAGAAAAGGTCCTCCACGGACGGGGCCCCGGCGAAGCGGGGGAACACCTCGGTGAGACGTCGGCCTTTCTCCTGGCGCGAAGTCACCGCAGTGATTTCCACTCCGGGGTGCATGAGGAGGAAGCGGAGCAGTTCCTGGCCCGTGTAACCGCTCGCGCCCACGACGGCGACGGGGATGGTGGCATCGTTCATAAGGAGAATCCCCTGAG
>CAZLUZ010000221.1:0-6643 GCA_964562825.1 uncultured Akkermansia sp.
CATGGGTGCGTTTCTCGAATCGTAGGGATTGAGCTCCCTTCTTCGCTCTTTCATCGGAGATTTGCACCGGCTGGTGGCTCGCCCCACTGGTGTCCCGTCGGGATTTCCAGGAGGTGCGGAAGTTCTGCACCGTAAATCGGTCACCGAGCCGGGTGCTGCCCGGTTCTTTGTTTTCCCATCCAGTCTCGAGATGAATGTCTTCGGCCCCAACCCGCGCCGGCGGAAACAAAAACACCGTTACAATCAAGATACCCAGATAGTTGGAGAAACACCTCATCAACATAAGGCCTAATGGCCGGAACTTTCTTTTTCAAGGCGAATCTGCAAGCCGCCTGCAACCGGGGAATGACCGACCCCGAAGGACCCTCGGCAAACGGCATATTGTTTGCGTGATCTTTGGTTCCCCTTCTTTCCACTTTGCAGATCCTGCGGCGTTATCCTAGTCTTTGCAAGACTGCACCTCATGGATTGCGGGCTGGCCGCCCACCTGGTGGGCATGTTCTCCCCAGACGACCTCTTGGCATCGCCTCTCAGCGGGGCCCTGGGGGAAACCGCGGTGCACCAGGAAATTGCCGGAACCCTGGCGGTAACCGGAGACTGGCAACTGGCTTACTGGAGAGACCGCAGCAAGGAGGCCGATTTCCTCTTCCACCGCGCGGGCAGGTTCCTGCTGGCCGACGCCAAATGGAGCGAGGCGCCCCGCGATCCGGGCAAACTGGCCAAGGTGCTGGAGGAAATGCCCGCCAATACTCGCGGGGCCCTGATCTGCCGCACAGCCAACGCCTTCGCCATGGAGCATGGCATCGAAGCGCTGCCCCTGGGCGATCTGGCCGGATGGCTTCAGTAGCAGGATGCGGAACAGGGAAGCCTTTGGAGGAACGACAGTGGTGATGAGGTCGGCCGAGCCCTGCGAGGTTCAATCGCCCAGGCCCGATACCTCCTCCACCACCGAGCCGCCGTCGGGGGCTTCGCCGCAGCGAATCACCATGGGACGACAGCAGACCTCGCAGTCGTAGTCGAGTTCGCAGGGCGTCTCCCCGACCCCGGGGAGAACGATCTCGAAAGTCTCGAAGCAGGTCGGGCAGGTGACGGCAGCCGTGTCCATGGCCTTCCCGGTTACGCCGCGGCGGGCGGTTCGGGCGTCTTCCTTTTTTCTTGAACTTCCCCCGGATCCGAAGAGACTCGGGCACCATGAGCGAAGAGTTTTTCCCCGGTATCCCCACCATCGCCTATGAGGGGCCCTCATCCAGAAATCCCCTGGCCTTCAAACACTACCAGGCCGACGAGATCGTCGGCGGCAAGCCGATGAGGGAACACCTGCGCTTCGCCTGCGCCTACTGGCACACCATGCGCAATCCTCTGGCCGACCCCTTTGGCCCCGGCACCGCGGAGCGCCCCTGGGATGACGGCTCCGATTCGGTCGACAACGCGAAAAAACGCGTCTGGGCCATGTTCGAGTTCATGCAGAAATGCGTCATCGATTTCTACTGCTTCCACGATCGGGACGTCGCCCCCGAGTTGAACGATCTCGCGGCGTCGAACGAAGCCCTCGACGCTGTCGCCGAGGAATTGAAAAAGGCGCAGGATCAGACGGGTATCCGCCTGCTCTGGGGCACGGCCTGTCTCTTCTCCCACAAACGCTACAACCAGGGCGCGGGCACCTCGCCTTTCGCCGACGTCTTTGCCTACGCGGCCGCACAGGTGAAAAAGGCCATCGATGTGACCCACCGCCTCGGAGGTGAGGGCTACGTCTTCTGGGGTGGGCGCGAAGGCTACGCCACCCTCTACAACACCGATATCGGACGCGAACTCAATCACCTCGCCGCCCTGCTGCAAATGGCGGTCGACTACAAAAAAAAGATCGGGTTTTCCGGCGACTTCTACATCGAACCCAAACCGCGCGAGCCCTCCACGCACCAGTACGATTCCGACGCCGCCGCCTGCCTCAACTTCCTCCGGGAACACGGACTCTACGGGGAACTTAAGCTCAACATCGAGACCAACCACGCCACCCTGGCGGGCCACAGCATGATGCATGAGCTCGAGGTCGCCATGGCAGCCGATGCCCTCGGTTCGATCGACGCCAACACCGGAGACGAACTCATCGGCTGGGACACCGACCAATTCCCCACCGACATCTACCTGACTACTCAGATCATGCTCTGCGTCCTGCGCATGGGCGGATTCACCAGGGGCGGACTCAACTTCGATGCCAAGTGCCGACGGGAGAGCTTCACCCCGGAAGACCTGTTTCATGCCCATATCGGGGGTATGGACGCCTTCGCCCGGGGGCTCAAGATCGCTCACGCCATCCTCGAGGACGGCCGGCTCGAAAATTTCAAGAGAGAGCGCTACGCCAGCTTCGACTCCGGCATCGGCGCCCGCATCGAAAAGCGCGAGGTCGGCCTCGAAGAGTTGGAGGCCTACGCTCTGCAGAACGGCGAGCCGGTGACCCGGAGCGGACGCCAGGAGATGCTGGAGAATCTGATCAACGAGTTCATCTGATACTCCTCTCGACCAAATTTCGGCGCCGCAGGTGACCGCGCCGATCGCCTCCGGCTTGTCTTTTCGGCAAAGCCGGGAACCTTTTTGGGGTTCGCCGATTCCCCCATGATCACTTTTCGACTGTTTGGATTCCCCATCCGCATCCAGTGGATGTTCTGGTTGCTCTGCGTCTTTCTCGGCATCGATGCCCTGGAAATCGGCGGGCGTTACGGGTTTTTCATGTTCCTCATCCTCACCGGGACGATTCTGGTTTCCATCATCTGGCACGAACTGGGCCACGCCTTCACCAGACAGCGGTACGGCGCGTCCTACTCGGAGATCACCCTCTGGGGGCTGGGCGGGTACTGCGCGGGCCCCGGGCACTTTTCCAAGGCGCAACACGTCAAGATCTCGGCGGCGGGCCCGGTCTTCAATTTCCTGCTCGGCGGTCTGATCGCCCTGCTGCTCTTCAGCCCGGCCATCGAAAACCCCTACGTGGCCGGCTTCGTCGGCTTCGGCCTCTGGGTCAATTTCGGGTGGGGACTCTTCAACCTCTTCCCTATCCTGCCCCTCGACGGCGGGCGGATCCTGGCCAATCTCCTCCCCGACCGTCACATGCCCATCGTGCCCTGGATCGGACTCGTCCTCGCCGGGATGATGTCGCTGCTCGGCTTTCTCAGCGGCAGATTTTTCCTCGCCATCCTTTTCGGCCTGATCGCTTTCGAGAACTGGAAAATGGTCCAGAATCGCCGCTACCGGGGCTTCTGAGCCCGCGGGTGGTAGGTCGCCAGCACCTTCTCCACCGCCTTCTCCAGTTGGAAAGGCGAATAGGGTTTCTGGAGCATCGCCCTGAACCCGAAGGCCTCCGGATTCGCCATCGCCAGATCGTCGGAATACCCGCTCGAGACGATGGCGATCAACTTCGGATCGATCTCCCTAAGCCGGCGAATTGCCTCCACCCCGCCCATGCCATTCTGGATGGTCAGGTCCGAGATCACGAGATCGAAGGGGGTCTGCTCCTTCATGGCCGAAACGAAAGCTCCGATGGTTTCCCTCCCCTCCCCCGTCTCCACGACATGATAGCCCGCCCGGCGCAGGGTCATCCCCATGAGCCGGCGGATGGGCTCGTCGTCCTCCAGGATGAGCAGCCGGTATTCCTCCGGACAAATCTGTCGCTCGGGGATGTCATCGAGATCGTCCGCGGAAGTTTTCGGCGCCGTCCCGGCAAAGGTGGCGGCGCTCCACTCGGCCTGCCGGGCCTGGAATCCCATGGGCACGCAGAACCTCGCCGTGGTTCCTTTGCCCTCGGCCGACTCCAGGCTGACAAATCCGTCGTGGGCCCGCGCGATCGATTCGCAGACGGTCAGCCCGATACCGGAGGCGTTGTTTTCTTCGCGAGTTGAGAAATAGGGATCGAACACCCGCGTCAGGACATGGGAGGGGATGCCCGAACCATGGTCCACCACCTCGATGAGGAGGTGCTCCTCGTCGACGATCATGAGATCCGGCCGCATCTCCTCGGCACGCTCCGCCTCGACCCTCCCGCAGCGGAGGATGAGCACTCCTCCCTCCGGCATCGCGTCCTCCGCATTGTTGATCAAGTTCTCCACCACCCGTTTCACCTGCCCGCGGTCCACGTTCGCTTTCAGATCGGTCTCGGAAGACTGAAACTGGTACCGGATACGGGGGTGCACCGTGCGATGATCCGAAAGCACCTGGCGGAGCAGATCCGGAATCTTCACCGGCTCCCGGATGGGACGCCCCCCACTGGCAAAGGTCATCAACTGCTGCACCAGGCCCGCGGCGCGGTAGGTCGCGGCCTCGGCTTCGTCCAGTCTCTCCAGCACCTCCGGATTGCCGGTGGCCTTCTGCCGGGCCAGTCCGAGGTTGCCCGTCACCGTGGTCAGGTGATTGCTGAAATCGTGGACAAAACCCCGGGCCAGCAGCCCGAGTCCCTCCAGGCGGTGTTGGCGGAGTTCGTCCGCCTTCGACATCCGCGTCTCCGTGTTGTCCTGGAAGAGTGCCAGGATGCCCTCGTGCGAACGGTAGAGACAGACATCGTACCAGACGGCCCGCTCCGCGTCCTGGAACTCGAATCGGTGCCGCTTCCCGTCGACCAGGGGTTTGGTCATCTCCGGTTCGAAGCGCCGGTATTCTTCCTCGGTGAAAAAATCCCAGAATCCCTGCCCGATCAACTGACCGCCTCCGGCGAAAGCCGCTGCCGCCTCGGTGTTGGCCTGGACGATACGACCGTCCCGGTCGATCACCACGAGGGGATCCCCCAACTGATCGATCAAGGGGTGAGGTTCCTTCCGCCCCCCGGTTTCCGCCGCGGTATGCCTGCCAATGACTTCGCGATAGGCCGGGCTCTCCGCCAGCGTGGAAAAATGCCGCAGCACCTCGGCCCGCTGTCGGGGGACCTCGTCCTTCTCTCTGCCCGGTTCCGCGGGGGCGTCCTTCAATATGGTGATGGTGCCCAGCACTTCGGTGCCGTCGTCGCGCACGGGCGAAGTCACCGCCTCCACGGTATGCCGCACCCCTTTCTTATCGGTGAAGTCGCAGTGGCTCCCATGCTGGTGACCGTTCTTTCCCGAGGACCGCGTCGAGGCCACGATATCGCTATAGGGCCGCCCGTTCGCCTCCTCCTCCGACCAACCGGTCAGCGTCTCCGCCGATGGATTCATGAGGACGATGCGGCCGTCGATTCCCGCCACGATGACAGCATCCTCCAGGGGCTCCGCCACCGAACGGATCGCAGAGAGCCGCTCCTCCAGGACCTTGTCCGGGTGAAGCCGCTGCGCCGCCGCTTCCACACAGGCCACGATCTCGGCGTCGCAAAAAGGCTTGCGCACATACCCCACCGGCCGTGCCAAACGAGCGCGGTGAAAGACCGTCTCCTCGTCGTGCCCGGTGATGAAGATCACGGGTGTTCCCCAGCGCTCGCGGAGCCGGCCCGCCAGATTGATGCCCTCCTCCCCTCCGCCGAAAGACACCGACATCAGAACCAACTCCGGCTTCTCCGCCTCGATCATGGCGACGAATTCGTCGACGTGATCCGGCAGACCGCAGACGGTGAATCCATTCTCCCTCAGGATCCGCTCCAGATCGCGAGCCACCACCCGATCGCTTTCGGCGATGAGCACGCGGAGAAAATGGGGGCGATTCTCTTGCTCTTCCATCCCTTGAATCCCCACTTACTCCTGAGGCATGGGAAAGGTCAGTCGCATCGTGCTCGACCCCTCCCCCTCGTCTCCCGGCTCCAGGGCCATCTTTCCGCGGAGCTGTTCGATCAATATCTCGATCGCCTGGGCACCCGTGAAAGCCCGAGCGGAAAAAAACTTCCGGTTCGTTCCCGGAGTCACCTTTATCGACATGTCTCCCCGGCCCAACTGGACGTCGAAGAACACCGAAGGACCCGGGCCCTGGGAGGGGTCGAAGAGAGCGAGCGCCATGATTTCTCCGGCGAGAAGGGCAAAGGGCGTGGTCGATTCCTTGTCGATCGTCCACTCCGAAGAACCGCTCACCACCACCTCACGGCGTCCGAAACCGCGCCCGGAGACCGCCGCCACTTGATCCGCGATGTCGCGGAGGAGAGGCACCACCCCGATCCTCTGGCTGCTGGAAACGGCCTCGGCCAGCACCTTCAGCCGGATCAGCCAAAGAAGCGAGACCTCGCCGTAGTCCTCCGCATCCGAGCCCACGGAGAATAGGCTGGTCAGCGTCTGAATCTGGCTCCGAAAATCGCGGCAGGCCAGGTCACGGATGTTGAGCGAGGCGAACACGTCCGATGTCTTGGGCCGGAGAATCGCCACCACGCGGTCGACCTTGCCCGCCGGGTCCATCAGGGGGATCCACTTCGCCAATATCGCCTGCGCCCCCGAGGGAGCGTGCAGGGAGAAGGTGGCCCAACCGTGCTCCGACCGCAGCAGGTCCAGCCGGGTCAGATCAAACTCGGCATTGCGACCGGGCCCCTCCGAGAGAAGCTGGAGAATGTTGCAGCGGAGCAGCGAACTCTCGTCCCGGCCCGTCAACGCCGCAGCGGCGGCATTCGCGTCGATGATCTCTCCCTCGTGACTCATCACCAGCATGGCCTCCGAGGCGTGGGCGAACCCCGCCTCCTTCCAGCGGTGGGCCTCGCTCGCACAACTGGTGGCCGGCG
>CAZLUZ010000222.1:0-6562 GCA_964562825.1 uncultured Akkermansia sp.
TGAGCTGCTGGCAACGCTGGGCGAACGCCACGATACCCCCATGCTCGTGGTCACCCACAGCCCCGAGGTCACCCGAATCTGTCAGCGAACCCTGAACATGCGCGACGGGCGGATTCTGGAGGATGAGAGCAGCTAACGGCGAGATTGCCCCCCTGATCTGGTCCAAGGTGATCGGGAGGCACTGGCGGCGCGAGCCGAAGGTCCCGGCCACGCTCATCCTGCTCCTGGCCCTGGGGGTGGCGGTGTTTCTCGCGGTGAGGCTGGCGAACCGTGCTGCGGTCACGGGCTTTTCCCTTTTCACCGAATCGATCAGCGGAGACAGCGACCTCATCGTCCGACCCGAGGCGGGCCGGTTCTCCGAGGTGGAACTGCTCTCTCTCCGGGAGGCTCTGGGCGATAGCCCGGCGGCGATGTTTCCCGTGCTGGAGGCTACCGCAGCCATCGATTCGGCCCCCGATTCCCCCCTTCTTCGCATCGTGGGTTCCGATCTCGTCGCCATCTCCAACGCCCCCTATCTCCAGGAGGGCGACTTTCGTTCCCCCTTCGCCTCTCTCACCGACGAGTTTGCCAGCGTTCTCAGCCGGCCGGATCGGGTCTTCGTCGCCGAGGATTTTCCTTCCCCCGACCCCGTGAAGAAAGGAAATACCCTGACTTTCTATCTCGGGGGAAAGGAGAAAACGGTGACCGTGGCCGGGATTCTGGAGAACGATCCCCTCCGCCCGCGCATTCCCCAAAATCTGGTGCTGCTCGACCTGCCCGGAGCGCAGACCTTGACCGGCAACGCGGGCACTCTCTCCCGGATCGAAGTACGGGTGCCGCCCGGTCCCGATTTCGCGCTCCACTTGGCCGAAGCGAGGGAGCGGCTCGTCGCCTGGGGAGAGGGACGTTTCATCGTGGAGACTCCGGAACAGCGGCGGGAATCCGCCACCCAGATGAGCGCTGCTTTCCGGCTGAACCTGACGATCCTGTCCACCCTGGCCCTGATCGTGGGCGCCTATCTTATTCTCCAGGCCATGGAGGCGTCGGTGATCCGCCGCCGCTACGAGATCTCGATCCTGCGCTGCCTCGGAGTGACTCCCGCCCAGATTCGCGTCATCTGGCTGGCGGAAAGCGCCGTCCTCGGTTTGCTCGGGAGCCTGACAGGCATCGTGCTGGGGGTCCTGCTGGCGCAGGGCATGGTCCGGGCCATCGCCTCCACGGTGAATACGCTCTACTTCGAAACCACGGCCGGTTCGGCGTCGCTTCACCCGGCCGAGGCCGGCCTCGCCCTGGGCTTCGGCGTGGTGGTCAGCCTGACGGCGGGATGGTTGCCCGCCCGGGAAGCCTCGCGGGTGCCACCCGCCCTCGGCGTGGCCACCGGCTCCCGCGGAGGAGGTCTCAAGTTGCTCCGTATGCCCTGGCTGGGAGTTGTCTTCACCCTGCTCGCCGCCGGATTGTCGCTACTCCCTCCCTTGGTCACCGGCGCCGGGCACATCATTCCCCTGGGCGGCTATCTGGCGGCGCTTCTCTTTCTCGCGGGGCTGAGTATCCTGGCGGGGCTGCTCTTCCGGCCCCTCTGCCGCCTGCTTCGGCTGGGAGACTCTTCGCCCCTCCGGACCTATGCGGCGAGCCAGTTTCGGCAGCCCGAGGGACGCCACCGGCTCGCCGCCGCCGGATTGCTCGCCGCGTTCGGCATGTCCGCCGCCATGGGGATCCTGGTGGCCAGTTTCGAAAACACCCTGACCGCCTGGATTCGTCAGTTGCTCAAGGCGGACGTCTACATCGCCGCTGCCGGTGCTGACTCGGTATCCAGCGGGGACCGCATCTCCGAGGAGGTATGGAGAGCGATCGGCAGTCGAGAGGGGGTGGACGGCCTGGACCGGATCCGCGTCTACCCGGTGACCATTTCGGGCCAGGAGGCTTGGCTGGCGGGCAGCCATTACAACCGGTCAGACCGTCGACTCCGGCTGATCTGGCTGAACCGTCCCGCCGATACCGGCGCGGATGCCCTGGAAAAGGCCGGCGACGACGATTTCCCCTGCTGGATCAACGAGCCGTTCTCCCGGAAATTCGGCGCGAATCGGGGAGACCGCTTCCCGGTTCCTACCCCGGCGGGACCCCGCACCGTGCGGGTGGCAGGGGTGTATGCCGACTACGGCAGTGAGCGAGGCACCGTGATCGTGGCCCAGCGCTTCACCCGGGAGTGGTTCGACGACACCTCGGTGAACAACCTGGCCGTGTTCCTCGAGCCCGGCGTCGATGCAGAGCGGTGGATCAACGCATTCCGGGAGGACCACCCGGGTCTGGTAGCCCGAACCAATCGCAAGCTGCGCGAGGATGCCCTCGCTCTCTTCCGCCAGACGTTCCGGGTGACCTATGCTCTGGAGGCCATCGCCGTGGTGGTCGCCGTGGCCGGTCTGGGGCTCGCCATGGTCGGACTTCTTCTCGATCGCAAAGCCGAGCTGTCCACCCTGAGGGAACTCGGTTGGAGTCGCCGCCAGATCGCGGCCGCGGCCGCCTGGGAGGGGCTGGGCCTCAGCCTGGTCGGCGCCCTGGGTGGACTCGTCCTCGCCCTCATCCTCGGGCTGCTCCTCGTCTACGTGATCAATCGACAGAGCTTCGGCTGGACTCTCGACCTCGCGGTTCCCTGGCTCTCCTTCGCCGGGCTGGTCGCAGCCCTCCTCGCGACGGGAGCCGTGGTTTCCTGGTTCGTGGGCAACCGAATCGCCAATCTGCGCTCCGACGACGTTCTCGAACCCCGACCGACCGAAGATTAACCTCGAACCATGACCTTCACCTCCTTCTCGCTTTATCACTCAAACGGTGGTCCCCATCGTCAGTTGGGCACATGCCCACGACTCGGCCTCGCCCTGCTGCTCGCGCTAGCGCCGCTGTTCTCCGCGGGAGACGAGGAGGACTGGGCCTACGCCACGGCGGGAAAGCAGTTTTCCTTCCCCCGAGACCACGGCAGCCATCCCGAATACCGCATCGAGTGGTGGTACCTCACCGGCCATCTCTTTGCCGGGGAGAGACGCTTCGGCTTCGAGTCGACTTTTTTCCGTCTGGCCCAGGAACCGGGAGGTAAGCGCCGGGGAACCCTATTCGACGAATCGCAAATCTACATGACCCATATGGCCCTGAGCGATCTGGCAGAAGAAAAGTTCTATCACGAGGAGCGGCTCAACCGGGAGGGATGGAACGCCTATGCGCGGACGGAAGATCTCGACACGCGCAACGGGAACTGGCATCTCCGGCGGAATCCCGACAACAGCCTGCGGCTCGACGGATCGATCCAGTCCCGGGTGCGCTTCGGGCTCGATCTGGTTCCGGCCAAACCACACGTCCTCTTCGGTGAAAACGGCATCTCGGTGAAAGGCCGTGCCGAGGGTGCCGCGAGCTACTACATCACCTTCACCCGGCTGCAGGCGTCCGGTGAGCTGCGCGTCGACGGCGAGGACTTCGAGGTCACCGGAACGGCCTGGATGGACCACGAGATCTCGAGCAGCCAACTCGACGAGGACCAGGTGGGCTGGGACTGGACCAGCGTGCAATTCGACGACGGCCGCGAACTGATGCTGTACATGCTGCGCCTCCGCGAGGGCGGGTATTCCGAATTTTCCCAACTCTACTGGATCGACGAGAACGCCGGTTTGACCCGCCAGAATCCGGGAGAATTCGAGTGGATCGCGGGAGGCGAATGGGAGAGCCCGGAGACGGGAGCGATCTATCCCATAGCGCCCCGTTTCGTCACCACCGATCCGAAGACGGGAGTGCGCCGAACTTTCCAACTGCTCCCCCTGATGGAGAACCAGGAGATGTCGGGCAAACTCGGCGGAGTGCCCTACTGGGAGGGAGCCTGCGACGTGATCGACGTGGGCGCGAACCAGGTGGTGGGCCGCGCCTACCTGGAGTTGGCCGGCTACGTGGAGGGGTTGGAGGAACAATTGCGATGACGCCCCTGTCTCGCGAATTCTTCCAGCGCGACCCGGAGGTGTGCGCCGCGGAACTGGTCGGATGCCTCTTCCGATGGAACGGTGCCTCGGGACGCATCGTCGAGACCGAGGCGTACGCGGAGCACGGCGACGAGGCCTGCCACACATTTTTCCGTCCCTCCGCCAGGGATTTCGTGGTCCGTGAAGGTCCCGGCTCGGCCTACATCTACCTGAACTACGGGGTCCACTGGTTGACCAATATCCTCTGCAAGAACCCGGAGAACGGGAACAACGGCTTCGTCCTCCTGCGTGCGCTCGAACCGGTCGAAGGCATCGAGGAGATGAAGCGACGCCGCGGACGGGACCGCCTGCGCGATCTCTGTTCGGGACCCGGAAAACTGAGCGCTGCCCTCGGCATTGGGCGGGACGATCACGGCGCCTGCCTCATCACCGACCAACGATCGGGACTGTTTCACGGAGAACCTGGCGCCGAGGTCCTCGCCGACCGCCGCATCGGCATCTCCCGGGCCGTGGAGGTGGAGTGGCGCTTTCTGGAGAAAGGCAATGAGCATGTTTCGGTTCCCTACGGGAAAATCCGAAATCCGAAATCCGAGACTCGGAAAGGGTGAGGCGGTTGGCAGTTGGCTTTGGGAAGCGATCTGCCCCCGAAAAACTCCAGCCTCCAGCCTCCAGCCTCCAGCCTCCAGCCTCCAGCCTCCCTCTACTCCCGCCACTTCGCTCTCCGCACTCCGGCGTAGGCGAGGAAAAAGCCCACGGCGATGTGAACCAGAAGCAGACCGAAACAGAGGGTCGACGGAGCCAGCCAGGTCTCGGTGACCTCCTTCACGTAGCGGAGGTGCTTGGGGTCCAGGGAATCCATGATTCCAGCCCAACTCCAGTAGGCCGAGATAAAGGGGCGGGTCGCCCCGGCCGCCCAACCCGGCAGCGCCAGCACCGCACCGGAGAGCGGCAACTGAAATCCCACCAGATAGATACTGAGCAGAGATGCCTGATCCGCCGTTCTCGCCAGCGAGGAGATCGCCAGGCAGATCGCCGTCATCGCCGCATTGACGAGAAAGAGGAGGAAGAAATGCTCGGGACCCGAGGGAATCTGGCAGAATGTCTGAACAAAAAGCCACATCCAGAACGACTGGACCAGAACGAGCAGGGAAAGAAATGCGATCTTGCTGCCCAGGTAGACCGAGGGTCGAACTCCGCCCAGTTTCTCTTTCTCGAAGATTTTTCGCTCTCCCGCGATCTCCCGGGCCGAGTTGTTCGATCCCATCAGTGTCAGCAGGATGACCTGAAACATGACCAGGCCCGAGACGAGACCGCCCAGGTTCAGATTGAACGTGGCTACGTCCCGCTCCTGCCTCAACTGCTCCAGGGTGGTGGGAAGAGTGTCCCCCAGCCTCTTGGTCTGGTCGACTCCGTCCAGATCGAACAGGATGACCAGGATGGGAAAGCCGATGAGGATGGCAATCTGGAGGAGCAGGTTGCCCGTGTCGCGGAACATGATGGTGAACCGGCGACCCAACAGGGCGAAAAACTGGGCAATAAATCCTGGAGTCGAGGCCGATTCGTGATGGTAGTTCGGATCGAGCGGGGCATTCATCCCCGAAGCCTCGTAGTAGTGCGTCTGCCGCTTCATCCAACTCGCCTGCCAGTCCTCCGCCCGGCGCTCGAGCAGGGTGGGATAGACGTTCTCCGCCTCCTCGACGCTGAAGTAGTGCTCCAGCGCACGGGGAGGACCGTGGTAGACGACCCTGCCCTCGTGCAATACCAGCACCGAATCGTAGAGGTCGAGACCGGCGAGACTGTGGGTCACGTTGATCACGATGCGATTCCGGTTCCGGCTCATGTCGTACATCAGTTGCACGATCTCCTGCTCGCTCCGAGGGTCCAGTCCGCTGGTCACCTCGTCGCAGAGGAGCAGCACCGGATCGGTGACGAGTTCCATGGCGAGAGACAACCGGCGTTTCTGGCCTCCGGAAAGCACCCTGACCGGCCGGTCCCGAATCGGGTCGAGTCCGGTCACTTCGAGAATCCGATCTGCGATCCGGTGGAGTTCCTCGCGATTTTTCGTCCGCACCCGAAGCCGGATCGAACTCTCCAGGCTCTCCTCCACGGTTAATTCCTCGTAGGCGATGCTGAACTGGGGGACATAGCCGATTTCCGAGGGTTCCAGGTCCTCTTCTTCGGAGAGATCGCGCCCGTTCCACAGGATGTTTCCCGCCGACTCCACGTTGATCCCGGCGATCATTTTGAGAAGGGTCGTCTTCCCGCAGCCCGAAGGCCCGACGATCGCCATGAAATGGCGGGACGGCACCTTCAGCGAGATGTCGTCGAGGAGGTGGACCTTGTCCTCGCCTCTTTGGATCGTGAAGTAGGTGTTTTTCAGTTCGAGCACGGACCATTAGTAGAAAAATCGAGCCCAGCGCGCAAGTTTTCCCGAATTTTGCTTCCCAAGAAATCGGTTGCGGGCCGTCAATTTGAAAGAGACGATTCTCCCGCGCCCCATGACCCGTTCCTCAAGCAAGCCCGCCAAGGCGTCGAGCAATCCTCTCAAGATCGAGCTGATCACGGCCGGTGTGCTCCTTGTCGCCCTCGTCGTTCTTCTCTTTGTGGCGAAGATCACCCTCGAGAGTTGG
>CAZLUZ010000223.1:0-6526 GCA_964562825.1 uncultured Akkermansia sp.
ACGTTGGCTCCCCTGAGGTTGTGGGCCGGTGCGGCGGCCTTCGCTTGCGCCGCGATCTGGGCGGGCCAGTCGGTGGCGGTGAAGGTCACCCTCGAGGGAATCCCCCCGGTGACGATGATGTTGCTGCGCTTCGTCATCTCCCTGCCCGCCCTGCTCCTCGTCGCCCTGATCCTCCGGGTTCCCGTGCGGCCGCTTCTGCCGCGAATTCCCCTCCTCCTCCTCAGTGGAGTGCTGCTCTGCGGCCAGATCGCCCTCTTCACCTGGGGCACCGACGCCACCTCCAGCGTCCACAGCACGGTTTTGATCAATACCTTTCCCCTGTTCACCGCTTTTCTCGGGCATTTTCTGCTCACGGGACACCGACTCACCGCCCGGGTGCTGGCGGGCATCGTCGTGGCCTTCGCCGGTGTGCCGCTGCTGCTCCAGGAGGGGCTCCGGGCTCCCGGGGAGGTGTCGTTGGTGGGGAACCTGATGGTGGTCGCCGCCGCCCTCGTGATGGGCGCCAAGATCGTGCTGATGAAACGGATGCTGCGGAACATCCACCCGGTCCGGCTCGCCTTCTGGGACGGTGTCGCCGCGGTCATCTTTTTCGGCATCGCCGCCGCGAGGACCGAGGCGGGGGAGGCGTTGAGCCTGACGACGCCGGTCGTGCTGGGCATGGTCTACCAGGGATTCGTGGTCTCGGTGATCGGCTTTCTCCTCTGGCTCTTTCTCCTCGCACGATTCTCCGCCAATTCCCTGAATGTGTTTCGCTTGCTTACCCCCCCTCTCGGAGTGGTCATGGGAGTGGCGGTGCTGGATGAGGCGGTCACCGGGTTCCTTATCGCCTCTCTATTGCTGGTTTGCACCGGGCTCGCCCTCGTCATTCCCCTGAAACGGCGCCCTTCCCCAGCGACGCAGAATCGCGTATGATGCCGACCGATCGTACTGCCTCACCATGACCAGAATCGACCTCCAGCCGACGCGGGAACTGCACGATCTGACCCGGCGCATGGCCATCGCGGAACCGGGCCGGCTGCAGCGGATCCTCGTCGAGGCGAACCGCCAGAAAGAACGCGCCGGGGGCGGATTGATGGGGGGCAAAAAGCTGCCCGACGTGACAATGACCGCGCTGACCCTGGACCGGCGCGACGTGGAGGATATCTCGCGGCTGTCCCGCCGGCTCCATCGGATCGTGGAGCACCTCCTCGACCGGCTCGTCGCGGAGCCCGGCGGGCTGTCCCGGCACCTGCCCTCTCACGCCTGGACCCTCCCCTACCTGCGCAAGACCCCCGGCTCGGACCACTGGCAGATCGTCTCCCGCTACGATCTAGCCGTCTCCCCCGACGGCGATCTGCGGGTCATGGAATTGAACACGAGCTGTCCCGGAGGGTTCATGATCGTGAGCGACCTCATCGAACCGACCCGGCTCGCCTTCCGGGAGGCGGGTCTCCACGGCACGGAGGGCTGGCGCTCCATCAATGCCGAGCCGGATGTCATCATCGACTCCGTGCTTCGCCTGGAGGCGGCCTCGGGTCTGGCTCCCGGCCTGATCGGGGTGCTCAACGACGAGAATCAGCTGCAGTTCGAGTTGGATCGGATCGTGGGTCACTTCCGCCGGCGAGGTCGGGAATGCCGCATCATCGACGCCCGGGAACTGCGCTACGCGGGCGGACTGCTGACGCACCAGGCAGAGGTCGTCTCCGCCGCGTTCAACAAATTCCGCATCAGCACGCCGGACAGCGCCAACCACTGTTGGACACGCGGATTCGAGGAACGCTACGCCGACTTCCTCGGCGCGCAGCGGGACGGCGTCTTCGTTCCGGTGAACAACCTGTGCGGGATGAGCGTGGCGGAGGACAAGGAACTGCTCGGCCTCTTTTTCGATCCCGAACTGACCGCGGACCTCCCGGCCGAAGACCGCGAGCTGATCCGGGAACAGGTCCTCTGGACCAGTCGGCTCGAGGAGAAGGAGACCCTCATCGACGGCTCCAGGGTGGACCTGCTCGACTTCGTGCGACGCCACCGCGAGCGATTCGTGATCAAGCCATCCAACGAGGGGCGCGGCTTCGGGGTCGTGATTGGGAAATTCGTGTCGGAAAGCGAGTGGGAGAGCGCCTGTCGCCCCGATCCGAAGATGCCCTGTGTGGTCCAGGAGTTCTCCGAATCGTGTTCTCTGCCCGTGGCGACCAACCGCGACGGCAACCTGAGAGTGGAGACGATGCTGCTGACCCTGGCCATTGCGATCACCTCGGGGACACCTGGCGGGTTGATCTCGCGCGTTTCGCCCGACCCGGTGACCAACGTAGCCAAATCGGGGTTTCTCCAGGCTGTCTTTCTCCGGGAGTAACCTGCCGGCGAAACGGGATTTGGGCCTGGAATTTTCTCCCGCACCGGGCGAGCATTCCCCATGCCGTTGCTGAATCTGGAGTATGAGGGAGGAACGGTGGCCTGTGGCATCGACAAGGTCGACCGGTCGAAACTGTATGGTCGCACCGAAACCGAGGTGCTCGACGAACGGGGCCGCCCATGCCGGCCCGCCATGCTGGCCAACGACGGCAAGACGATCATCCCGCGCGGAGGTATCGCCCTGGCCTACGTGTCGCCGGCCGGGTTCTGGCGGGACAAATCGGACCTTCGGGCCATCGACCTGAACGGGAACCCCATCGAGGGCGTGACTTCCACCTTCAAGGAGACCGTCGCTCTCGAGGAAACCTGCACTTGCGAGAAGCTGCTCGATCACAACATTCGGATGGTCTACCGCCTGGAACCGGCGGAGGACCAGGCGTTCCCCGCCGACCTGCTGGATGCGCTGGGCGATGGGGCCATCTTCACCTTTCCCTTCAGCTACCGCGGGGGCTTGACGGCTGACACCGCCTTCGTGCTGCAGGCCGACGGGGCGGTGTGGCTGCTCGTGGGGGGGCAAACCGACATCCACTTCATCGCACGCGAAGACCCCTCCGGCATCGCCGGAACCGAGGAGGAGGAAGAGGACGAGGAAAGCGAGGATTTCGATTTCGGCACGCTCTGATCCGTGACCGCACCTGTCCGATGCGAACTCTGCCGAGCGTCATCGAACGGATTCTCGAAACCGTCTACCCGCCCGTCTGCGAAGGGTGCGGAGAGGCCTACTTCACCGGTGAACTTTCCGCACTGTGCGATCGCTGCCGCGAGGAGTTGCTCTGCCCCGCCGAAGGCAACGCCTGTCCGGTCTGCGGGCAGCTGTTTCCCGGCGAGACGAGTGCCACCTTCCGCTGCGGCAACTGCGCCGGCCGGGAGTTGAACTTCGATTTCGCCACCAGTCCCTACCGGGCAACCGGCGAGATGCTGGACTGGATTCACCGTTTCAAATATGGCGGAGAAATCCACCTGGCGCGGCTGTTCGGCCAACTGCTTGCGGACGTCTGGAAAGACGAACGTCTCCGCCGGGTGCCCCGGTGGACGGTGGTGCCGGTGCCCCTCCATCCGAAGCGTTTCCGCGAGAGGGGTTTCAACCAGGCCCTGGAAATCGCCAGGGTGTGGCGACGCCATGCTCCGGACGGCATCGACCTCCCACTCGCCCCAATCCTGCGGCGAGTCCGCCACACCACCCGGCAGGCGACCCTGGACCGGGAGGAGCGACTCGACAATCTGCACGGGGCCTTCCGCCTGGGCCGATTTGCCCGCACCCGGGGCCTGGAGGGAGCCGATTTTCTCCTCGTGGACGACGTGCTCACCACCGGGGCAACGGCGTCGGAATGCGCCGCCGTGCTGCGCGAGGCCTTTTCAGCACGGAGAATCGCGGTCATTTCCGTGATTCGCGGTTGAGATTTTTGCGTTTGTGGATTTGGAAAACATCGCTACGTTGGGGGTGTTTGGGCCCTTGGTTCGCCCACCGTTCAATTTAACACCTCTCTGCCATGCCGATCTTCAAAAAGCGACAGTTCAAGCCTCTGGGCACCAAGAAAGCCGATGTCCCCGAGGGTCTCTGGAAGAAGTGTCCCTCCTGCGGAGCGATTGTCGACGAGATCACGCTGAAGCAGCGCCACCGGGTCTGCAACAAGTGCGACTACCATTTCACGCTCTCGGCGCCGGAGCGGATCGAAATGCTGGTCGACCCCGATTCCTTCGAGGAGATGGACCCCAACCTGGAAACGGTCAACGCGCTTGGATTCAAGGGTTACGTGGAGAAGGTGAAGAGCTACCAGCAGAAGACGGGCCTGAAGGAGGCCGTCGTCACGGGCCGGGCCACGATCGCCGACGCCCCGGTGTCTCTGGGTGTCATGGACTTCCGCTTTCTCGCCGCGAGCATGGGTTCGGTCGCCGGAGAGAAACTCACCCGGGCGATCGAGGTGGCCACCGACGAGGAGCGAGGGCTCATCCTGGTGTGTGCTTCCGGTGGTGCCCGAATGCACGAGGGAATTCTCAGCCTGATGCAGATGGCCAAGACGAGCGGTGCCCTGGCGCGCCACGCCGAGGCCGGTCTGCCCTACATCTCCGTGCTCACCCACCCCACCACCGGGGGTGTCACCGCCAGCTTCGCCACCCTGGGCGACGTGATCATCGCGGAGCCCAAGTGCATGATCGGATTTGCCGGGCCGCGGGTGGTCAAAGAGACCACCCACCAGAACCTGCCTCCCGGATTCCAGACCGCCGAGTTCATGCTCGAACACGGCCTGGTCGACATGATCGTCGACCGCGGCTCGATGCGTGAGACCCTGGGGTATCTCCTCAACTTCATGCTCGCTCCGACGGCCGAGGCGGCCTGAGGCGATGTGCAACCTCTACGACATCGGTCCGGCTCCGGAGAAATCCGCGAACTGGACCGACGGTATCGAGGAGGCGACCCGGCAGTTCGACAAGACGCTGGCCATCCGCAAGACGGACCCGGGCCTCGTGGTGCGCCCGGGCGAAAACGGCTACGAACCCATCCCGATGCGTTGGGGATTTTTGCGGGATTTCAACCCCAGCGTGAACAACGCCCGCAGCGAAAAGATCGGCTCGGGGATGTGGAACCGGGCCTGGCGGGAGAATCGCCGCTGCCTCATTCCGGTGGCGGCCTTTTACGAGTGGACCGGACCCAAGGGGCAGAAGGTGTGCTACGCCTTCCGTTCTCGCTCCGGCTCCTGGCTGGGGGTGGCGGGTCTGTGGGAAAGAAGCCGTCGGGTGGAGAGTTGCGGCGGATTCTGCTACACCATGCTGACCTGTGCCGCGGAGGGAGAGATCGCGGAGATACACCATCGCATGCCGCTCATCCTCGATGCCAGAAAGATCGCTCCGTTTCTCGCGGGCGACGACGATGATACTCTGCTCTCTCCCTGCCGGGACGAGCTGGAGTTCTTCCCCTGCCAGAGCCCTCTGCGAATGAAAACTCCCTCGCCGCCTGTCCCGCTCTGATTCTCTCACCGGGCTGGCGACCCGCTACTTCAGCTTCAGGCAGACCAGGTTCTCCTGTCCGCGCATGATGAGGTGGCCCCGACTCAGGGCCATGGGCGACCAGTATTTGAAATCGGGCACCCTCACCACTTCGCGTCCCGCCTGCTTTGCGATCATGTCATCGACTTCCTCCTTCTTTCCGAAGACGTCAGCCACGGCGACCTCCCGGTAGCCTTCAGGTGACGGATCGACCACGCGCAGATATCCCACTTCGCCATCCTGGATCAACAGTTTGCCGTCGGCATAGATCATGTTGCCCCGGCCCATGAAGGGATCGTTCCCTGTGTTCCAGAGGATATTCCCGTCGAAATCCATGCAGGCGAGACCCCCTGTGGCCCGGGCCTGCCCGCGATGGTTCGCATTCTCGTTGGCGAGGAAGTAGATGTGTTCGCCGATGACGAAGGGAGGATGCATCTGGGTGCCCTGCGGGATATCGAACACCTTTTCCACCTCCCAATCGGCGGTGACCCGAATCATGCAGGAACCGTTCTCGTAGCCACCGGTGAGGAATACCAGTTCTTCGGTGACCTTGGTGGGAAAGGGAATGGGAATCTTGTTGAAGTAGACGTTCGTCTGCCACAGGACCGCACCGGTGTCGGGCACCACGCTGATCGTCGTGCCCACTCCCTCGTCACCCTCTCTCCGGGTCGCGACGAATACCGCCTGCTCGACCCCGTGCAGGGTGAGCAGGGTTGGATTGGAGTGCGAATCCCCGAAACCTTCAGTCTTCCAGAGTTCCTCCCCGGTTCTCTTATCGAGTCCGACCAGTCCGGTGTCCTCGCTCATGGCGGGAACCACCAGAACGTTCCCCGAAATCACCGGACTCTGGGCCCAGCCCCACTTGGGAGGCTCCGCGCCGTAGCGGTCCTGGAGCGATACCTGCCATTTGAGTTCGCGCGTCTCCCGGTCGATGCTGTAGACGTGGCCGAAGCCACCGACGAAGAAGATGGCGTCTTCCTCGACAAAGGGAACGCCACGGGAGCCCGGATGGGGCAGACGCCCCTCCACCTCGTTGGAGAAACTCCATTTCTCCGATCCCGTGGCCAGGTCGAGACAGAGCAGGCGGTCGACCCGGTCGTTTTCGCGGTCCAGTATAAACACCTCGTCCCCCACGATCGCAGCGCCCCCGAAT
>CAZLUZ010000224.1:0-6519 GCA_964562825.1 uncultured Akkermansia sp.
GGTAGGACGGATAATCCTCCCACCTGGCATCTCCATGGGTTTTCATGTAGGACCACTGGTTGTCCAGGTCCAGGGACAGGCTACAGATCGGTTTCATCTCGGAGACGGGGTGAAAAGGGTTACGCATCCGGCACGGCCGCGATCTCCAACCGTGCCGCGACGCGGTTGGCCAAGTGAACGCACTCGTTCACGTTGAGGGTCCCGTTGACGATGTGGGCGGAGTTGACGATGTGCAGTCCGGGCACGGAGGTGTCCATGGGAGGGAGTGACTCCGAATAGCCCAGCGTGGAGAGGGCGAGCACGTTGCGCACCCGGGACACTCGCCAGGTGACGATGTCGTCCGCCGTGAGGTGCGGATGCATTCGCAGGAGGGCCGAGCGGAACTCCCCGATAATCGATTCGCTGTCGCGCTCGAAGATGGGATCGGACGGATCGACATACTTGGGCAGATAGATCAGTGTCTTGCCCCCGAAGTTGGCCGGATCGACCAGGGCGGTCATCTCGATGATCGCGGTAAAGGGCGCTGGATCGGTGATGTTGGAGACATAGTAGCCCCGGAGTGGTTTGCGCAGCAGGGCCGAGGCGCAGACGATGCCCTGGTAGCTGATCCCGGCGTGTTTTTCCCTTTCGACGGGCGATATCTCGGGACAGAGCCTGGCCGCCACCGGGGATGGCAGGGTGACCGCTACCCGGTCGAAGGTCTGGCGTTCGCCGCTGACGGTTTTCACGGTGAGCCGGCCGTCCGGCGCCGAGCGAACGCCGTGGATCGGGGCATGGGTCCGCACCGTGACGCCGGCCCGGGCGAGGTGCCGGGTGAAGGCGCCCAGGAAGTGGTGATAGCCTCCTTCGAGGTATCCGAACATCTCCTTTTTCAACCCGCTGCGGCGAGCCGCATACATGCGGGCGATGATGGCCCAGATAAACGCGGCCGAGGCCTTGCGGTAGTTTTCTCCGAGTTTGGCCTGCAGCAGGGGAAGCCAGATCTTTTCGAAGGTGCGGTCGCCCGACCAGCGACGCAACCAGTCCTCCACGGGGATCTTCTCCAACCTTTTCCAGTCCTGCAACTTTGACGCAAGGAAAATGGTGCCGCCGAGACGGAGCTTGTCGAGCAAGCCCAGCGGGGGAAAGCGAAGAAACTCCAGGCTGTTGGACATTCCATACCACTCGCCTCCGGTGTAGAACCCGGTCTTTGTCTCGGACCAGACCATGTCCTCGCGGATGCCGAGTTCCCCGAGGAGCCCGAGGAGGTGGGCATCGGAGAGGAGGGTGACGTGGTAGTGGCGGTCCCAGGTGATGTCACCCAGTTGCCAGGCATCGGCCAGGCCGCCGAGGTGGGCGCCTGCCTCGAACAACGTGACCCGATGGCCCATCTGGCGGAGACGCAGCGCGAGCGTCATCCCCGTGATGCCGCCGCCGATGACGGCCCAGTTGCGGGGGGCTCGCGCACCCGGGTTCAGATTCTCTCCAGGACCCGGCTCTCCTCGATCCGGAAGTTGCGTTGGCAGGATGGACATGAGATTTCGCGTTGGGTTTGTTCTGCGGACAGGTCCGCGATTTTCTGGCCGCACCGGCAGACATATCCGATGTGGCGGGCCGGATTGCCCACCACGAGGTGGAAGTCACCGACCGATCGGGTCACCACCGAGCCCATCCCGATCATGGCAAAGCGGCCGATCTCGAGGTCGCAACCGACGATGGCACCGGCGCCGATGGTGGCTCCCTCGCGGACCAGGGTGGGCAGGGTGTCTGCGTCGGGGGCTGAGGATAGCGGTTCCGCAAGATCGGGAGTGGCCGCCCGGGGAAAGCGGTCGTTGGTGAAAATGACTCCGGCACTGATCATGACACCGTCCTCGATCGTGACCGCGGTGCAGATGTAGACCGCGGAGTTGATCTTGACCCGGTTGCCGATGGAAACGTCGTAGGCGATCTGGGTCTTTCCTCCGACGATGCACTGTTCCCCGATGCGGGTGTGGTGGCGGATATGGACGTTGTCCCACACCGCCGTTCCCGCGCCCAGCGACACGCCCTCCTCGATGAGGGCGGTCGGGTGAACGCGAACCGGGGGCCGCACCTGGGGTCGGCTGACGAGGTAGGGCTGGGAGGAGGTCATGCCAATCTGGGGGGGCGATCGATCAACCGGCCACCTCAACAGCCCCGGGGAGGGAGCGTTCCACCTCGCCTCCATTGGTCCGGCAGGAATCGACCGAGATCCAGGGGCGCGTGTTCATCGAGCGATAGGCCGCCTCCACCGCGAGCACCGAGGCGAGTCCGTCCTCGATGGAGACGAGGAGGGATTCCTCCCCTCGGATGGCCCCGGCGAAGTTGTCGATCTGGTAGAGAAAGGCGGCGACCTTGTCGTAACCCGAGCCGAAGACCTCCCAGTCTCCGTCCGCGGGTTTCCACTTCGATTCCTTCCAACCCAGCGCGATGGAACCTGCGCTGCCGTGCAGGTTGATATACCAGGGCAGCCCCTTGTTGATGGTCCAGGAGAGATCAATGTTGCCCATGGCACCGGCGCGGCTCTTCAGATAGATGGCGACGGTCTCCTCGACGTCGAGCCCCTGCAGGCGGAGTCCCTCGATCACCTGGAGCTCCTCGATGGGACCCAGAAAATAGCGGGCCAGGTCCAGGGAGTGGGTGCCGTTGTCGATCAGAACGCCACCTCCGGAGACGGTCTTCTTCGAGTTCCAGCGGTCCGTCATATCGACAAAACAGGTGAAGGCGTTCTCGTAGAGGACGAGGTCTCCGATGTCCCCGCGTCTGACGATTTCCCTGGCCTTGTCCACGTCTTCGACGCAGCGGAACTTCGAGGCCATGGTGAGGATGGCATCGGACTGGAGGGCGGCCCGCGCCATGGCCATGGCGCCGTCGAAATCGATGGCGAGGGGTTTCTCACAGAGCACGTGGATACCAGCCTCGAGGAGGCGGACGGCGATCTCCGGGTGGGTCACCGGCGGTGTGGAGACGATGACGGCGTCGATCCGGTCGGCGGCGATGAGGAGTTCGTCGATTGATCCGTAGATCGCAGCTCCGACGGGGGAACCGAGGTGATGGGCCGCGGCGACATCGATGTCGACGACCGCGGTGAGAGAGGCTCGCTCCGATCTGGCAAAGGCTTGGGCGTAGGCCTGGGCGATGCCCCCGGCACCGATGATGGCAAAGCGGATAGGGTCCTGAGTCATGTCGGGTTCCTTTCGTGTTCTTCGGTTCCAGGTAATCAGAGCGCGTTCACACCTTCGATGACGGCATCGGCGATATAATCGATGTGTTCCTCGGTATAGGCTTCGTTCCAGGGGAGGACGAGAACCCTCTCCAAGCCCTCGAAAGTGCCTGGATACTTCTCCGGCGAGTAGTCCAGGGCCTCGGGGCGGGCCAGGTTGAAGGGGAAACGGCTGTTGCCCAGGGTGCGCTGCTCGGCGAAAATCTGGCAACGGAAGGCCGGTTTCTGAATATAACGCGGGGCGCAGGCAATGCCGCGCTCCCGGAGAAATCCACCGAGCCGCACCGCCCCTTTCGGGTGCACCTGAGGGTCCACGTTGAGGCAGTATTTCCAATAGGCATGAGTCGCGTTTGCTGCGGGGAAGGGAGGTAGGACACCGTTAAGCCCGGAGAGCTTCGCGGTGAGACGATCCGCGGTGCGTTGGCGACGCTCTACCACCGATGCGAGCTTCTCCAACTGGGCGAGAGCCACCGCGCCCTGGAGTTCGCAGAGGCGGTAGTTGAGGGCGGAGAAATAGTGGTCCGGTTTCTCGTCGCCGTAGCCCCATGCCTTGTTGACGAAGAGAAACATCTCCCGGGCGTATTCGGGATGGTCCGTGACGGCGATGCCGCCTTCTCCGGTGGTGATGTGCTTGCCCTGCTGGAGGGAGAAGCAGCCGATATCGCCGATCGTGCCGATGTGACGTCCTCCGCAGGTAGCGAGCAGGGCCTGGGCGCTGTCTTCGATAACGGGAAGTTCGTGTTCCCGCGCCAGGTCCATGATGGGTCCCATCTCGCAGGGATTCCCGAAGAGGTGAGTCACGATAATTCCCCGCGTCCGATCGCTGATTTTTTCGCGGATGCTCCGGGCGGTGATGTTCCATGTCCCCGGGTCGATGTCGGCGAAGACCGGAATGCCTCCCTGGAAAAGAATCGGGGTGAGGGCCCCCATATCGGTTACAGACGTGGTAATGATCTCGTCCCCCGGCTCGAGCTTGAGGGCGGCCACCGCGATATGGATGGCGGCGCTGCCTGAGTTGCAGGCGATTCCGTGACGGGAACCGATGCTCTCGGCGAAAGCGGACTCGAATCTCTTGGTGAAAGTTCCCTTCGTGCTGGTCAGCGTGCCGGAACGGATCGCTTCGCTGACGAATTCGATCTCCCGGTCGCCCAGGGTTCGACCCGTGCTGTCCTGATCGGACGGCAGGGTCATGGTCTTCGGTATGGATATGGCGGGCATGGTAGTCTGTCTGTTTGGGGTATCTGTGGTGTTGTTATGCGGGGTCGTCCGGCAGATGATGCCGTATCGCCTGGGCCTCCGTGTCTAAACCGGACTGCTTGCGGTAGATGCTGGTGCCGAGGTGAAAGATCTCTTCGAAGTAGCGCTTACTCTGCAGGCTCATGATGCCGAGGGTGAGCAGTTGGACCGAAACGATGAGCAGGGTCGCGGTGAAGGCGAAGAAGTAGCCGTGGTGTCGGTACACCGAATCGACCGCCGCCTCGAGTTTGTGGTAGAAGGACCCGAAGGCCACGGGCAGGTCCTGGTAGTGGACCCCGGTGTGGATTACCAGGTAGATACCCATGAGCAGGGCGACACCGGTGAGGAAGGCTCCGGGCAGGAAGAAGAAAAGGAAAGGCCGGAAAAGGAAGCCTGAAAAGAGGATGGCCAGGGTGTTCCACTGCATGCCGAAACTGCGTCGGCGCTTCTTCGGGCCCTTGGTGGCGAGTCCGCTCCAGTCGAGATGGGCGGGAATCTCCTCGATGCGCCCCCGGAGCAGCATCGTCTTGTAGATGATCTCGGGATTGATGTCCATGGACCCCGCCTTGAGGTCGATGCCGCGGACGAAGGGCATGCGGTAGGCCCGGACCATGCCGGTAAAGGTGGAGAGCTTCTTCGGGGAGATCAGGGAAAGGAAGCGGTTGGCCCAGCGGCTGAGAATGAGACGGTCGAGAGGCACATTGGTGACTCGTCCCCCCTCCATGTAGGGCGAGGCGAGCACGAGATCGGCGTTCTTTTCGATGAGCGTGTCGAGAAGCCGGCCGATGTGCTCGGGCGCGTAGCTCAGATCCGAATCGATGGTCACGGCATACTCCGTATGCACATTGGCAAAGCCGGTCTTGATCGCTTCGTTCAGTCCCCGGTTGAAGGGGTGATGCACCACCCGCACCCGGGAGTGAGTCCGCTCGATCTGGTTGAGAATCTGGCCGGACCTGTCGGAACTGCCGTCGTTGACGAAAAGAATCTCGACGTCGAAATGCCCGCTCAAGCGCTCTTCGACATAGGAGCGAAGACGGCCAAAATTCTCCAGAACACCGGGTTCCTCATTGTAGACGGGCACGATGATGGTTGCGCCCGGACGGTGGGCTGCGGTGGCGTGGAGCGATTCGGGGAACGAGGCTAGGGTGGACATCTCCGGCGGGCGGCTGGAGAGAATATATAATCACCATAAATAACTGCAAATACAATTATGAAAATTTTGAAAATCCGCAGAAATGCGATTTCCTTGGGAGAATCTCCTTCTCCTGCCACATCCGCGTAGAGCCGGGTTGGGGCTCAGATTGCGGCGAGATGTTTCACCAGGCGGGGGCCGCGAAAGACCAGGCCCGTGTAGATCTGTACCAGTTCGGCGCCGGCGGCGAGCTTTTCCCGGGCGTCATCGGTCGAGAGGATGCCTCCGGAGGCGATGATAGGAATTTCCGTGTCCAGATTGCGGCGCAACAATTCCACGACGCGGGTGGAGCGGTCGCGTAGGGGGGCTCCGCTGAGTCCTCCGTTCTCGCCGGCCAGAGGGTGACCGGCGACACGATCTCGCGAGATGGTGGTGTTGGTGGCGATGACACCGTCGATCTGGGTCTGGCTGAAGACCTCGGCCAGGGCGGTGATATCGTCATCGTCCAGGTCCGGAGCGATCTTGATGAGAATGGGGACATGCCTGTCGCGATGACTCGGGGCGAGTCTTACGCGCCGCTCCTGCAGGGTTTGGATGAGGTCGCGGCAGGGGCCGATCGCCTGGAGGTCGCGGAGTCCCGAGGTATTGGGGGAGGACAGATTGACCGTCACGTAATCGGCGATCCCGTAGACGGCGTCAAAAGCGGCCCCGTAGTCCTCGTGCGCCCTATCGTTGGGAGTGTCGAAATTCTTACCGATGTTGATGCCGAGAACGCCGGTGAAAGGGCGGAAAGAGCGGGTGGAATGCCGGAGGTTGCGGAGCAACCCATCGATGCCGGGGTTGTTGAAGCCCATGCGGTTGATGATGGCGTCGTGTGCCGGGAGGCGGAAGAGCCGGGGTTTGGGATTTCCCGGCTGGGCCCTGGGGGTGA
>CAZLUZ010000225.1:0-6471 GCA_964562825.1 uncultured Akkermansia sp.
CAACAATCGTCCTGTCCCCTTATCGCCCTGGGCTAATCGCCCCCGCGACAATCGTCCTGTCCCCTTATCGCCCCTGTCTCCTGTCTCCTGTCTCCTGTCTCCTGTCTCCTGTCTCCTGATCCACGCGACAATCGTCCTGTCCCGGCAAAGGGTTGCTGAAGGCAGCCCGCTCCTCAGGCACCGGGTGTCGACCCGGAAAACGATAAAGGAAAAAAGGCCTCCCGACGGCACGCCGGAACAGTCGCCCCGACCCTGGGAGATCCTAGGCGACAACCACCTCGGCCTTCCGGATAATCACATCCTTCCCGCCGTTTCGATAAATGTACCCGGGACGAAGCGTCTCGAGCACCGTGGTCTTGCGATCCCGACCCTTTTTCTGCGCCGAAAGCTTCCGAATCCTCGGGTCCTCAAGATCGTCCACGCTGATCAACTGGATCTTCTTGCGCGATTCCACGGAAAGCTCCGTTCCCGGCTCGAGATTGAATTGATCCACCGAGTGATTCCGCAACAAGGCCATGAAACTCTCCTGCAGCAAATTCAACTGTTCGGCGAACTTGGGGAAAAACCGTCGCTGCTGGTAGGCCTTCAACAGATCCTCGAGCAACTCCATCTTTTCGATCAATTCCCGGCAGATCATCACCTCGGTCTCCGGCCAGATCTCGGTCGGTTCCTTGCCGTTCTCGCTGTAGATGCCGCGACGACTCAGGGCACTGCGGTGGGCCCGGACCACCGACCGCTCCAGGGAATTCTCCAACTCGCGGAGATGGACGACCTTGCGCTCGGAATCCTTCAACCGGCTGACCAACTCGTTCAGCTTCTCCGCCACCCGGTCACTCTCCTCGCGATCCCGTTCCAGCGATCCCGATAGATCGAGGTGATCCTCGGTCAGGCGCGTGATCTCGCGGATCAACTCATCCTTTTCGTCGCCGAGTTTCTCGGTCTCCTCGCGCAATCCCTCCTTTTCTTCGCGCAGCTGCTCCGCCTGAGCCGCTGCCTCCGCGACTTGAGCCTCGTATTCGTTCAAATCGCGCGTCAGCCCCAGCAGCTTGCGGTTCGATTCCTCCAACTCCCGATTCTTCTTTTCCAGGGTCTCCTCGGACGCTGCTTTCTCCTTACGGAGATGACGCAAGGTCTCGTCCAGCTCCCTGACCCTCGCCTGGTGGACCTCCACCTCGTGGCGCGTCTCGTCGACCATCGCCTGGAGCCGCTCCGCGGATCGGGCCGCTTTTTCGCGGCCCTTTTTCTCCGTCGCCAGTTTCTTCTGGAAATCTTGGGTCACGCGATGGGCGTCGTCCTTCGCACTGATCTGCACCGACTCGAGTTCCCGCGACACCTCCTCCGCCCGTCTCTCCGCCTCGGTACGTGCCGACACCTCGGTCTCGAGCTTCTCCCGGTGTTCCTGTTTCATCTGTTCCACAGCGAGACGGAGGGTCTCCAATTCCGCGTTCGTTGTTTTCAGCCGACGCACCGTTTCCCCATGCTCGGCCACGATTTCGGCATTGCGGCTATCCGTTCCCCGGAGACGCTCTCTCGCCTTGTTGAGGAAAAAGGAAAACCCTTCCCGGGTCCGCCGGAGCTTCTGCACCAGCTCGAGGCACTGCTCGCGAAGTTTGTCCCTCTCCTGCGTCAGCGTTTCCAGACTCTCCTGGAGCAGGACGTTGTCATCCTTCGCCTCGCTGAGCTGCTCCGTTATCTGGTGAAGCCTGGCGATGCTGTCGTCGTCTCCATACTTGAGCTGGTTGCGCAGCTCATCGATCTCGGTGATCGCGGCGCGCAGTTTCCGGGCGAGTTTGTTCGTCTCCGATTCCCTCGCGCGGAGTTTTCCCTCGACCTGCGAGAGAGCATCTCTGTGCTCTTTTTTCAGTTCCTTCACCAGGTTCCGCTCTTTCGCCAGTTCCCCGGTCTTGGCCTCCAGTTCCTCGCGCGACTTTTTGAGTTGCTCCTCGGCCTGGGCCAAGTGCTCTTTCAACTCGCGATGTTCCTCCTCCAGGAGGAGCAACTTTTCCTGAAATTCCTCCAATCCGTCGGGTTTCTTTCGGTGTTCCCGGGAGCCGAATCCGCCGACTTCTCCCACGCGGGACGCCTCCCCAGCCTTCTGGCGATCGATAGCGTAAAACACGTTTCGGGTCGCCGTCACGAGAGAGGATTTCTGGTCCGGTCGCAGCCCCTCACGCTTGGCGATCCCGGTCTCACCTCCCTCCATCACTATCGACGGGGTCGCCTCGGCCACGTAGCACTTGAGCGAACCAAATCTCAGCGTGTCCCCCAGACCGACGCGAACCTTGCCGCTCAACCGCTCGCCGTTGTGGTAGGTCCCGTTGCTCGAATCCCGGTCCTCCAGGTAATACTCCCCGTCCTCGCCAAGAGTGAATTGCGCGTGATAGGCCGAGATGTAGGTTTCCTTGATCCGGATGTCGTTGTCGTGCCGGCGACCCACGGAAACGAGAGGCTCCTCGAGAAGATATTCAAAAACTTCCCCGTTCGCGTTGATCGGAAATTGTAATTGCAGCATGCTAACCCCCCGTTGTGCTTGGAAATGGGCTTTAATTACCCATATTTTTTATTAATTAAAAGAAAAACTTCAATTTTCAGAGCTAAGTCTGCTCTACAATAAAGCAAGGGTGAGGCAAATTGCCTCCGGAAATTGCCCCTTCCCCCCTGAAATCAAGTCCCTCCCCAGAACAGCTAGAATGAAATTGGTAACCCGCCCTCGCCGCAACCGAAAAAGTGCCTCAATCAGGGGATTGGTGCGCGAGACCACCCTGCACCCGCAGGATCTCATTTACCCTCTGTTTCTCCACGATCGACCGGAAGACGAGGCGATCGACTCGATGCCGGGTTGTTTTCGCTGGAGCCTGTCCGGTCTGCTCGGGGAGGTGGACCGGGCACTGGAATCGGGGGTGACCGCTTTCGTCCTCTTTCCCGCGATCGACGACTCGCTCAAGACTCCGATGGCGGAAGAGGCATACCGCGACGAGGGCCTCATTCCCCGCGCCATTCGCGCCATCAAGGATCACGCGGCCTCGGCGACGGTGATCACCGATGTGGCATTGGATCCCTACAACTCGGAGGGGCACGACGGCATCGTGAATCGATCGAATCCGGGCGGCTTCGAGGTGGTCAACGACGAGACGGTCGAGGTGCTCTGCCGCCAGGCCCTCTGTCACGCGCGCGCCGGGGCCGACGTCGTGGCGCCGAGCGACATGATGGATGGCAGGGTCGGAGCGATCCGGGAGGCGCTGGATGAGGGCGGGTTCGAAACGGTATCCATTCTCAGCTACACGGCCAAATATGCCTCATCCTACTACGGGCCTTTTCGAGGGGCCCTCGATTCGGCGCCTCGGGATGGGGACAAAAAGACCTACCAGATGGACCCGGCGAACGCGCGCGAGGCTCTTCGGGAGGCCGATCTCGATGCCGCGGAGGGAGCCGACATACTCATGATCAAGCCGGCGGGTCCCTACCTCGACATCATTCATGCGCTGCGTCAGCGCTCCGATCTTCCGCTGGCCGCCTACCAGGTGAGCGGCGAATACCTCATGATCAAATCGGGTGCGGCGGCCGGCTGGATCGACGAGCGCGGAGTGATTCTGGAATCGCTGACGGGCATCAAGCGGGCCGGGGCCGACATGATTTTGACCTATTTTGCCCGAGAGGCGGCGGCCATCCTCCGCGCCGGTTGAGTCGCGGATGGTTAGTCGCAAAAAGCTACCCCAAACTCCGGCAAGCAGCCGTCCTACCCCAGAGGTTCAGCAGACCGCACCCCTTCACGGCCCAAGGAGGCCTCCCCGGGAATCGGCGGATACTCCGGGTAATCCCGGTTGACCACATCATCCCCGGTGCCGAACTCGCGATCGGGTCCCGCCGACCAGACTTCCATCCTGTCCCTCGCCACGGCATGAAAAAAATACGGGGTGTTCCACCGGTCCAACAACCTCCCCCTCACCACGTGCGGGTGGTTCTTCTCCAGGTACTCGATTCCCCGATCGTTGCCCCCCTGAAGCTGCGCGATGATCTCCTCGTGGGTCCCCACCGGATTCTCCCGATACACCGTCCTGTAGTTGAAAAAGAGAGAATGCACCAACTCCAGGTCATCCTCGATTCTGGTCCCGGTCTCCCGATGCCCATAGAGAAGTGACCGAGACGCCCGACTCTCTGGTTCCGGTGCCGGAGGCGTCGCTCCCTCCGGAGGCTCCGCGCCAGTGCGGCTGCCCGGCTCGGACCGGGACCCCGCCTCGGCTACCTCATTCCGGTCCGGTTCCCCATCGACCACCTCCCTCTCGGTCGACCGATGCAACAAAAAGTAGCCCACCCCCGCAACGAAGAGGAAAAGAAAAAAAAGCAACAGAACTCGTTTCATCCCGAAGGCAGGAGATGACGATCACGCCAGCGGCGCAGCCATGAATCCGATGTCGGCCCCGTCGAAATTGCCCAGGTTGGGAAAGACCGTGAGAAGATCGCTGTCGCTGACGCCGAACCACTTCGCCAGGGTGGCTCCATACTGGTCCACCGAGGTGGTCGGAATCCAGCGGCCCCTCCCCGTGTCCAGAGGCCCGCCCATGGTGATATCGGGAAACTCCCCGAAATGCCGTCCCCCGTTGACCGCGCCCCCGGCGATAAGGTGATGACCTCCCCAGCCGTGATCGGAACCCCGCCCGTTCGAGTCGAAAGTCCGCCCGAAGTCGGACGCACTGAACATCGTCACCGCATCCTCCCGGCCGATTGAGGCCATTGCGTCGAAGAATCCCTTGAAACCGGCATCCACCCCGGCGAGCAGACCGGGCTGGGCATTGTTCTGGTTGCTGTGGGTGTCGAAACCGCCCGTAGCGCAGAAAAAGATCATCCGGTTCAGCCCCAGCACCTCGTGCCGCTCGATCAGCTGACAGATCGTGTTCAGCTGCGCGCCCAAACCACTAGCCGGCAGCATCCCGCTGAAATCGGTGGCGCCCTCCAGGGCCGTCTGCAGGGTCTCGGCATCGACGATGGCCTGCTCCGACACGTCGGCAAAGGCCTGTTCCAGCACGTTGGCGTGATCCCGCGCAAAGAGATCCCGGAGCGCCCCATACTTGATCTGCTGCCGGGCTTCATTACTCGAACTCCAGAGATATCCGCTGCCTCCGCCGCTCTCCACCCGGAAAGGCACCACATTATTGCCTACCTGAAAAAAGTTCGAACCCGACAGAGAGACGTTCATCGAGATGCTGTTGTTCGGGTCGTAAAGACGGTCGGCGATCCGGCCTCCCCACCCCGTCTTGCCGAAAGCGTCCGCCGTCTCCGGGACCGAGGTCTGCCAGAAAAGCTGCTGGTCACTGTGCGAAAAAAGACTGGGAGGCAGAGGCACCGACCGGTTCTGGTATTGCTCCTTGGTCACCGGCTCGATCATGGTGCCGACGTTGTTCAGCACCGCCAGATTGCCCCCGGCAAACAACTCGGCACACCCCGTCATCGACGGGTGAAATCCCAATTGCGCGGGATAGGCGGCGTCGGTCAGCGGCAGCAGCGCCTCCCGGGGAATGGCCAAGTTGGTTCTCGCCGCGGCGTAGGCGGCGTAGGTGTCGATGTCGAAGGGGATCACCATATTGGCGGAATCGCTCCCGCCGAAGAGGAAGACGCAGACCATCGCCTTGAAATCGGTGTTCTCCGGATTGTCGCCGGCAGCGGCGTTGATCTGCCGAAGGTTGAGGATGGTGGAAAAGAGGCTCGCCGTGCCCGCCGCCAGGCAGGATTCGTAGCTGTAGCCCAGGAAATTGCGGCGGGTGAATTTGCTCTTTTTCATCGGTCGATTCTTATCTCAAAACGGGGGTGGGAAGCGTCGTCATTTCAGGACGACGAATTCGGGAGACGTCACCAGCAGCTGCACCGCGGCACGAGCCACGAAATCGGCGTCCTGGGTCTCGCTGAGTTCGGTCAGCGCAACGCGCAATCTCTCGCGGGTCTCCGCGGAGAGGTTGCCCGCCGTCATCATCAGGTCCACGTATTCGAGCAGCGCATCGATATCCTCGGCGGCCGCGATCACCTCGGCGAGTCCCAGATAGACATTCTCGTCGAAGATGCCGTCGACGCTGATGCCGTAACGAATCGCCGTGTGCAGGTAGTTGGCGGTATCCACCGCCTTGGGTTCCGTGATGATCTGCATCTCCGGACTGAAGAGCCCCTGGTCCGAGAGGGGTCCGGGCGGCTGGTAATCGGGGAGGAAGAAGTTGAAAACCGAGTTGGCGTAGAGAGGCGCCTGCCCGAAAGGTTCGTCCACGTTTCTCACCACGATGCGGCCGAGCTTGGGCGGGTTGCTCGAGGGAGTCTCGGGGAAAGACCGCAGCAGATGCGTCAGCCGCAGGATCGGCTCCTGCACCTTACCGTGGGTCGGATCGGTGCTCCGGCACGGGTCCCGAGCCTCGGGATCGAGGAGGATGGCCTTGCCCACCGCCCCCATGTCCCCGCGCACCCCGGCGCCGTTGTCGTTGAACGCGGCGG
>CAZLUZ010000226.1:0-6382 GCA_964562825.1 uncultured Akkermansia sp.
CGGTGGGATGGTTCGGCTCCATCCCGGGTCTCTGGTTCCCCCTGGACGACGCCGGTCTGCCCTACCTGCGCGACCTGACCATCTCGATCCTGATCGGTGCGGCCATGGCCCTGACCCAGGGATTCCTCGTCGTCGACCTGCTCGGCCAGAAGCTTCTCTACCGCAGCTTTTTCTCCCGGCGCGAAAGACCCTGGAAAACTCCCGGTGCCCTGCCCCTGTCCCTGACCGGTCGGGGCATCTTCTGGACGATCGCGGCGGGATTCTGTCCCGGCCTGGCCCTGCTGCTCCTGGCCGCGGAGGACCAGCGGGTCTTCGCCGGCTGGGTGGCGGCGGTCTGTCTGGTTTTCGGGATCCTCGGATCCTGGCTCATGGCTCGTCTGGTGGTCGACCCCATCGACGAGTTGCGTCGGGCCGCCCTGCGGATCGGTCGCGGCGACCTGCGCAGTCGGGTGGGGTTTACCCGGGCCGACGAGCTGGGCATCCTGGGCGCCGAGTTCAACCAGATGGTCCGGGGACTGCGCGAGCGGGAATTCATCCGTGCCGAGTTCGGGCGCCAGGGACGGGAGCAGGCGCTCGAGGAACTGCTCGACCGGCCTGACGAGATGCCGGGGGCATCCTTCGAGGTGGCGGTGCTGGCGCTGCGGGTCGATCCCTTCGAAAAGACGCTGGCCGCCCTGCCCGGGGCCGATGCGGCGAACCTGATCGAGGACCTGGAGAAAACCTTTCGCCGTGCCCTGGAACGCCGGGGTGCCGGCGCTTGCCAGGTTTTTTCGGGGACCTACCGCGCCGTCTTCGGCCTGGGGGGAGAACCCGTCGCGGCCTCGCGGAACGCCGCCCGGGAGGCGGCGACCGGACTCCTGGAGGATTTCGGGGTCATGCTCCGGGGAACCGGGATGACGGCGGGGATCGGCATCGCCAGCGGAGAGGTGCTCGCCCTGACCGTGCGGGCCGGTCGGACCCGCGAGGTTCGCGCCATCGGCGAGGTCATGGAGACCGCGGTGGCCGCCGCCTCGGAGGTGCCGGGCGAGATCCGGGAACACGGTTGAGGCCCGGCATACCGCGGCTTGCGGATCGGAGAGGCTTTCTTTGCTTCCGGAGTCGTCTGATGGTTGAATGAAATCCGACTCCATGAAAGACCTGTCCTTCCTTTTCTCGCCCGTCATCCTGATCTTGCTGTCGCTGGCTCCAGCCGAGGCCGTTCGCAGCGACGACCGCAGCGGACAGGTTACCCCCGACGAATCCATCGAGCGCTACCGGGCGTGGTCGGTGGCGAAGTGGGAGTCCGACATTCTCAAGCTGGAGGAGCGGGACCGGGGCGAGATTCATCCGGCCGACGCCATCCTGTTCGTGGGGAGTTCGAGCATCCGGCGGTGGGACACGATTGGCGACGACATGTCACCGTATCATGCCATCCAGCGGGGGTTCGGCGGGTCGCGCTTTTCGGATCTGGCGGTGTATGCCGATCGGCTGATCGCCCCGCATCGATTTCGGGCGGTGGTGGTCTTCGTGGCCAACGACATCAAGGGCGAGGGGCGGGAGGACGAACCGGCGGACAAGACACCCGCCGAGATCGCGCGCTTGTTCGGCTACTTTCGGGACCGGGTGGCCCACCATGCTCCGGGGGTGCCCGTCTTCTGCATCGCGATCACGCCGACGGAGAAGCGGCGTCACGTGTGGGAGCAGACCCGCGCCGCCAACGAAGCGATTCGCGCCTTGTGCCGGGAGCGGGAGGATACCTATTTCATCGGGACGGAGAGTCTCTACCTGGACGAAAGGGGTGACCCGCGTGCCGACCTGTTTGTCGACGACCGATTGCACCTCAATAGCGAGAGCTACCGTCTCTGGGCCGCCGCGATCAAGAGCCACCTCGATAGCGTGCTCGGCGAGGTGATCAGTAGTCAGTAGTCAGTAGTCAGTAGTCAGTAATCAGTAATCAGTAATCAGTAGACAGTAGTCAGTGGCTAATCGGTGATTACCGAATCCAAGAGGTTACCTACATATCCGCTCGTCCGCGGCAGCGGCGAGGCCGGCTTCCGGGGCAGCTTGCGGATGTCGGCCATGCGGTGAGCCGCACGCTCGCCCACGAAGTCGAGGGCGTTGTTCGCCAGAATCGCGACAAAAACGCTGTTCCGGTTCTGGTCGGCCAACTCGACGAGACGGTCCACGGCCTGCCTCGCATCCTCTTCACCGCCGAAGCGCCCCAGCGCTTCCCCAGCCACCGCAGCCACACTGCCCGATTCGTCGTTCAGCAGATCGAGAAGCTGGTCTCTCCCCGCCGCGACTCCCTCCTCTCCGCGGATCAACAATCCCTGGGCGCCCCAGTAGCGGACCGCACTGTCTCCAGATTTCAGCAGCGGTAGGATCTCGCCCGGGTCCTGCACCGAGCGGTCCGAGGCCAGTCGCGCCGCCGCGAAGACGGCCTCGAAATCATATTTTTCCGGATCGTGGCCCATCTCGTAGGGTGTGCTCCCCTCGGACCGGGAATGGATCTCGTCCTCGGGCAGAAAACCCACATCGCGGATCTCTCGCGCCCATTCCAGGTGCGCCTGCCGCATCTTTTCCAACACTTCGCGATGGTCCGGGGAACCGGCCAGGTTGACCACCTCGCTGGGGTCCGTACGCAGATCGTACAGTTCCTCGGTCGGTTTCTCCCGCCAGAAATGCGACTGCGCCTCGTTCAATTTCCCGGCCCGAAACATCTCCTCCCACACCCGGGTGGTCGGGGTCTGAAACATGTATTGGATGTATTGCCCGTAGATGCGGTGGGGCATGTATTGGCGGAGGTAAACGTAGCGCTGATCCATCACCGTGCGCACCAGGTCGACCCGCTCGTCCATGCGCCCGCGGAATCCATAGCTGAACTCGGGAGCTTCCGCCGAGTATTCTCCGGCAAAGGCATGGCCCTGCATCCAGTCCTTCGGCTCGATCCCGGCGATGCTGAGCATCGTGGGCGCGAGGTCGACGAACGAGACAAGACGGTCGCTGGCACCTCCGGCGCGGTATCCCTCCGGCGCGAGATGCCGCCACTTTTCGGGGAAATAGGCAATCAGGGGAACGTGCAGGCCCGAATTGTAGGGCCAGCGCTTGCTCCGGGGCATACCCGAGCCGTGGTCTCCCCAGTAAAAAATGATGGTGTCGTCCGCCAGACCATCCGCCTCGAGATCGGCCAGCACGGCGCCGCACTCCGCGTCCATCATGGTGAGCCGGTCATAGTATTGGGCCCAGTCGCCGCGCACCTCCGGGGTATCGGGGTGGTAGGCCGGAAGGGGCGCCTCCGCCGGATCGTGGATCTGGTTCTCCGGCTCTATGTTGTTCCGGATCTTCGATTCGTGGGAGATGGTGAAATTGTACACCGCGAAAAAGGGCTGCCCCTCCTCGCGGGCCTGCCAGGTGCGCTTGAATTTTCTCTTCGGCACATCGGCCCAGGTGCCAGGGGTCTCCGGGCGGTTGTAGTCCTTCTTTCCCGGATTGGTGGTGTGGTAGCCGGCCTCGGCGAGATAGGCGGGAAACATCTTGAACCCCTCGGGCAAGGGCACCATCGAGCGCATGTGCTCCCCGCCGGAGGAGGGCGGGTACAGCCCCGTGATGATGGTGGTGCGGGCCGGGGCGCACACCGGCGCGTTGGAACTGGCCCTGGTGTAGCGGAAACCTCGGGCGGCCAGGGCGTCGAGGTTTGGCGTGGTGGCGTACTCGTCCCCGTAGCAGCCCAGCTGCGGGCCGTTGTCCTCCGAGGAAATCCAGAGGATGTGGGGACGTTCTTCCGCCGAGGCACAGAGGGCGAAACCGATGCAGAGGAAAAGGCAGCAGAGCCGGGTGAGGTGATGCGTCGAGAACATGCCGCGATCCTAGGGACGAAGCGTTCTGCGGTCAAGCGGCGCGGGAGCGCTTCTGCGGCCCTCTCCGGTTCCGGCGGCTGATTTTCCGGGACTTCCGGGGGATCGGCCTTGATTTCCCGTCCGCCGACCGGACTTTCCTCGATCATGCTCATGGGGTTCCCTTTTCCCCGGATTATTTTTGCGGCCGTTTTTCTCGCGTCCCTGGCCGGCGCCCGGGACGATGCGCCCGACAGCGGTGGCGTCATCCTGGCCACGCGGGGCAAACCGGCCTCCCGCACCATTGTCATTCCCGAGGACGCCTCGCCCTCACAAAAACATGCCGCGGTGGAACTTCAGGTCCACGTGGCACGCATGACCGGGGTGGAACTGCCCGTCGTCAGTGATGCGGGCCCGCTCCCCGAACAAGCCATCCTCCTGGGCCGGACCAGGCACACCACCGCGCTGCTGGGAGAGGGTGAGGAGCCGGACGCGCTCGGGGATGACGGATTTCGTTTGGCGGTGCGGCCGCCCCACCTGCTCGTGATCGGCGGATCGGTTCGGGGGACACTTTACGGCGTCTACCATCTCCTGGAGCACCACGGCGGGTGCCGGTGGTTCGCCTCGTGGCACGGCGTCATCCCGCGGCTCGATACCTTCTCGGTGCCGCCGGTGGACGAGACCCATCGCCCGGCCTTTCTCCTGCGCGAGCCGTTCTGGTATGACATGTTCGACGGAGACTTCGCGGCGCGCAACCGGGTCAACGGAAACGCCGCTCGCCTCCTCGCCAAACACGGTGGGAAAATCCGGTTCGGCGCGGGGCTCTTCGTCCACACCTTTCACCAACTCTGTCCTCCGGAGGAATTTTTTGACGATCACCCCGAGTATTTCAGCGAGGTCGACGGACGCCGGGTGAAGGATCCCACCCAGCTCTGCCTGACCAACCCCGTGGTGGAAGAGATCGTGACAGAACGCCTCCTCGATCGGATCCGGAGCGACCCGGATGCCGCCATCTACAGCCTCAGCCAGAACGACTGCCACAACTTCTGCACCTGCGAAGGCTGCCGGAAGATTGCGGAGAGCGAGGGTAGCCAGGCGGGTCCGCTGATCGCCTTCGTCAACCGGGTGGCCGCCCGGGTGGAGGAGGAGTTCCCCGATGTCTGGATCGAGACCCTGGCCTACCAGTCGACCCGGAAGCCGCCGCGGACGATTCGGCCCCGGACCAACGTGGCACCGCGTATCTGTTCCATCGAATGCGACTTCTCCAGGCCTCTGTCCGACGAGGGCAGCCCTGAGAACCGGGCCTTCGCCGAGGACCTCGCGGGTTGGGGGGCGATATCGGACCATCTCCTGGTGTGGGATTACGCGGTCAATTTTCCCTACTATCTGTCCCCTTTTCCCAACGTCGGGGTGCTGGGGGAGAACGCCCGTCTTTTTCGGCGGCACGGAGCGGTCGGGGTGTTGGCGCAGGGCATCTACCAGGGACGGCACTCCGACTTCGCCGAATTGAAGGCCTGGCTTTTGGCGAAGTGGCTCTGGGACCCGGACCTGCCGGCAGAACCGCTGCTCGAAGATTTCTTTTCGGGCTACTACGGTGAGGCGGCCGGGGTGATTCGCGCGTATTTCGACGAGTTGCACGCCCTGCATCCGGATGCGGGCAAGCCCTTGACCATCTTCGATCCTCCGGGTCGTCCGCCGTTCACCGAGGATTTCACTGCCCGCGCGGTGCGGACCTGGAGGGAGGCGGAGAACCTGGTGCGCGAGGACCCCGTCCGCCTCCACAACGTGCGCATGGGAGCCCTGCCGTCACTGTATGCCCGGCTGGCCTGGCTGGACCGCCGGGTAGGAAGAAAAAAGGTTTGGCTGACCCGATCACCCGAGTGGATGGCGATCTGGAGGGAGCGACGGGCCCTCGCGGCGGAGCTGCTTGCCCGCCGGGCCGAGGGTGGCGAGATTCAGGTATCGGAGTTGCCCGGGCCCGATGAAGCGATCATTGCGGGGTGGCGATCACTGGTGGAGTCCGGACCATCCTGGTCGGACTTCCGGCGGGCGCAGGCGGAGGTGGAGGATTCTCTCCTGGTGCTGTCGGGGTCGGGAGGTGGAGAGGAGAGAGTGACCGACGAGTTGGCCCACGATAGATCGGCGATCCGGCTCTTTGGGCCTCAGGAGAGGCAGGGGGCGCTGTTGCCTTTCGAGATCATCGCTTTTGACCCCGGGGTGGAGATGCAACTCCGCGTTCGGGTGCGATGGGTTGGCGACGAGCCCGGTGAGAGTCCGGCTGAGCTTCCGGCCTTCGAGGCGGGTATTTTCGACAAGGAAACCAGGGAAGCCCTGCTAGCCGTGGCGTGCGATCCGGGCGAGATGCCCGAGGGTTACCGTTGGATCGAGGTGGGTCGTTGGCGGCCGGAACCGTCGCACTACTTCTGGTTCGCTCCGGGAGGTGGAGACGGGGAGGTGTTGGTTGATAAGGTAGAGGTTTCGGTTTTCAGTGGGTCAGTAATCAGTAATCATGATCACTGATTACTGGACAAACCGTCTCTTCCGCACCGCACCGAGGGCGATTCCGATGA
>CAZLUZ010000227.1:0-6328 GCA_964562825.1 uncultured Akkermansia sp.
CTCTGAGTCGCTCAGAGCAGATCTCCAACTGGCGCTCATGAAATATCCGGGCTAGCCGTCGAGGATATCGTTGAGGATCGCCCTGGCTTCGAAATAAACGCGATGGGCATCGTTGTAGCGGCGGCCCTGAGCGTCCGTTTTCCAGCTCCGATGGTGCGGCAGGAAGACGCCGGCCACGTTGCGGTTCCGATCCAGGAAAGGCATGCAGCCAAACCCGCCGCCGGAGGTGATCATGGTCGTTTGACCGGTGCTCGAATCGAAATCCTCCAGCCAGCAACCGATGCCGTAGGGGGCGCTGGCGAGCGCCGGATCGATGACGTCGAGGACTTCGTAGGGGTGCCGCAAGATGGGAACGCTCCCGCTTTGATTCGACAACATGGTGGCCACGGCTTCCTGCGAGAGAATCCTCCTGCCCTGATAGACTCCCCCGTTGAGCAACATGGTCAGAAACTTGCCGTAGTCATCGACACAGGTCCTCACGCTGCCCGCCACGTTGGGGTTCTCCGCCGCGCCGAAGGCCCAGTAGTCGGTCTGGTTCATCCCCAGCGGTTCTCCAAGGGTTTGGTGAAAGATCTCTGCCCACGGCTTGCCGCACGCGATTTCGCAGATCCGACCGGCAGCCTGCATCCCCAGGCCGGAGTAGTAGAGGGCCGTTCCCGGATCAGCCGTCAATTCCAGTCCGGCGATAGCGCGAACCGCTTCTTCCATGGTCAACGACGTGTTCCACAGCTGATCGCGAGCGTTGCCCGCCAGCCCGTGGGTGTGGGAAAACATCTGGCGAATGGTGATACCCGCTTTCACGCCGGTGAAGTAGGGCAGATACTGGGAAGCCGTGTCATCGAGGCTGATCTTGCCGGCATCGACCAGGGCCATGACGACACCGCCGGAAATCCATTTCGAGGCCGAGGCGATCGGGACGACCTCGTCAGGGGTGAAGCTTCCGTAAGCGTTGCGATGGATCACGCGATCACCCTGGATCAGGATGAACGCACAACCGCCCCCGAAACGCGGCACCGATTCCTCGAGAAATCGGTCGAGCCGGCCGAAATCGTAGTCCTCGTGCAAATCTGTTGGCGCCTTCCCATTGCTCTCGAGGCGGAAACGCTGCTGGTCCGCATCCGGAACCGGCCAGGCGTACAGGCGTTGACGAGCCTGCGCATCGTCTTTCAGGTGCGCGTCCCAGAAAGCGGTGGTCGCATCCCGGATGAAGGCAGCCGGAGCCGGATCGATGTCGCTGCCGAGGCCGAGACCGGCGAAACCAGCGTCCATACCTTCGACCCAGAGCAGATACTTGTTGCCGGTCGGGGCGAAGCGATAGGGTTCGGTGCGCCACTCGGCCGGGTTGGAGGTCCTGCGACTGGGCATTCGGGAGCCCGCCGCCACCAACAGGGGCGTGGCAATGTCTTCCCAGGAATTCTCGTCCAGTTCCTGTCCGCGCCCCTGAGGGCCGAGCGCCAGCACCGCATCCACTCGCGGATCCAGAAAGTCCGCGTTCTCGTTTCCCGGGCCGAAACCGATCCCTTTCATCCCCACCAACGCGAGAGCGGCATAGGAACCGATCAGATGACCGCTAGCGCCCACCCGGGTGGCATCCATTCTGGCGGCAAGTCCGGGAACCTCGCTTTCGATCGCTGCCAGGGAGTCGATCACAAAACTCATGTCCCGAGCACGATCTCTCCAGTCCTCGCCCATCCTTGCGGTGTCGGCATGATCGGCCTGAAGCACGACGTAGCCGTTGGCGGCCCAATGTTCGGCCAGCGGTTGAAATTCGTCCCGATTGCCTTGGACCCGGTGGGAAAACAGGATGACCGGAAACGCTTCCTCCCCCTCGGGATAGGTGATTCTCAGGGTCAAATCCTTGTCTTGTTGCTGGTGGTGAAGCACCAGTTCCTCGACGACCGCAACAGAGTGTGGTCCGCTGGCGGGAAGACGAACTGCATCCGCCCCGTGCCCGGTCCCCGGCGCCGTCCGGGCAGCCGGACGCCCTCCCGCACGTTCGAGGACGGGGCCGAGTTCTTCCCCGCTCAGCTTGCCGTCGCCGTCCCGGTCGATTCGCCTGAAAAGCGGTTTCAAACGTTCGGGCGCCTCGTCCCGGGAGAGCGCCTGATCAGAATCCCGATCGAACCAGCGCAACATCCCAGCAACTCGGTCTTGCGCGGGAGCGCCGGGCGGCGAGTCGTTGTCGGCCCGGGTCTCCCGCGTCGCTTGGCTGGCGGCTCCTGCAGGTTTCCGTTCCTGCCGGCATTCGCCCCCGGTTTCCGCTTCCAACACCTCGTTCCCAAGCCACTCCCGGGCCTCCGCCTCGTCTTTCAGGTAGGCATCGAGAAAGGCGGTGGTGGTCTGCTGGATCCAGACGTGATGCCGCGGATCCCGGGTGCGAGCGGGATAGTAAGGAACGGAATCGGTGAACGCGTTATGCTCGGCGTCCACGATTTCGACCAAGTACTTCTCGCCGGGCGGCAGGCCGTCGAAAGGCACGCGGTAAAGTTTCGGATTGGCCTTGGCCGCGGGTCCCCAGTTGAAATCACGGGTTCCGGTCACCATCAAGGTAGGAACCTCGATTCGCGCCCATGAGCCAGCATGGAGGGGATTGACTCGCCCTCCACCCGGGTGCGGCGAAAGCGCAATCGCACAGGTGAATCGTGGGTCGAAATAGGTGGCGTGCGGTCGATCGGGGAGATTGGCACGCAGACCAACCATCGCCAACGCGGTCGTCGCGCCGGCGCATTGGCCCGCCGCCGCGACCTGGTCCGCGGCGAGACGCCCCGCCACCAACTCGCTGCCGGGATCATCGCTCAATAGCTTGTCGAGGACGAAACGGACGTCTTCCGGACGGAGATGAAAGTTCGCCGGACCCCCGCCGCTCATCCCGCGCATGCCCTGCTCTTCGATGACCGTCCGGTCACTGCCGTAATGGGTCAGAAACACCGCGATGTAGCCCTGCTTCGACCAGTGGGTGCCCAGATAGCCGAAGGCCTCGCGCGATTCGCCGCCGCCGTGAGAAAACACCACGAGCGGAAAGGGCCCTTTGCCGTGCGAGAGGGCCGGCGCGTAAATGCGCACCGGCACGTCACGACTGCGCGAGACATCGGTCCAGGTGAGGTCTTCGACCACCCCATCATACCCTTTTGCTCCTGCCGGAGCAGCCAGGGCGATTGTCATAAGGGGAAGCACGCCGAGAAGTGCCCGACGCGATCTTTGCATGGTTTTCATGGTTCTTTCCGTGATGATTCGCTCTTGGTCAATCTTGCCTCGCCCTGGCTCACTTCCTCGATCACCCCGGCATCGAGGAAGGATCGGGCCTTTGCCTCCTGTTTGAGGAAAGCATCCCAGAACGCGAGCGTCGTCGATCTGACATAAGCAAGATGGTTCGGGTTGGTCGGCCCGGCGTTGGTGTGTGGCATTCCGGTCATTCCGCCGAAGTCATGCCGTGCGCCATCGATGAAAATGAGGTAGTTGTCTTCCGATGCAGCCAGGCGATGAGGATCGAGCCGCCAATCCACCGGTTGACCATTGCGCCCCCAGTCGAGGGAGCCGGTCACTGTCAAAAAGGGACGAGTCAGACCATCCCAAGCCTCATCGTCGAGCATGGGGCCTTTGCCTTGGGGGGAAATCAGCACGAAGGCCAGGGGGCGGGGGTCGCTATGGCTGCTCCGTGCGCCGCCGGGAGCGACGGTCGTCGTTCCCGCCACGAGTTGGGCCGTGTGAGCCCCGAACGAATGCCCGGCAACCCCGATCGCATTCTGATCCAGTTTTCCCGATAGTCCGCCGACCCGTGCCTCGATCAGGTCCAGCGAATCCAGCAGGAACGAGACATCCCTGGGTCGACTGGCCCAGTCGCGCAACCGTTGGGCCTTGTCAACAGGCTGGGACGGGTCGGCAAACGCGCGGGAGTCGGAGTGGTTTGCTTGGAGCGTGACGTAACCGTGGCTGATCCAGTGGCCGAGGAGAGGTTGGTAGTCGTCTTTGGTCCCTCCTGCCCCGTGCGAGAAGACGATCACGGGAAAGGGCCCCTCATCCTGAGGATACCCAACACGCAATCGCAGGTCCTTTCCGCGCGCCTCATCGCGGAGAACCACCTCCGGCACGGAAGTGATTTCGTGCGGGCCGGGCTCGAACCTGTAGAGGTTGCCCAGGCCGGCTTTTGGTGACACGGTGCCATCCCCTGCGCCTGGAGCCGCCGGTGGGTTCTGGTGATCCCGCAGTTGGGACAGTCCCGAGAACTCGCCTGCTGACAACCCTCCGCTCTGATCGGTATCCAGTTTCTTGAAAATCCGTTCGAACAGTTCGGGCCGATCCCGGAATCTTCCCTGGCCAATGGCGGCGAGTGCTTCGAACTCATCGCTCACCAGTTCGCCATCCTGGTTGGAATCGAGTCGCCCGAACAGAATGGCAGGGTCCGGTAGCTGGCTGGGCGTCTGGGCAAACCCGACGGAAGCGGTAAGAACAAAGGCTAGGGCGAGGAAGTAAGGGATGCGATTCATGGCGTTGGTCATCGAGAAATTCTCCAGGGTGACAGATTCCGGGCTCGTCAGTTTCGATTGGGGGACCATCGGATCGTGTTCAGGAACTGGGTTAGCAACTCCCGGCGCTTCAGCGGTTCGTGATGGCGGTCGTAGATGGTGGCGTCTGGCGCAAGATGCCCTGCGAGCGTGTAGGAAGCATCGTTCAGAAGACTGGTTTCGGTGAGCGTGAAGGTGGTCGTCGCCACCTGGCGACCGCCATGCGCGCGGTCGAGCACCACGCGGCGCAAAACTCCGCTCCGGGTGTCCACCTCGAGCAACGCGGCCCGGTAGAGCGGATGGCTGCGCCCGACCTTCAAGCTGGCGTGGATCAACTCGCTGCTCGCGCTGCCGGGTTCTCGGCGCAATTCGAAGTCCGCGAGCACCGCGCGCAAAAGGGATTCGATTTGCAGAGACCGCAAATCACAGTTCAGAGCCAACCGCTCGCCGACCTCGTCGGCGTCCAGTCGCACCCCTTGTTCCGGAGAGAGCGCAACCCAGACATCCCCATTCGCTTCGCGTCCCCAGGCCACGGTGCTTTCGCCCCGGGAGCTTTCAATCCAAAAACGGTCCCCCCGAGTCCACAGGCGGCTCTCGAACTGCGCCGGCAACCAGCTGATCCGTTGGAATTCTGGATCCAGCCTGACCTCGAGCCGGTAACAGCGGTCGAGCGCCACCCGGTGAACTTCGAGCGCATGGCGCAGCGTGGCCGCCGCACTGGTCCCGGGTAGGATGATGGGGATCACCAACGCCACGAGCATCAAGCCGGCAACCAGTGCCGCCGCGGTTGCGGCCACGGAACGCCAGGAGCGCCCAGGCAATCCACCATATCTTCCCCAACCGATTCCCTCCCCGAACAGGGCACCCGGTCCCGCCGCAGCCCGCCCGGACTCGCAGCGAGAGGGACTCAAACGCCCCCCGCCTAGAGCCGCATCCAGGTTCGCGTAGCGGAGGAACTGCCGGCGAAGCGCGGCGTCTCTGCGCAGTACCTCCTCCAATGCGCGTGTTTCTTCCTCGGTGGCCATGCCGTCCAGGTAACGGCGCAGGAGTTCGAGATGTCGCTCTTGCGAATTCATGCCAGTCCCTCCCGCGCAAGCACCCGTCCCGTGCAACCCATCAAGGCCAGCCTGATGCGATGCAACGCCTTGTAGAGCGACATGGAAGTGCGTCCCAACTTGGCGGCCAGTTCATTGATGCGGGCCCCCGGCGCATAGGCAGATTCCACCAGCCCGCGTTGAGCAGCAGGGAGCTTGCTCAGGCACTCCTCCAGTGCGGTGCGCTCCGCCTCCAGGAAATCCGACTCGTCGGCGGCTTCTCTCGCCAGCATTTCGAGAAGGTCATCGCTGAAGACGTGTCGGTCTCGCGCCCGGTCGCGAAGATGCGCCAGGGCCTCCATCCGGGCCACTCCAAACGCCCATCGCCGGAAGTCGTCTACCGAGGAAAGCTCCTCGAACTTGCGCCACAGAACCACCGCCACCTCCTGCATCACCTCCCGCGCGTCCTCCCGCGTCGGTACCAGGGCCCGCACGAAACCGCAGAGCGCCTCCTCATGCTCGACGTAAAGCCGCAGAAACTGGTCGTGCCGTTCTCTTTCCGCAGGTGTCATCAAAAGAACTCTCCACTTGCCGGGGGTACTTGCCGAAAAAAATCCGAAACGGGGAGAAAAACCGGAACCCACAGAGTACCAAGGGTCTTCCCGCGCTCGCCAGAGCGTGGACCTCCCGCAACGCCCACCTTCTCAAGACGGCGTTCCCTGTACCCGCACTCGCCAGAACGTGGACCTCCCGCAGCGGCCACCTTCTCGCGAAGGCGTCTCCTGTAGCCGC
>CAZLUZ010000228.1:0-6291 GCA_964562825.1 uncultured Akkermansia sp.
GTGAGCTCGACTCAACTGTCGAACGGAACTCGATCGCGCTGCTCGACCTGCTCGACCGGCATCGGGTCCGTGCAACCTGGTTTGTCCTCGGCTGGTGCGCTCAGCGGTATCCGGAACTGATCGCCGAGATCTTCCGGCGCGGTCACGAGATTGCCTGCCACAGCTTTTTCCATCGCCGGGTCGACAGCCTCTCACCAGACGAGTTCAAGCAGGACACCGAGCTTGCCATGGAAGCAATCGTCATGGCGATCGGTAACATTCCGTTCGGCTATCGGGCCCCCAGCTGGTCGATCGGGCCCTTCGCGCGGTCGATTCTCCGGTGGATCTTTTCTTCCTCGACAACACGGATCCAGGAGGCATGGACGACCTTTTCAAACGGCTCGGAGACGGCCTCGCCGAAACCCTCGTCGTCGTGACCTCCAAATCCGGAAGCACGCCGGAAACCCGCAACGGCATGCTTGAGGCGGCGGAGCGGTTTCGCGCCCTGGATCTGGATTTTTCCCGGCACGCCGTCGCGATCACGGGGCGGGACAGCGAGCTCGACCGGCACGCCGCAGAAAACGGCTGGCTGGCCCGCTTCGAGATGGCGGACTGGGTGGGTGGAAGAACCTCTGTCATGAGCGCGGTCGGTCTGCTCCCGGCCGCTCTGACGGGCGTGGACATCGATGGCTTTCTCGCCGGAGCCGCCGCCATGGACGCGAAGACTCGCTCCGAGTCCATCGAGGAGAACGCGGCACTTCAACTGGCCCTGATGTGGCATCACGCGGGAGAGGGACGGGGCTCGAAGGACATGGTTATCATACCCTACTGCGACCGCCTCGAGTTGATGAGCAAATACCTCCAGCAACTCGTGATGGAATCTCTGGGTAAGGAATTCGAGATCGGCAACGAGAAGGTGGTCAACCAGGGAATCGCGGTATACGGCAACAAGGGTTCGACCGACCAGCACGCCTACGTGCAACAACTGCGCGATGGTCTGAACAATTTTTTCGTCACGTTTATCGAGGTCCGCGCGACCCGCAGCGGTCCCTCCATCCCGTTGCCGGGAGACGCGACATCGGGGGACTATCTCCAGGGTTTCCTCCGGGGCACCCGCGACGCGCTGTATGAAAAGGATCGTCTCTCCATCACCCTGTCCTTCGACGAATTGAACGCCCACTCCCTGGGAGCCCTGATCGCCCTCTACGAGAGAGCGGTCTCCTTCTACGCCAGCATGGTCAACATCAACGCCTACCACCAGCCAGGGGTAGAAGGCGGCAAGAAGGCGGCCTCTGCATTTCTCGCGCTCCTCTCGCAGGTAAAACAGCATCTCACCGATGCCGGTGGAACCGGATCGAACGCGGAAACGCTAGCCGCGCGCCTGGGGGAAAGCGACGTCGAGGCAGTCTATCACTGCCTACATCATCTCGCAGGCTCCGGCTTCTGCACGATCCGCCTCGGATCGAGTCCGTCCGGGGACGTCTTCGCCGTCTGAACCATTGGTCCCGGTGGTCCGTCCCTCGCTGCGGCGAAATGCGTTTCGGAAGATCAGGGGAAACATCCACCCGGAAAACAGCACCAGGCAGGCGCTGGTCGCGGCGAGCACGGACAGGATATCGTGCCCGGCCCCCAGGAGCAGATACGCGGCGAGGAAAACGCATCCCGATTCGGCGAGGATGACGAGGGCAACAGGTTTTTCCCGGCTCAGCCCCAGACACATGACCTGGTTGACGTGTCTCCACAGGTGGAAAGCGAAGTAGACGCCGAAAACGGCAATCGCGGTCCGGGAGAGGCTGAACTGGTCCCCCACCCAGAGATCGATGGCGTGAGGCCCGAGCGTCGCCGATCCCACCACAACCGCGACGCCGAAGAGCACCGCGACCTGCCGGATTCGGGTGCTGCCACGGCGCACCCACTCGCGTTCGCCCCTCTCATAGGCATCGATGACCGCTGGCCACATGGGTATGGTCAGCATCTGGATCATCCCGGTCAACGAGGCGTGGATCGTGATCAGGATAGAATAATTGGCCGTCGCGTCGGGGCCCAGTTGGCGGCCGATCAGGTAGGCGATCAGATAGTACTCGACGACCGCGCTCAGGGAATAGACGACGGTGAAAACCGCCGCCGACTTCATCAGAGGAGCCGCCAGGGTAGAACGGAAATGGGCAAATCGGGGGAAAAGATAGGGTCGGGAAACGAAGAGATGAATCGTGTTGGCCACCTTGGCCAGGACGATGCTCCCGTTGACCGAGAGGATGAGAAATTCGATCGTGGGAAATCGGTCGATACCGAGCAACAGGAGTGCCGCCCCGAGAAAGTTTCCACAGGCACCCCACGCGTTGGTGAAGCGGGTTTCCATGTAGCCATCCCGCGCCTTCTCCACCACCACGCAGATCATTTCCACCGAGATGATGAGCAGCCCGAGGAGGCAGGCCCTTTGCATGGAATCGGCGAAGGGGGCATATTTTTCCCCGAATAACGCGACCACGGGCACCTGCCAGACCACCAGCGCCATGGCGGAGGCGAAGAGCAGGGTGAGCGAACCGCTGATGAGCATACCGGTGGAGAAAAGTGCCGCCTCCCTTCCCCGATCCTGCTGGAGGTTCGCCTTGGACAGGCGCTGGGTGAGCACCGGTCCGATGCCGACATGAAACATGTCCACCAGCTGCACCGCGACGAGGATCGTGGCGTAGACGCCGAACTGCTTCATTCCCAGGGTGTGGATCGCCACAGGGATGGAAACGAGACGCAACACCAAGGTGCCCATCTTTGACATGATGGAGGTGACCACCGCCCCGCGGATGGTGCGATTCCGGTACCGTGCCTGGCCGTCGAGCGGTTCCATCGTCTACCGAGCGAGGCCCGGGGAAATCAGGCTCTCCACTTTTTCCCGGAAACGCTCGCCGCGGTCCTCCCACCGGAAGGCGCCTTCACAGATGCGAAATGCCTCGGTTCTCATCCGATTCAGGCGATCGAAATCGTCGATCATCCCGATGACTTCGCGAACCAGACGGTCGGTATCATCGGCAAGAAGGATGTGATCCGGCGAATGCAGGGGAAGGCCGTCCACCGCCTTGTGCAATCCCGCCAATGGCAGGCCGTGGAAAATGTAGTCCAGCGACTTCAGTTTGAACCCGCCCCCGTGTTCCTCGACGATCAGTCCGACCCGCGCACCGCGGAGATAGGGCGTCATCTCCGGGACCCGACCGACGAAGCGGACACTCGGATACCGTGCCGAAATGGCCTCGCGAAAAGACTCCTCCGTCTTACCCACGATCTGCAGTTCGATACCGGCGGCGGCGAAAGGACGGGCCGCTCTCTCGAGGAAAAGTTCGAGATTGAGCCGTTTCGCGATCCACTCGAAGGAACCCGACATGATCACCCTCCTCGGGGTCTCCGCGGAGATGACCCGCTTGGCGTCGCGAAATCCGTCATAGCCGGGGGGGAGGCAGAGAAACTCTCGGTCGGGAAACTGGCCTCGGTAGGCCTCCACCTCGGATGCCGTTATCGCCGTGATCAGATCGGAGTTCCGGCACAGGAAGTTCTCCAAGCGAGCGTATTTCCAGGCATCGTAACGGAGCGCCGTCGCCTTGATGAAGGGATCGTTCGAGTGCCGGGCGATCTCGCGCCGGATCCGGGCCTCGTGATTGTGGGAGACATACACGATGACGGGGCGTCGCTGACACTTCGCGGTGTGTCGCGTGATCGCATCCGCCGCCCAGCCGATTGCGGCATGGTCGATCACCACGACATCCCAGGCCTCGCCGGCGAGTGCGCGATTCAGCGCCACCTCGGGCCCACCGTTCTTGAGCCGCCAGGCATCGCTGGGATACTTGGAGAAGAGACTGGGCAACCGTCCTCCCAATCGCGCGCTCCCCAGTCGCCATTCCACCCCCTGATCGTCGTGAAACACTTCCCCGGTGCCACCTTCCGCCACCGGTGTCTCATCGTTGTCATGGGAAATCACGGTCATGCGCACGCCCGTCCGCGCGAGGGAACGGATCAGGCCATCCGAGTAGATCAACTCGCCGCTGTTGACGGGTCGAGGGTATTTGCGGGTGAGCCAGAGGCACTTCATGAAAGGAAAATAGAAAAGAATAAACGTTATTTTTCATAATTACAATATTTTATGTGCGCATCCAGGAAGTGCGAAAATTCGCATTTCTATGGCAGGTGAGCCCTCAGGTTCCGGCGAAGCCGGTGGGGGGTCGGATCGATTCTCAGGGAATCCGGAGGGCGGTCCGCGGGGGCATCTGCTTCCCGAGGAAGATCTTTGCCAGCGGCTCGGGGTTCTGATCTTTGGCCGCGAAAGCGTGCCATCGTCTGCCGATCGCCGCGCAACTTTCGTTGCGGCGCGACGTTCCCTTCTTCCGTATGAGGTTCCTCCGATTCCTGACCTGGCTCTTTGTCGGCGGGGCGGGACCGGTATCGGTCCTCTCTGCCCTTGAAAAACCGAATATCATCCTCTTCTTCGCCGACGATCTCGGATATGCCGACCTCGGGGCGAACGGCATCCGCGACGATATCGCGACCCCGCACCTGGACCGCATCGCGGCGAACGGGGTCCGCTTCACCGAGGGCTACGCGACGCACCCGGTTTGCTCGCCCTCGCGAGCCGGTCTGATGAGCGGGATGTACCAGCATCGCTTCGGCTTCGAGCACAATTCCGGACCGGAACGCTTTGCCGCGCCGAACTTCGGCCTGCCCCGCACCATCCCCACCCTCGCGGAAAAGCTGAAGGCAACTGGCTACCGGACGGGAATGATCGGAAAATGGCACATCGGATATAAAGAGGGTCTGCGGCCCTGGGAACGCGGATTCGATCACTTCTACGGCTTCCTCAGCGGGGCCCGCAGCTACCTGCCGGACGGCCGCTACACGGATGACCCCATCTGGCGCAACGGCGAACAGCTCGAGGACGAGTTCGATTACCTTACCGATGCCTTTGCCGACGAGGCGGTGGGCTTTCTCGACGAACGCGGGGACGAGCCGTGGTTTGTTTATTTTTGGTTCAATGCCGGTAACGCCCCCAAGGCGGCGTCGGAGAAATAAGAGGCCCGCTTCTCCCCCATACCCGCTCCCAGGCGGCGGACCCTGGCCGCCATGCTCGCGGCGATGGACGACGCCATCGGGCGGGTCATGAACGCGATCCGCGAGCGGGGTGAGGAGGAGAACACGCTGGTTTTCTTCTACAGCGATAACGGAGGCATTCCGCCGAAGAACGCCTCGCTGAACGACCCCCTCAGGGGGATGAAAGGGCAGATGTTCGAGGGCGGCATCCGAGTGCCGTTTCTGGCCCAGTGGAAGGGCGTGATCCCCGAAGGCGATGTCTACGGGAAACCGGTGATGGGTTTTGACGTGCATGCCACGGCGCTGGCGGCTGCCGGCCTCCCCCTCGATGCCGAGCCGAAGATCGACGGCGTCGACCTGCTTCCCTTTCTCACCGGAAAGAACGAGGGACGCCCTCACGAAACCCTGTTCTGGCGGGCCGCACGGCAGCACGCGGCGCGGGTCGGCGACTGGAAGCTGGTCAACACGCCGAGGGACGGTTCGATGCTGTTCGATCTGGCCCAGGACATCGGCGAAACCAACGACCTCGCCAGAACCTATCCGGACAAGCTGGCGGAGCTGCAGCGGATCTACTCCGCCTGGGACGCGGAGATGATGGACCCCTTGTGGATTCGTCAGGACCGGCGCAACGCCGAGCCGGGTGGAAAGCTGAAGACCGCAGCGCCGGCGACACCGCGCCCCGGGAGGTCCCGGATCGACCAGGCATTTCAGGCCGCCGACAAGAACGGCGACGGCAAGTTGACGAGCGAAGAGTATCCGCAACCCGGCATTTTTGACGCACTGGATGCGGACGAAGACGGCTTCGCCACGCCGGCGGAAGTTCGCGATTACTACCGCAAACGGCGCACCGAGCCAGCCTCCCATTCCAATCCCTGACCCATGCTTCGATTCGTCTTTCCATCCGCCCTCAATTTTCTGGCGTTAGCCACTGCTCAAGAGGTTTTTTATCCGCGTGCTCACGGCGAGGAAGCCACCAAGGCCAATCTCGACCCGGAAACGCTGCCGAAACTCCAGCGTGACAAGGACAACGACAGCAAGCTCGGCCCGGATGAAATCCCCGCGAGGCTGTTCGACCGCCTCGACACGGACCAGGACGGCTTCGTGACGAAAGAGGAACGGAAAGCGCTCTGGCGTTAATTCATATTTACCCAAGCTATGAAACTCACCTTCATCATTCTTATCCAGTTCGCTTTCCTCGGTGGTTCCTTCACTTACGCCGCGGAGTCTGGTGGCGAATCGCAG
>CAZLUZ010000229.1:0-6153 GCA_964562825.1 uncultured Akkermansia sp.
GATCATCGAGGCGCAGGACGGCGACCAGGGAGGCCGGCAGTTGCGCTTCGAGAAGTCCCCGCGCCTCCCCCGGATTGCCGTAGTAACCGAGAACAAATCGATTGTGCGGGCTCCGCAGGACGTTCGAGTTCTCCGGTTCCGGGGACTCGCCGTTATCGTCGGTTTCGGGGGAAGCCGGCATATGGCACGATGGCACGAATTGCCGGAAGAGAAACGTCTCAGAGTGCCGCCGCGGAGCGGATCGCGATCACTTCGGTAGCAACAACCAAGCGCTTTCTGGAAGAGGCCTACTTGAGCAGCACGATCGTCAGCTGTTTTCCGGGTTCCTCGACGACGAAGCTGCACTCCCGATACTTGGGAGGACCAAAGCGGAGCTTGGGATTGTTGGAGAAACCGACCGGCTCGGTGGGCCGATTCAATCGGCCCTTGGTGTCCATTTTTCCGTTGTCATTCAGATCCCAGACCACGGCGATCGCATAGGTCCCGGGAGGAACCCCCTCGGCCAGCGCGGTGATCGTGCCCGGGGCCGCGACCGGAATCTTCATCGAATATTCGAGATGATTGACCCGAAAATCGGCCTCGTTGTTGTAGAAACCGATCAGCAGGCTGCCCCCGGCCCGCTCGACCCCCTCGACGGTCACCTCAACATCGGCGGCGCCGACCGGGTGGATCAACATGGCGCAGAGAGCTAGAAGGAAACTTTTCATCGACGAAAACAGGGTAGTTGAAGTCAGCTAAAAAACCAAGCCTCCGGGAGAGACGATTCTGTTTCCCGGATCAATTCTGAAACGCTCCACGTCGCACGCTCTTAGGAGACCACTTCAGACCGGTCAGTCCGACACATCCGGCTGCAGGCTCTCTGTCACCCAATAACGTCTCCGTTGGAAGGGATAGGTCGGCAGGGCGACTTTACGCCGAGGCCACCGACCATCGAATCCGCGGAAGTCCGGCTCCGCGCCTCGCACGAAGGCCTCTCCCAGCGCCACCAGAAGAGCTTCCGTCTCGCCCCGGCCGGCCTCGAAGAGAGCAATTTCCCCCTCTTCTCCACCCGGCCCCATGCGAAAAACGAGGTCGCATCGATGATTGCGCATCGTTTCGCGCGTCGCCTCGGCAGCCCCGGGTTCCACCGCCTGCCGGCGCCAGTACGCTCCCCCCTGGACCTGCCCCACCGGCGCGACCTCTCCGGTCAGCCCGACGACGAGGGGCAGATTCGCGGGATTGTAGTCGAATTGGTCGGCGTGAGCCTCGAAGGTGGCGAGCGCCTCCTCTCCCGGCGCGGCATCTCGGGCGAGCAGGTTGTCCCGATGGATGGCGAGTTGCAGCCCGTCCTCCCAGCGCATGGCATCGGCGACACAGGCGGCGGCGTACTCCCCCACCCCTGCCCCGGCGACGATGTCGGGCTCCATACCCCAACTCTCCCAGAGCGCGACCAGGGCCCTCTCCAGGGCAAACACCGCCGCCCCACGCCGCGCCGGATTCCCCGTCTCGAAGAGAACCTCGATCAGCGATTCGTCCTCGTCTTCCGAAGCCTCCGCCACGCACTGGTCGAGCACTTCGCGGAAGCGCGGCTGGGTCTCGTAAAGTTCCCGTCCCATCCCCGTGCAAAAGGCGTCTTCGCCGCCGAACGACCAGCCCAGCACGGCGGGACCTGTCGTCTCTCCCGCGATCCGGGAGGTCGGATCGCCCAGACGGACCACCGCATCCTCGCGATTCGCCGCCACCACCGCGATCCGATGGGTGAAACGAGATCGCCCCGTGTTCGCGGAAAAACAGAGATCCGCCAAGGTGACATCTTCCCGTTCTCTGTGGCAGCCGGCGAACCGGTCAGCCAGGCCCTCGAGGGCACTCGGGGTTCTGGCACTGAGCACAAGGAGATGCGCCGGACGTTCCACGAGGGCTTCGGCCGCATCTTTTTCCGCGGACAAACCGTTCGGTCCCTCCACGATAACGTGGGCATTTGTCCCCGCCATGCCCAGCGCGCTGACCCCGGCGAGAGGACGATGCCCATTGGCGGGCCATACGGTTTCCTCGGAGACGACCCGGGCCGGCAATCGGTTCCACGGGATGTGGGGGCTGGGTTTGTCAAAATGAACCTGACGCGGAATCACCCCGTGATTCATCGCCAAGAGCACCTTGATCAGGCCCGAGACGCCGCCCGCCGCCTCCAGGTGAGCGATGTTCGCCTTGGCCGAGCCCACCAGCAACGGTTGCTCCGCGTTCCGCCCCCGCCCCAGAACGCTGGCGGCGGCCTGAAACTCGATCGAATCGCCCAGTTCGGTCCCGGTCCCATGCGCCTCGAGGTAATCAATCTCCGCCGGACGCACCCCGGCTTTCTCCAATGCTTTCTGGATAACGAGACGCTGCGACTTGCTGCTGGGGGCTCCCATCGATCCCCCTTGACCGTTATGCGAGACAGCCGTGCCGCGAATCACCCCGAGAATGCGATCTCCGTCGCGCGCCGCGTCACTGAGCCGCTTCAGCACCACCACCCCGCAGCCCTCGCCCCGGGCGAATCCGTCTGCCGACGCGGAGAAAGACTTGCAGCGTCCCTCCGGGGACAGGATACCCGCCTTGCACAGGAGCAGCGAGTTGGTCGGACTGAGAATCGCGTTCACCCCGCCGGCGAGGGCGATATCGCACTCGCCCTCGAGCAGACTGACCGCGGCCTGCGAGACCGAGACCAGGGAACTGCTGCTCGCCGTGTCCACCGCCACACTGGGTCCGTCGAAGCCGAACAGACTGCTGAGGCGTCCCACCCCGGCGCTGTGCGACATTCCCAGCCCCTCGAAGCCGTGAATGACGTCGGGGTCGGCCTTGAGGAAAAGTTGGGCGTAGTCCGTCGACATGATGCCCATGAACACCCCGACCTGCAGGCCGTCGAGTTCGCGAGGAACCAGACAGGCATCCTCCATCGCCTCCCAACTGACCTCGAGCATGAGACGGTGCTGCGGGTCCGTCCAGCAGGCCTCGGAATCGGTCATGCCGAAAAAGGCGGCATCGAAACGATCGATGTCCGGCAGATATCCCCCGTGATCGGTATACATCTTGCCAGGAGTCGGCACCGGATCGTAGTAGCGATCGCGGTCCCAGCGTCCCGGGGGGAGATCCGAGGTCGCGTCGATCCCATCGCGGAGCACGCGCCAGTAAGCCTCCGGGCCATCGGCGCCGGGGAACCGGCAGCCCAGCCCGATGACGGCCACCGCGTCATCCCGCACCCTGCGCTGCACCGCGGCGGTCTCCTCGACCGGTCCCGCCGCGGTGGTGTCGTCGATCAGCTTCCAGAGATGATCCGTCATCTCCGCGATCGAAGGATAGTCGAAGACGAGCGTCGGGGGAATCGGGTAGGCCCCGCCCACCTGCTGCTGCAGCCGGGTGCTCAGTTCCACTGCCATCAGGGAATCCAACCCGAGTTCGGCCAGCGGGGTGTCTCTCCCCGGCGGTTTGGGCAGCGAAAGCACCTGCTGCAACTCGCTCTGGAGGTGAGCCGCGAGGACCTCCTTTTTTTCCTCGTCCGGAGCTTCGCGAATCTTTTCCAGGAGGACCCCGGTAGCGCCCAGGGCGGAGGCGTCGGGCCAGAGTTCGTCGAGGAGGGCCGGTGCCTCCATGGGAAAACGCTGTCGCATCTTCCCCCAGTCGACGTCGAATACCATGGCCTGGGGCAGATCGGCATCGATCATGCGGTCAAGACATTCGTGAGCCTCGTCGGCGGCCAGAGGGGTGACCCCGTTGGCGGCGAAGGCGCGGGTGACTCGCTCGTCCGCCGCCATGCCCTCATCCCAGGGACCGTAGTTCACGCTCGTCGCGGGAAGGCCCAGCGCTCTCCGGTGATCGGCCAGGCCGTCGAGGAACGCATTGGCCGTGGCGTAGTTGGCCTGCCCCGGCGTGCCGAGGACCGACGAAGCGGAGGAATAGAGCACGAAAAAATCGAGATCGCGCTCGGTGGTCCGCTCATGGAGATACCAGGCACCCCGCGCCTTGGGTCCGAGCACCTTCTCGAAACGATCCCAGTCCAGATCGGCGAGCAGACCGTCGTCGACCACCCCAGCGGCGTGGATGACTCCGCGCAGCGGGGGAAGTTCGGCGTCGATTTCGGCAAAGAGCCGGTCCAGACTGTCCGCCTCACCGGTGTCGGCACGCCTGGTATGGATCCGGCAGCCCGTGGCCTCCTCGATCGAGGCGAGGACCTCACGGGTCTCCTCATCGGGTTCGCGGCGCGACACCAGGATCACGTCGCGCGCGCCCCGCTCCGCCAGCCATCGCGCGCCCCGCCGTCCCAGCATACCGAGCCCGCCCGTAATGAGGTAGGCTCCATCTCCGCGAACGGGAAGCCCCGCTCCTTCGGCGGGAACCCGGGCCGGAAGGAGCCGCGGAATCAGCATCTGCCCCTCGCGCAGGGCCATCTGGCTCTCCCCCAGGTCCGAGCGGAGGACCGATGCCGCGATCTCGGAAATCGCTCCCGGGCTATCCAGGTCGATGACCCGGCAGAGAAAAGGGGGATGTTCGTTGTGCAGGACACGACCCAGTCCCCAGAACTGGCTGGCGAAAGGATTGACCCGATCCCCGTCCGCCGCCGCCACGGCTCCTGCGGTGACAAACTGGATCCCGCGCTCGAGCCGTTCGATATGTTGGGCGTGCAGAGCGTGGAGCAGGCCAAGAGCCGCGGTGAGATGGCGGCGGGCCAGCCCCTCGTCGATCTCGCCTCCCTCCGGATCGTCGCACAGCCAGACGACGCCATTGAGGCGCTCCGGACCGAACTCGGAGGGGTAGAAACGGGACAGCGCCCCCCTCCACTGCTCCAGGGCGGAGCCGTCGAAAATCGCGCCGTCCTCCTCGTAGATCGCTTCCTCTCGTCCCTCCACCAGGGTGACGACGATCACCCGGTCCCGGCTGGCGCGCAGTTCACCGGCCAGCCTCTGACCGCCGCCGGTCGCAGCGGAAACCACGAGCCAGTTGGCGGCCTGCTCGTCGACCGGCGGAAAGGCCGACGACCGCCAATCGATGCGATAGAGGAGCCGCTCCGCTCCGGCCCCCACCATCTGGCGAAGGGCGCTCCGGCTGACTGCACGGAGCCGCAAATTCTGCACCTCGACAAGAACGGAGCCGTTCTCCGCCATCAGGGTCAGATTGGCGGAGCGCATCTCCTCGTTCTCCCCCGATTCCTCCCAGCGCGTATGGCACCAGACCTTGCCCTCGACCGGTCCGTGCCAGACCAGCCGCTCGATCCCCACGGGCAGGTAGAGCGACGAGTTCCGGTCCCGGAGCAGACCGACGGCCAGCGACTGAAACGCACCGTCCAGGATCATGGGTGGAATGATGAACCCTCTCTGGTCCGTGGCCAGACCGATCTCGGCCAGGGCCTCGGTGTCGCAGAAGGACAACGCTCGTATGACCCGAAACTGCTCCCCATAACGAATCCCCAGTTCCTCGAAGAGACCGTAAAAGACCTCCACGTCGGCATCCTCGGCGCAGCGCGTGCGGATCTGGGCGATGGGATCGGCGGGGGTAGCATCCCCCGGGGTAGCGCCGGTGGCGACGAAGTTTCTCGTCCACGAATCGCGCGACTCGGGCAGGGAATGAATCTCGAACTGCTTCGCCCCGGTGTCCCCGCGGATTACGGTCTGGAGCACCGTGCCTTCCTGGAAGACGAGCGGCATCTCGAAAGCGATGTGCTCCAGCGCACCCACCGGACCCGTGGCGGCAACCGCCATCTCCACCCAGGCCGCCCCGGGCATGACCACGTCGTCGAATACCCGGTGATCCGCCAGCCAGGCCGGCCGATCCGGGGTGAGCCAGCTCTCGTGGCGAGTCTCCCCCTGTACGCCGGCCAGGGGCCGTTTCCCCCCCAACAGGCGGTGCCGGGTCCCCTCCTCGGCCCGGCCCATCGAGGGGATGGCCGGTCCCCAGAATCGACGCCGCTGGAACGGATAGGTCGGAAGCGTCAGTTTGCGGCGATCCTCCACCCGCACGACCTTTTCCAGATCGAGGGCAACCCCCGAGGTGTGGAGTCTGCCGGCCAAAGTGGTGATCGCGTCGAGATCGTCGGATTCCCGATGCAGGGAGCCGATGAGATGGGAGGGATTTCCCGGCCAGCAGGCGGCGGCCATACCCGTGAGAACGGGATGGGGCCCGAGTTCCACCACGATCTCGCAACCG
>CAZLUZ010000230.1:0-6139 GCA_964562825.1 uncultured Akkermansia sp.
CCTTTGCGGAAACGGAAGGTCCCGGAGGGGAACGGTCCGGGGGAGGCAGTTTCGTCCAAGTGATCAACGGCGAGTTCAACGACTGTGAGGATATCGCCGGTTACCTGAAGCGCCTCAGGGGACAACTGGGCCAGAGGGGACGTGCGATTGTCATTCTTTATTCGCCCTTCTACCGTTATATCTATCGGCTGGCGGGAAGGCTGGGACTGATCGATGGAACGACACCGGTCATTTTCCCCACCGAGCAGTCATTCGGGCTGCTCTGCAGGCAGGCGGGTCTGGAAGTGTTGAGGAGAAGGCGGGCGGTTCTGGTTCCGGTTCATATTCCGTTTGTCTCGAATTTGGCGAACCGGTTTTTCGTTAGCCTACCGTTTTTGAAACAGATGAGCTGGGTGTGGATCGGGGTCCTGCGGACGGCTCCCCCTTTCCTGACCGAGGTGGAGGGAGGCAGAAAGCTGAGCATCCTCATCCCGGCCAGGAACGAGGAAAAAAACATCGCCGAGGGGATCAGGCGGCTTCCCGAATTCGAGGATGCCGAAGTCGAAGTCATCCTGGTCGAGGGTAACTCGAGCGACGGCACGTGGAGGGAGATTGAGAAAATCGTGGAATCCCCACCGGAAGGATTGCGGGTGATAGGCCTGCAACAACCGGGGAAAGGGAAATACGATGCGGTGAGATGTGGTTTCGCGGCGGCGAGCGGGGACACCCTGATGATCCTGGACGCAGACCTCACCGTGCCGCCCGAGGATCTGCCTGAATTCCTCGAGACCTACCGGCGCAGTGGTTGCAGTATGGTAAACGGAAACCGGTTGCTGTATCCCTTCGAGAAAGGCGCCATGCGATTTCTCAACGTGCTGGGCAACATCTTTTTTGCCAAGGTGCTTTCCCATCTTCTCAGCCTCCCCCTCGGTGACTCGCTCTGCGGAACGAAGGTCATTTCCAAGGACGACTGGGACAGGCTGGAGCTTTGGAGGGAGGATTTCGGGGATTACGATCCGTTCGGGGACTTCGATCTCCTCTTTGCCGCCGCGGAGTTGGGGCTGGGTTTCGCCGAGGTTCCGGTTCACTACCGGGCCCGGACTTACGGCTCGCCCCAGATCGACCGCTTCCGCGACGGATTTATCCTGCTCAGGATGACTTGGGTCGCCTATCGCAAGATCTTCCTTCCCAGAATCTTCGAGGGAACCTCCCGAGAGCGCCGAGGCTCCTAGGGTTAAGGCGTCCAGTAGGGAAGAGAGAAAAATTCTCCTGGTCAATGGAAGAAAAGGACCTGCCAGTCACCATCTACTCAGCGGAATCCCCGATCCGACGGCCGCTCCGCCTCCTCCGCGAGATGTTGGAGGATATATGGCGAGCACGTGAATTGACCAGAATTCTCTTCATCCGCGATCTCAAAGCGCAGTACCGGGAAAGTTATTTAGGTTATCTCTGGTTATTTCTGCCGCCCGTGATGACCACGGTTGTCTGGGTATTTCTCAACGCACAGAAAGTCGTCCGCGTGGAGACCGAGATTCCCTACCCCCTCTTCGTGGTGATCGGAACGACGGTCTGGTCTTCGTTTGCCGCGACGGTGGGTTCGCCCCTGATCGCCTTCAACGGGGGCAAGCCGGTCTTCGTCAAGCTGAAGGTGCCCCACGAGGCTTTCATCCTGAGCGGGTTTTTCCGTTCGTCCTTCGACATGGTGGTGCGCCTGTTGATGCTGGTGCCTGTATTCTTCGTGTTCGGCATCACGCCTCCGGCAACGGTTCTTCTCTTTCCCGTGGCCCTGATCATCCTTCTATCGATCGGGTTCGCCATCGGGCTGATGGTGATACCCGTCGGTGGTCTTTATGGAGACGCGGGCAATCTGATCACCACGGTGATGGGGGTATTGATGTATACGGTGCCAGTGGTGTTTCCCGTGCCCGAGGGGGATGGTATCCTCGCGACCATCATGCGTTGGAATCCCCTAAGTCCGGCGATAATCCTGTGTCGGGAGACCATAACCTCTGGGGATCTGGCGCAGCTGGTCCCGGCCCTGGGTTGGCTCGTCGCGGCGACTTTTCTGATCCTGGTATCCCTGGTGGTGTTGCGGATCGGGATGCCGCACCTCGTCGAGAGAATGGGAATGTAGGTCGGTGGTTTTTGGGAGAGCGCTGGCAGCGGCGGACCTGCTGTTTCCGCCACCGGGTTTTTGGATCAGTCCGATTATGAGCGAGCAAATTGTGCTGGTCGAGTGCGACCGGGTCAGCAAAAAGTTCTGTCGTAATCTCAAAAGGAGCTTCCTCTACGGGATACAGGATGTCATTGGTGATGTCCTGGGGCGCGACGGGGCCCAAGGCCCGGAGGTTTCGGGGCGAGGCGGCCCCGGAGAGAGCGGTTTGCGAAGAGACGAGTTCTGGGCCAACCACGAGATATCCCTCGGGGTGAGGAGGGGCGAGTGCGTGGGATTGATCGGGCGGAACGGAGCGGGGAAGACGACGCTTCTGAAAATGCTTACCGGCCTGATCAAGCCGGACGCTGGCCAGATTCGGATGAGGGGCAGAATCGGGGCCCTCATCGCCCTGGGTGCCGGGTTCAATCCGGTGCTGTCGGGGCGGGAGAACATCTACGTGAACGGGTCCATACTGGGCGTACGCAAGAGAGACATCGATCGGAAGATGGACGAGATCATCGAGTTTTCGGACCTCGCCAGTTCGATCGACGCGCCGGTGAGAAACTACAGTTCCGGTATGCAAGTGCGGTTGGGATTCGCCTGCGCCACCGTGCTGATCGATCCGGACGTCCTGATCGTCGATGAGGTTCTGGCCGTGGGCGATGCCGAGTTTCAGGCGAGATGTGCCAACCGGATATCTGAACTGGTGTCCTCGGCGGCGGTGATTCTCGTGTCGCACCAGATTGGTTGGATCCAGCGTCTCTGTCAGCGAGCTGTGGTTCTGGATCAGGGCCGGGTGATAAGGGACGGCGAGGTGAACGAATCCGTGAAAGCGTATCTCAGCACCAACACGACGGAGTTGGACGTCTATCCCCCAAAGATCCACACTTCAGATATTTCGAACGTTTCACTTCGCATCGATCGCGATCGAATTCGCAGTGGAGACAGCGCGACGGCATGCCTCGGATTGACCAGCTTGAAAGAGCGGAGCCGAGCCTACCTGAGCCTCACCATTCACCGGAGCGACGGACAATGGGTGGGGCAGTATTTTGGCAAGAGTCGGGAGGAATACTTCAGCATTCGTGAGGGAGTCAACGAGATCGCGGTGGACCTCGGGCCTCTTCCTTTCGCGTCGGGTTCCTACTATGCCGGGTTCAACCTGATCGAGGGTTCGAGTGGAATCAGTCTGGCCAGCGGAAACCGGGTCAGCCAGTTTCGGGTCGAGGGAAACCTGGATTCCGGTCCGGCCATCGAATTCGGTTCCTTGCGAGGCGTGACGAACGTGGGGGCATGAGGCGAGGCGAGGGCGGAAAACGGCGCAGGTGGTGGCGACCCGATGGTTGGAGAAGCCTCGCGAAGACGTTTCCTGACGCTGGAGACGGGAGAGTCTCCTTTTCGCAGGAGGGAGAGGACCTGGTCCTCGCCGCGGTGATGGAACGGCTGGGATTGGACCTGGGCGCGGGCGGTTTCTACGTCGACGTCGGAGCCCATCATCCGACCCGGTTCTCCAATACCCATTTTTTTTACAAGGCGGGTTGGAACGGGGTGAACGTGGACCCGAATCCCGGGTTGGAGGAGCTGTTCGAGAGAGAGCGTCCCGGGGATGTTTACCTGAACCTCGCGGTCGGCGGAGAGTCGGGGACAGCCGATTTCTATGTGTACAACGAGCCCGCCCTCAACGGTATCGACAACGACCGGCGGATCGAGTTGGAGAAGACCCAGTACAAGTTGATCCGGATCGACGAGGTAAGAGTCGAGACGCTGGCCAAAATTCTCTCGGATCACGGCACAGGGCTTTTCCGTTCGCCCAGTTTCGCCAACATCGACGTCGAAGGGTACGAGGAATCTGTCCTCTCGGGAAACGACTGGGCGAGGTACCTGTTCGATTTTCTCCTCCTGGAAGAACGGGTCCGGAGTTTGCCCGAGCTGTTTGCCGGAAGGTGCCACCGGAAGCTGTTGGACCTGGGATACACCTGTTGTGCCTACACGGGCCGAACCGCGGTCTACGCGCAGGATAGCCTGTTCGCGCAGACGTAGAAAATGGGGCTTCTTATGGTCCCGACACGCACGCAAAAGAGTTTGATGGAATTGCCCGTGGTGCTGCTCGTCTACAAGCGACCGGAGTTGACCCGCAAGGTGGTGAGGTCGCTGCGGAAGATCCGCCCGGGGGTCGTTCTGGTGGTGGCCGACGGTCCCAAGGACGAAAGTGAACGGGTGCAGACGGATGCCACGAGGAGGGTCATTCGGGAGGAAATCGATTGGCCTTGTGATTGCCGGTTCAACGAGGCAGAGAGAAACCTGGGGCTCGCCAACCGGGTTTCGAGTGGAATAACCTGGGCCCTCGACAGTCAGGAGAGGGTGGTGATCCTTGAGGACGACTGTGTTCCTTCGACGAGCTTTTTCCGTTTCGCCGAAGAGATGTTGGACCGCTACCGGAACGAAAGGCGCGTATCCGTCGTCACGGGAAACAACTTCCAACGGGGGGTGAAGCGAGGTAAGGGGAGTTACTATTTCTCGATGTTCCCACACTGCTGGGGATGGGCCACCTGGCGGGACCGCTGGCAGGACTACGACCACGAGCTGCATTGTTGGAGCGAAACCCTGCGGTTCCTCGAGGGGTTCGGTGATCGTGCCCTGACCGAATACTGGGAAGGTGCCTATCGGAGAGTGATTTCCGGAGAGGTGGATTCGTGGGCCTACCGTTGGCTCTTCAGTTGTTGGGCGAAGCGTGCCCTGACCGTGACTCCCAACCGCAATCTGGTCACCAACATAGGGTTCGGCGAAGAGGGGACGCACTGCAAAAAGAAGGACCGGAATCTCGTGGTCCGATCCAGGCAGCTACGGTTTCCTCTGCGGCATCCGGAGGCGATAAGTCATGATCTCGAAGCAGACGAATTCGTCTTGCGAAATGTTTTCAACGTTCCTCTGGTTCGTCCGCTAGCGTTGAACAGTCAGTGATGGAATCGAACGAGATCCAGATGATCCTCGCTTCTCGAATCGAGGCCTGCCGGAGGAAGTCGACCGGATTTCGGCCAGACCGTCTCAGGGACGCGGAATACAGGGTTTTCTCCCAGTTTGGCGACGATGGGATCATCGAGCTCCTGACGGGATGGCTTCCGGCAGACCTGGATACCTTTATCGAGTTTGGCGTCGAGAACTACAGGGAATCGAACACGCGGCTTCTTCTCTTCCGGGACAACTGGAGGGGGCTGGTGATTGACGGCGCGAAAGAGAACGCCCGTTTCATCCGGGCGGAGCCCTGGTTCTGGCGGTATGACTTGACGGTGGATGCTGAGTTCCTCACGGCAGACAATATCGACTCTGTCTTCCGGAGGAACGGTTTCGGCGGAGAGATCGGGCTTCTCAGTGTCGATGTGGACGGTAACGATTACTGGATCTGGGAGGCCATCGAGTCCGTGTCGCCGGCCATTGTCGTGTGCGAATACAACGCCCTTTTTGCCCCGGGATCGAGAGTTTCGGTTCCCTACGATCCGAAATTCCATCGCACGCGCGCTCACTATTCCAACCTTTATGCGGGTTGTTCTCTGGGGGCACTGGAGAGCCTGGCGAGGAGGAAGGGCTACATTCTCGCGGGGACCAATTCAGCGGGAAATAATGCCTATTTCCTGCGGAACGACCTGGAATGGCCCGTCCCGGCGTCGACCGCGGCCGACTCGTTCACCCGGTCGAAATTTCGGGAAGCTCGCGGAAAATCGGGGGAACTCCTCTACGAGACAGCTTATGCAGTCGCCGGGGACCTGATCGGACATCTCTCGGTGATCGATGTGGAGACCGGGGCAATGCTTCACGTCCGGGACGTCATGGCGGGCCCGGAAGGTGATTTGAAGTGATGAGTGAATACATTCCGGTATACGAACCGTGGCTCACGGACAGGGAGAAAGAGCTCGGGTGCGATGCGGTCAGAAGCGGATGGATATCGTCGAAGGGCAAATATGTCGGCGAATTCGAGAGGGCGTTTGCCGAGTACATTGGCGGCGGTTTTGG
>CAZLUZ010000231.1:0-6088 GCA_964562825.1 uncultured Akkermansia sp.
CCCCCCCCCCCCCCCCCCCCCCCCCCCCCCCCCCCCCCCCCCCCCCCCCCAAAAACCCCTCCCTCAACTGTTTGGCCTTTTCAAATGAAATCCTCCCCCCTCGGCCGGGGCGGCGGGCTTGCGTTTCGTTCCGTTGTGGCCTAAAGGACCCGTCGGATGATGTTCAGGTTTGGCAGGAAGGCGGCGCGAAGCGAAGATGAGATCGAGATTGTCGACGGAGTCTTCGGCCGTCTCTACTCCTACATCAATCCCTACCGGGCCAGGTTTATCTGGGCGATCGTCTTCGGTGCCTCCGCCGGTCTCGTCAACGGCCTCCTCATCTTTCTCCTCAAATCGGTGTTTACCATCGTGCTTCCGGCGAGCGAAGAGCGGGATATCCCGTCGTCTTTTCAGCCATTCTCCGACGTCCCGCTCGGATTTCTCCGGGAGATCGAGATTCCCCGGCCCCAATTGGCCCCGGAGTACGAGTGGATTTTCGTGGCCGTGGTCTGCCTCTCGGTGCCTCTTATTCTGGCCATCCGGGGTCTTTTCACCTTTCTCCATCAGTATCTGATGCTCTGGTTGAACAACCAGGTTCTCTACGAATTGCGGGATCAGTGCTTCAGTTCGATCATTCGCCAGCCGATCTCCTTCTTCAACGACGTGCGCCAGGGAGAGTTGATGCACACCATCTCCACCCAGACCCGGTCCTGCGCCGACTCCGGGGTGCAGTTGCTCAGCGCCTGGATCAAACATCCCATCTCGATCCTCTCCATCGTGGGCGCCCTGCTCATGATCGATGCCCTCTACACGGTGGGGGCCTTTGTTCTCTTCCCCCTCTGCATCCTGCCGGTGGCGGCGATCGCTCGGAAAGTGCGCAAGGCGGGCGGGCGCGAGGAGGTCGAGTCCGAGGGGCTCATGGTGACGATGCAGGAGACCATCGACGGCATCCAGTTGGTCAAGGCCCATGCCCGGGAGGAGTTTCAGCGGGAACGGTTCAACCATGGCAGTCGCCTGCTGCTGGAGTGGCTGATGCGCTGGCGCAAGGCTCTGGAGATCTCAACGCCCCTGGTCGAGACGGTGGCCTCGGTGGGAATCTCGATCGGACTGGTCTATGCCTGGATCACCGAGATGGAGCCGGGCAAATTTCTGGTGCTGAACATGGCCATGGTCAGCATCTACCCCCACGCCAAGGCGCTGAGCCGCATGCACCTGCAGCTGCAGCGATGCGCGGTATCGGCGTCGCGGGTCTTCGGTTACATCGATCGGCAGCCGGAGATCGCCGACCGGGAGGATGCGGTGGAGCTGGCGGAGGTGAAGGGACCGTTCGAGCTGGATCGGGTGAGTTTCTCCTACAAACCGGGCACGCCGGTGATCCGCGATGTGTCCCTGACCTTCGAGCCGGGCAAGCGGTATGCGCTCGTGGGGCAGAGTGGTGCAGGCAAATCGACGATCCTGGCCCTGATGCTGCGGTTCTACGATCCCACCGAAGGGGTGATCCGTCTCTCGGGTCGCGACATCCGGGACTTTACCCAAGCCTCCCTGCGGGACCACATCGGATTTGTCAATCAGGAGGACTTCCACTTCCACGACACCATCCGCACCAACATCCGCTACGGCAGGCTCGACGCGACGGACGAGGAGGTGGAGCGCGCCGCGCACCTGGCTCACGCGGATGAATTCATCAACGATATGGAAGACGGGTACGAGACGGTGCTGGGCGACAAGGGACGAACTCTCTCCGGCGGGCAGCAACAGCGCCTCTCCATCGCCCGCGCCATCCTGCGGGATGCTCCCATCCTCTTCCTCGACGAGGCGATGTCCGCCCTCGACACCGAATCCGAGCGCAAGGTTCAGGATGCCCTCGCCACCCTGTCGCAGGGAAAGACGGTGATCGCCATCGCCCATCGGCTCTCCACGGTGCTCGATTCCGACGAAATCATCGTGATGAAGGATGGCCGGGTCGAAGACCGGGGACCGCACGCGGACCTGGTGGAACGATGCAAGGAATACCGGAGGCTCTACCAGCTCCAGTTCAGCAACCCCTCGTGAGGTGCTCTCCGATTTCGGGTGCGAGTTTCGGCAGATTGCTTCCCGACCGCGTCAGGCGCCGATAATCTCGGCGAACTCTTCAGCCCCGTAAGCTCGCATCGTTTCGGTCTTCACGTAGCCGTCCGCGTTGAGTTGGGCGAGGAGATGCAGAGCCTGTTTTTCGTTGTCGGCGGTGATGATCAGCACCCCGTCGTGACTGCCCACCGTCCAGTAGGGTTCGACCTTGGTGACCCCTGCGGCAGCGGCGGCCTGCTCGAAGGCCCTGGCCCGGGCGGTGGAATCTTTGATGTTCTTTGATCCCTGTTCGGTGAAATGGATGAGGCTGATGAAGGTGGCCATGGTTGGATGGGTTGTTTGTCGTTCTGGGGTTGGTGGCTCGATGATGGCTCCGCATTCGGTGCGGAACTCTTCCTATTTTGGCAATCTATCGGCGCCGGTTGCAGTGCCTTGGAGGGGGTGGCGAGGTAATCTGTTCAATTTCGTTCGGGCAATTCGTCTCGCAGCAGCCTGGCGCCCTGTCCCGTCAGCCAGAGGTAGTGATCCGGAGGCAAGCCCTCGTAGGTCCGGAAGGGCGAAGCCCCCACCGGAGGATCGTTGGTGCACGGGAAAATCGCGGTGCCTTCGTCGATCTCGTCGAACATGGCCACATAGGCGGAACGGTTGCCCGCCATCCGCGTGGCCTGGAACTGGTGCCAGAGGAATCTTCCCTCTCTCCGTGGGATGAAACTGGATTCCTCCCCTTTCATGTTGCGCCAACTGAACCCGGGGAACAGCACGGGCAGGTAATGAATCTTCCGCTCAAGGCACCAGGCGAGATCCTCGGACTGCCGACGCACTACCGCGGCGGAGTCCTTCTCCATGTCGCGATAGCGTCCCACCGACCACGGGCTGATGACATCCGCCATCTCGAGGATGCGGTGCAGCCGCCCATCGGCCACGGCATCCCTTTTCAGGTCCCGCCAGAAGTAGGGCACCCCCAGCATGATGCTCATCCCTCCCCAATCGGGATTGTTCTTGAGCAGACGGACGAAGTCCTCGGTCTTCTCCAGGCCGTAGCCGCGGTCGTTCGAGAATCCCACGCCCCAGATGGCGACCAGAGGTTTGCCGCCGAGATGAAGGTAGGCAGTGTCTCCGGGGTCGACTCCCAGCTTCATGCGGGTGCGGAGCTGTTTCCAATCGGCCGCGAGCCGAGTGAAATCCTCGTCGGTCAGACCGGAGAGATCATACATCAGAATCCAGCACCGTCCGTGACGCATGGCCGCGTCCCGGCAGAGGAGCAGTTTGCGGTTCTCGAACATGAGACTCCGGTGATCCCTTCTTTCTTTGGCTCCGTGAACCCCGAATCGCTGCACGAAAGCGCCGTCGATGCCATAGCGCGCCATCCAGGAAAAATGGCGGTCCACCGTCTTGGGATGAATCGAGCTGAACACGTGCGCGACACTTCCGTCGGCGTGGCGGAAGGAGGTGGGAAACTTTTCGTCATCGTCGAACTCCCCGAGGTCGGGCCAGAGGTCGATGGAGCAGTGCCCGGGCTCGAACCGGCCCCGATGCTTGTAGTGATGGAATCCCATCCCGGAACCGTCGCCCTCGGCGCGAAACCATCCCTGATAGCCGGTGACCACTCTGCCGTCGAGCCCCTCGGGGTTCGGTCCGGAGCCCTCCCGCGTCTCGGCCGGGGCGAGGACGGCATAGGCTTCCGTCCGCGAGATGACGGGTTCCTTCGCGGCAAGGGGCAACGCGGCGAAACCGCAGAGCAAAAACAGGAGAATCCGGTTCATCGCGAAAGGGCCGGTGTGGTTGCGAAGCTGGCTGCCTCCTTCTGCTTCCGGGCCAGAGCCTCGCGAAACTCCTCGAGGCGGCCGGTCAGATTTTCCCTGCCTGCCAGGTTCTCTTTTTCCTCGGGATCTCTCGTCAGGTCGTAGAGTTCCTCTCCATCGGGCCACTTGCCGTAGCGCCACCGCTGGTTGCGGATGGCATAGCCCAGTTGATCACCGCGGGCCACGACGCTGTAGGCGAATTTCTTCTTGCCCAGGCGTTCGGGGTGCCCCAGGAGAGGACGCAGCGAGACCCCCTGCAGGTGGTCCGGCGGCGTCAGTCCGGTGAGATCGGCGAGGGTGGGGTAGATGTCGACCAACTCCACCATGGCCTCCGAGATCGCCCCGGCCTCGGTCAGGCCGGGAGCGCGGAGGAGGAAAGGAACCCGGGCGCCGATGTCGAACAGGGTGACCTTGCCCCAGAGGAAATGATCTCCCAGGTGATAGCCGTGGTCCGAGGTGAAGAGAACGATGGTATCCTCGCTCCGTCCGCTCTCCTCCAGGGCGTCGAGGACGAGACCGAACTGGGTGTCGATGAAGGAGACGCAGGCGTGGTAGGCCTGCATGTACTCCCGCCGGAGGGCGTCGTTCTCCTTTCCCAACTCGAAGCCGAATGCCTCGAAGCGTTTCGACATGGCCAGGTTGGGCAGAGAATCCCAGAGCCCGGGACGATCCGGCCGGTAGGTGATGTCCTCCAGCGGATAGAGATCGAAATACCGATCCGGAGCGAGAAAAGGCACGTGGGGTTTTTGCAGGCCCAGGGCGATGAAGAAGGGTTTTTCCCCGTGAACCTCCTCCCGGAGCCAACGCACCACCTGTCGCGCGTTCTTGCCGTCCTTGTGCTGCGCGTCGGTGAGTCCGCTGCGGCCGTAACCGGGAGGTGTCTGGGCATCGAGCGGGCTCTTTGCCTCCTTCTCCACCTGTCGCCAGAGCCGGCGGTTCTCGGGCAGGTCGACGGGACCGTGCTCCGCCTCGAATTGTGCTTTTGCCGCCGTCACCACGGGCAATTCGTCGTTGAAGAAGCGGTGGAACTCGTCCCAGGCGACCTCGCCGTGCTCGTGTTTCGGCGAGTGGAAAATCTTGCCCACGCTGCCGGTCCAGTAGCCGTTCTCCTTGAAGAACTGCGGCAGGGACACCGTCCCGGGGCGTTCTTCGCGGATGTCCGACCGGTTATCCAGGACACCGGTCGATTCCGGGTAGAGTCCGTGGAGAAACGAGGCCCGCGAAGGGCCGCAGACGGGGTATTGGCAAAAGGCGCGGGGGAAGGTCATCGACTGCGCGGCGAAGCGCGCCAGCGCCGGAGTCCGGATCGGCTCGTAGCCGAGAGGTGAAACGTGGGTGTTGAGGTCGTCGCAAACCACCAGGAGCACGTTCTTGCGCTTGGGGGGGGCTTTCGCCGCGGCCTGGTCACCCTTGGCGGCGGCCAGGGCATCGGTGTAGGGAAAGTAGTTCGGGGTGGGCTGGTAGTTGCCCTCGCCGGGCGCCCAGCGAAAGGATTCCCCTTCGATGAGCAGGTCCTTTCTCGGGTTTCTTTTCGGTGCCGGTTCCGCCCAGGTGTCGGGTTCCCGCTTTCTCATCTCGGCGATGCGCTCCGCTTGCTCGGGGTCCGTCGCCAGGTTGTTCCATTCTTGGGGGTCGGTCCGCAGGTCGTAGAGTTCCTCACCGCCGTCGGCGTAGCGGATGTAGCGCCAGTCGCGATTGATCACGGCATACTCTCCGGGATACATGTGGGGCAGGAAGACGTCGCGGTCCTTCGCCGAAGCGGGATCGGACAGGGTCGCGGCGATCGATGCACCCTCGAGCTGCTGCCGGGGAGACGGCAGATCACACATCTCGACCAGGGTGGGATACATGTCGATGAGGCTCACCGTGACATCGGAGACAACCCCTTCGGCAACCCCTGGCCCCGCCCAGATGAAGGGGACGTTGGAGGTGCGTTCCCAGAGGGTGTGTTTGCCCCAGTCGCCCTTCTCGCCGAGGTGGTAGCCGTGGTCGCTCCAGAACACGGCGATGGTTTTGTCCGCGTAGGGACTGGCCTCCAGGGCGTCGAGCACCCGCCCCATCATCGCGTCGGCGTAGCTGATGCAGGCGAGGTAGCCGTGGATGGCGTCGTCCCAGGCCTCGAGTGAGCGCAGTTTCTGCAGAATCCGGGAGCGCGCCGCTTTTTGTTTGCGAACCTTCTCGGGCAGGTGGGCGAGGTCGGCCTCCCCGAGCGGGGGGGGGGCGGTCTGATCGGGGTCGTT
>CAZLUZ010000232.1:0-6083 GCA_964562825.1 uncultured Akkermansia sp.
CTGCGGAAAGCTCAACCTGGCACCCACTTCCCACTAAAATTCCCGAAGAGCCCTCAAATCGACTGCCTCATTTCGGAAACCCCCGGAAAAGCGGTACCACCCGGTTCAGGTCTGGACGCGGAGCGACCTCTCCGCGTTCCAGCGTTCGAGTGTCACCCCTCCGAGATTCCTGGATCAAAACCTCCGGATTCTTCGCCTCGAGATCCGGACCACTTGTCACGAAGGACACTGAAATCTGGGAATCGATGTCGACGTAGACCGGTGGTTCCCCAGGCCAGACCCCGTCACCATAGTGGTTGGTTACTCCCCCCATCACCTCCACCCGGGCTCCATTGATCGCGATAAAATCCGTAGGCCAGGATTCGGTCTTGTATCCGGCCAGCCAGAGGTCCGAGGCATCCGCGATCACCTCCCCCGCGCCCGAATACTCAGGATTAGCGTAGCGGATCCAGACTTTTTGGCCCACAAAGTGAAAAGCATTCCGCAACAAGCGCCCATCGCGGTCCGTCCGATTGGAGCAATTCTCCACGAACACCCTACCGCCCGCTACCCGGTTGCGATAGATTTGCCCCCGCTGCATGTGAAGATCACTCAGCACCAAGGTCCGCGTGGAATTGTGACCGACTAGGACATGCTTGCCGCCAAAAGCCGCACCTGACCGCATGTCTTCCATCAAGAGCGGCGTGCCCCCCGGCTCGACGATAAAAACCGGCGCATCTTCCTGGTTCTCCAGGGGCGCACGGGCGTCCATTTCACTGTACATGAAATTGATCCTCCGGACTGTCGCGGGCACGGTGACCGATCCGCTGACAAGGTAGCGCCCGGCAGGAAACCAGACGACCGGTTTGCCCGAAGAGAGAGCCTTCTGAATCGCCTCCGTGTCGTCTATGTCATCCCCAGGCGTGCCGCCGAATTGCGTCACCGACGCCCAGTTCGCCAGATCCGTTTCCCACTCAACCATGGGGGTATTCTCGATGGGCAGGTTCAAGGTCGTGGCCGAGGAATCCGTGCCGAACAGCGCATACGCTTGGGTAACGTACTCGTCCACCGGTCCGGCAGGATGCAATACCGCTCCAGAGCCATCCTGGATAGCGCTGTCATAGCCCGCGACCGTGAGATTGCGGGCGAGAAGATGGCCTTTGTTGACCACTATCGCCGGTCCGGTGCCTGCTGCGCAGCGCAAATCACTGTCTATCACCACGGTCAGCCCAAATGGATCGCTCAGTTCCAGGGCCGGGACCGTGTTTCGGCTGGAGACCTTGCGCAGGGTAACCATGCCGTCGTTAACCTGCACCCCGGCGATATTCTGCCCCCGCAGCACAATATGCTCCAGGAACACGCTGCTCGCCAGCAACCGCGTCTTGCGAATGCCGTAGTCAAAACCGTCGACTGAGATGCGGGCATAGTAACCCTGACAAACCCCCATCGGCAGGTCCAACCCCACCATTCCCGATTCGTCTCCAGACCGGATGGATAGGTCGCGCACCGCGGAATTGTTAGCACCCGTAAAAAGCAACCCAATCGCGCCGGGATTCCCCACCCCCGTATCGATCGTAAGATTTTCGCATTTGTTGGTAGCGACGTTGTTGTTCTGCGTGTGTTTGCCAAAGGATACCACCGGCTTGGCACGACCGGGACCATAACCAGCAGCGTGATCGGCTAGCCGGATAATGGTGCCTTCACGGCTCTCTCCCCGGATGCGGATCTTCTGCAATCGCTCATGACCTTTTACGATCTCCACGGGACCACTGTAGACAATGGTATCGGAGACCAAATAGGTTCCGTCTGGCAAGTAGAGGATGACACCCGGATCGTCGTTCGCCCCTACCCCTCCCATAGCGAAGTCGTAGGCAGCCACCAGCGCGGCGGTGCAGTCGCTCGCCCCGCTATTGTCCGCATGAAACGGAGCCTTCGTCACGTCAACCACATTGCCACCATTATGGTAGTAAGCCGCCTCGGGATACACCACCGAGTTGCGAGGCGCGACTGCGCTCCTCACGTCTCCATCCAGTTGATCGCCGGAATGAACCTCCGAGGCGAGGGCGCCCGTTCCGAGGGCAACCAGGAGGACGACGGCAACCATGCGCAGATGCATGGGTTTGTCGGGCGGGGATTGAACCTGCAGCCTGGCGAATGAAAAACAATCCTTCACGCAGGAAAACTACCGAGTCCTCCGAATCGATCAAGCTCGGAATCGACACGCACGCCAAGTCGTTCTGTGGCGCCATGCAGATGGACGAAGCCACGCCCGAGCCACAGCAGCAGATGACCGCAAATGACCTTTAACACCCGCCGGCCGCTTCATCGCCAAGCCTCAGCGCCTGGCCGCTAGGGTTTCCCGGTATTCGCTTTCCGAACAGGCCGGGAATCGAGGATGTGATAGGGCGAGTCACGAGGCAACTCGACCTGAGCAGCGGGCGAAACCGGCAATTGGCCCTTTAACCTTTCTCGAACGGTGGCGAAGGCGGGATCATCGATCCGGTTGATGAATTCGTTGGGATCCTCCTGGAAATCGTAGAGTTCTTCGAACCCATTGCCGTAGCGAATTAGCCGGTATCGTTCGCCCGCGACCGCGTGGGATGGTGTGTGCTCCCGATTGAACTGGTAGGAAGTCAGGGCATAGCGCTCCGTGTTGACTGCGGGATTCCTCAGGATCGGGACGATCGAAGTGCCGCCACATTGATCAGGCACTGGGATTCCAGCGAGCTCACAGAGGGTCGGATAGAGATCGACCAGACTAACCGGAATCCGGGTTTTCGATCCATCCCGGCTTACTCCCGGAGCATGAACAAAGCAGGGAACTCGGGTGGTCTGATCCCAGAGGGCAAATTTTTCCCAGTTGTCCTTCTCGCCGATGTGGAATCCATGGTCGGTCCAGAGAACGATGATCGTATTCCCCTTCATTGGCGAGACATCGAGGGCGTCGAGCAACCGGCCCAACTCGTTGTCGACATAACTGATGCTGGCGAGGTAACCACGCATCAGGTGTTTCCACTGCTTGTTCGCGGTGACCCACTTGTGCCAGGAAATGCGATCGTGCCGGTGAGCGTCATCGAGATCATCGGCCCGGTAAGGGGGCAATGTCACCGATTCCTCCGGATAGAGGTCGAACCACTTCCGCGGCACCTCGAAGGGAATATGGGGACGAAACAGGCCTACAGCGAGGAAGAGCGGCTTGTCTCCGGCCCGGTTCATTTGATCGATTGCCCAGTCCGTTACCAACTCGTCCCCATACCGGTACCCTGGATCGAGTGGGGCCGCTCCGAAGAGTTGATCCTTGAGAGGGCGTCCCGGGCCGAGCCCCGCGTCCTCGTCGGAAATCAATTCGGGCCGCGGCCAGTCGGACGAGATCGGATCGAGAGGATCACCCCGGTATTCGTCCCAGGCGGTGGGATCGTTCTGCGAGTCGCCCGGTGTCCACTGGAGGGTGTGAAAGATTTTGCCCCCGCCGACGGCCCGGTATCCGTGGTCCCGAAAATGCTGGGAGAGAACGACCGCGTCCTCGAGAACCGGAGACTCGTGCCTCCACCGCGGACCGTGAGCGCGGAAAGCATTGCGATAGATTCCGGAGGTCACCGGATGCACCCCGGTCATGACCGCTACTCGCGATGGATGACAGGCGGGGGCGGCGCAATGGGTGTTCGCCAGAGTGACCGAACGCTTCGCGAGCCGTTCGAAATTGGGAGTCACGATTCCCGGGTGATTGTCCAGTGGCGAAATGTAATCGTTGAGATCGTCGATCGCGATGAAGAGAACATTGGGTCCATCGTTGGCATCTGCAAGGGTCGCCAACAACCAGATCAGGCCGCAGACGAGCCGGGTTGTAGGATGACTCATGAAGACGTTGGGAGTGTGGGGGTCAGCCAAGATTAATTTGCGCAAGCGAGATCAGCTTTTTTCCAAAGCGCCAGAATTGATGACTGACCCGAAGGGCGCTACTTCGAATCGATTTTGATATTCTTCAGTTTCCACTGCCCGTCAATCTCGGCGAGTTGCAGCCAGTGGGTCGCCTTGATGGTTTCCCTGAATTTCACCATCGCCTCGGACTTGATAAAGACGCGTCCGGGTGTTCCCTGCCATTGATTGACGCCCGCCATCTCCGAAGGATCGAACAAACGCTCGGATTCCGACTCCGCCGATTCCCCCCTCAGCGCCCAGGGGCCCGCCTCGACGGAGAGCGCCTTGATTGTCCGCGCGTCCTGCTGCTGGTAGGCGGCCATGATCGTCGCGGTGGTTTCGTTCAGTTCGTTGTAAAGTGGAGAGTCGGGCGACATTTCCTTGAACTCGGGGCCGGCGACCTGGGCTTGCTGGGCAATGTAAAATTTGTCGAAAAGCCATTTTCCACTCTCGACCTTGAGCCGAACGCAATTCAAGACATCCGGGTTTGATGGGCCGAACGAACTGGGCTGCGTGGCGATGACAATGTAGGCCTGCTGATCCAACAGAACCTCGCCGAGGTCGCCATTCCAGGAGTCGACCGCCTGCCACTCGCGGGAGTCTTCACCAAACAATTGCTCATACGGGGCGCTGCCGGGAACGACTTGAGCGATGACCGACTCCGGGGGCGAAGAGCTCAGCATCGAAAAGACCTTGGGAACGTCCTTTGATCCGTAGGCCTTCAAAACCTTCCTGGCGAATTCTTCGACCGACCCATGTCCGCTAGGCGGGTCTCCTTTACAGGAGGTTTGCAGCAAGGTTGTCCCCGTGCAGGTGGCAATAAAAAGGGAAAATCGCATCAAATTTGACATGGAAAACTCCGGCTAAATTGATCGGTTTTGTCTGACACAGAGCGTCGGACGGCTGGCTCAAATGTCAAGCTGCTCTAAAGAGGGCTAAAGAACCGTGCCTGCAACCGCACCCGGTGGGAATGGGCAGGGCGGTAAACAGGAAGGGATCACTTATGACGAGGTCGAGAGCGTCGATTTTTTCCGGTCCCGAACGCGCGATCGTCCCGTGTCGCCTTTTCCAACGTCAGGGCAATCCTTTTCCTCCGGGTATCGGGCCTTTTCGCGAGGTGAATCCATCGCACGATGTCGCGTCGAGCCGATCGGTCGAGCGCGCGGCTGTCAGGATTGAAGGAATACCAATAGCTTTTGGCAGTGTCCGGCTATGGCCGAGACCTCGGCGACCACCTCGCCCTTCAGCCATTTCGATTTTGGCAGCTTCTTCGACACGCAATAGCTGATGAGCTTGAGATACTCCGCATGCTGGTGGTCCTTGGCGTTTTCAAATCCCCGAGGCATGGATTTCAGCTTGCCCTCCTCCATGAAGCAAAGCTTCGCGCTTTTCAAATCGGCGAGCACCGCCTCGAAGTCCTGCTCGTTCGCGAGAATCTTCCGCCGGATTGGTTCCAGGGAGCGGGCGTCCATCTTGTATTTTCCACAAGCGAGAAATCCGCCATCTACGTCAAAATGGAGATAGATCAATCCCTTGTCCTCCGCTTTGGTGCCCGAGGGAGTCAGCAGGCCGCTGACGTGGGTCTGGTAGGGTGACTTATCCTTGGAAAATCTTACGTCCCGATGCTGACGGAACATCGTTTTCTCCGAACCGGTCATCGGAGTATTGCTGTCCACAAGTTTGTCACTAGCCGCCCTCAGAATTTCTGCGAACGGCTCTCGTAGAAACGTCTCGATCTCCTTTCTGTGCTCTTGATACCACGCCCTGTTGTTGTTTTCCGTAAGCGCGGCGAGGATTTCGAACGACTTTGAAGTGAGCTTTGGTGAGGCCATGGGATTGCCAAACTTACGACGACTGACTGCTGGATGGTATGGGTTTGTCAGGCAGGGCTTGAATCCACGTCCTGACGAGTGAACAATACCCTTGCAGTTCAAATCCTAGCGAGTGCTGCGAATCGATCAAGCTAGGAATCGATGCTCGCCCGAAATTTCATTATGTGGCCCGGCAGATTGATGGAGCCACTCCACAGCCGGCGCCGAAAATGCCCTTGGACGGCCTCCTTACGAATCCAACCTCCCCCCACTTCCTGCAATGGCCGCGCCCGAGGCGTGCCCCCGTATGCCGGTGAGGCGATGCTGGACATCGGTCACGCTCCCCCATCCGATTTTGCCATGAACCACCTTCCC
>CAZLUZ010000233.1:0-6030 GCA_964562825.1 uncultured Akkermansia sp.
GGAACCAATCAACTTGGCCAGGACCTGGGGTACCGACCCGTCGTAGTTGTGCTCGTCGGTGATCAGGCGGTCGGATTGGCCGAAGGTATCCAGCATGGAAGCAGGTGGCGCGGGCTGGGACAGAGCCGAGGCGCGGACATCCGAGTCGGAGACCACAGTCGGGGATTTGAAATCTCCCTCCTCGACCACGGCCGCACCCATCTTGACACCTCGCATTCGATTCCACGCTTCGTACCGTTCCCACACCTGATCGTAGGTCACCGTGTTGAAGTCCACGTTCAGCAGGGATTGGTAGAAGGAGCCATCGCGCCCCTCACGGGAGTCGACTTCCGGCCCGTTGGCCAGCAGCATGAAGGAATCCCAGGCCTGTTCCGCGCGCATCCGGCGCAAGACCGGCCCGGAAAACAGGTAGGGCTTGGAGAAGGAAGGCTCCTCCGCCGAAGCGATCGACTGGTAGGCCCGGGTGTTGTAGAGAATCCGCATGAATTCGCGGAGGTCGTAGTTCACCCGCTGCATCTCACTGGTGATGAACTTGAGTACTTCGCGCTGCCCGACCCGGCGGATCATGTCGTCGCTGAAATCGTTCACCGGTTCCACGAGTGCCTTGCCGAACGCGCGTGACCACATCCGGTTGGCGATGACGAGAGCGAAGCGGGGGTTCTCCGGATCGATCATCCAGTCGCGCAGCGCCTCCCGGCGGGTCTTGCCCCCTGTCTTGGCCGCCTTGCCCAACAGCACCCGGGGATCGACCACCTCGCCCGGCTTCCCGCCGCTGCCGAGGAAGTCCGCGGGCAGCACGGTCTCGAGCTTCTCGTTGTCATCCAGATTCCAGGACAGGGCCTCGACAAAAAACTTGAAGGGATTGCTCCGCTGATCCTCCCAGACGATGCCCTTGTTCGACTCCGCCCACTTGATGAAGTCCTCCCGCCACCCCGGAGGAGCGTTCGGCATGGGGGTGACGCTCTCCCCGCCCATCATCATGCCACCACTGCTCCTTCCATATGCCGTGGTGCGTTGCGTGTTGCCGAAAAAGGCGGCCATGCGATAGAAATCCATCTGCTCCCAATCCTCAAAAGGATGGTCGTGGCACTGGGCGCAGGAGATATCGATGCCGAGGAACACCTGACCGAAGTTGGCAAAGGCATCGAACTCCATCCCGGTGTCGCGGAGGAGAAAGCCTGAGGCGGGGTTCTGTCCCACATTGCCCCGGGCCGTGAGCATGTCGCTGACCATCTCGTGGTAGGGCCGGTTTTTCTGCAGTTGCTCCCTCCACCACTGGGTGTAGGGCTCCATCCGAATGCCGCGGACGAAGGCATCATCGTGGAGCCGGTACATGTCGGCGAAGTAGTTGAAAAGATGGGAGGCGTATCCCGGATGGAGCAAAAGCTCGTCGATCAGGGCCTGCCGCTTGTCCTTGCGCGGGTTCAGGGCGAACTCCATGAACTCCTGCCGGGTGGGTATGCGGCCGATGATATCGAGATAGACGCGCCGGACAAAAAGATCGTCGGGGAGCGGATCGTTGAAAGAGGTGTAGCCCTCCTTCCTCAGCTCCGTGGCGAGCAGCAGATCGATCTTTCTCGCGGCTGCCATAGTGAGAGTGTCGTCGCCGATCCGGTCGAGCCGCTCGGCAGCCTCCTGGTCCGATTTGATCAGCCGGTCTTTCGGAATCACCGTCTCCTGCCCGTTCTGCAGACGGAAACGGTAATTGTCCCCCTCGATACCGAGGAAGATCGCCTGGAGTTCGCGCCCGTCCGTGCTGGTCCAGGTGCGGGCATCCACGGGGGAGAGAAAGGCGGTGAGGAAGAACAGGAAAAGAGGTGCGATGTAGAGTTTCATCTCGATGAGGGCCGGGCGAAATTGCCGGTTCCACGAGAGTGATAACCGGAACGGGGTAAATCTGTCACGAAAAAATGCTTTTTTCGGAAGGTCCGGGTCGACGCCGGGCCCGCCGGAAATCGGCACCAGTGCGGGTTGCAACTTCTCCCGATCACGGGGAGGATGAAAGGGGACCGCCGTTGTGCGCTCCCGCGCCATCCCACCCGCCTTCCATGATCGACATTCCGTTCCGGAGCAAGGAAACCAGCTGGCTCTCTTTCAATGCCCGAGTGCTTCAGGAGGGCGCGGATCCGGATGTCCCCCTGTTCGAGCGGATGAAGTTTCTGGGCATCTACAGTTCGAATCTGGACGAGTTCTTCCGGGTCAGGGTGGCGACTCTGAAACGGCTCATCACGCTCGGAGAGAAATGGAAGGAACTCGCCATTCCCGACCCTTCGGTGACCCTGAAGAAGGTCAACGCGCTGGTGGCCCGACAGGCGGCGGAGTTCAACGAGGCCTACATCGCGGTGCAGGAGGACCTGGAGAAGGAGGGCATTCGGCTCATCGACGAGACCGAGGTCCCGGCCAGCCTGCAGCCCTTTCTCCGCAACTATTTTGTCGAGGAGGTCAGCCCGCACATCTACCCCATCATCCTCAAGGCGACGGCCAAGCTTCCTCAGTTGGCCGATTTGCCCATGTATCTCGCGGTCAAGCTCTCCAAGGACAACGGGCGCCCCATGCATGCCCTCATCGAGATTCCGCGTCGGCTGCCCCGCTTCATCCCCCTGCCGAAGACGGGCAAGACCCAGCTGGTCATGTATCTCGACGACATCATCCGCTTCGCGCTGCCGGAGATCTTCCACGCCTTCGGCTTCGACAGCTTCGAGTCCTACGCCATCAAGTTTACCCGCGATGCGGAGATCGAGTTCGACGACGATTTCACGGAGAGCTTCTACGACCGGCTCTCGGAGGGCATCAAGGCGCGCGAGGAGGGATCGCCGGTGCGGGCAAATTTCGATGCCCGTTTCCCCAAGCCCTTCCTCAACCTGGTGCTGCGCAAGCTCGATCTGGCGGGCTCCGACTCGCTGTACCCCGGCGCGCGATACCACAACCGGAGGGATCTCATGACCTTTCCGCACTTCGGGCGGACCGATCTCACCTACCGGCGGAGCGAACCGGTTCCGGTGCGAGGATTGAAAAAACCGGGCACGAAGGGCCTGTTTCCCGTGATGCGGAAGCGGGATCTCCTGGTGCACACGCCCTACCAGCATTTCGGTCTGGTCGTCGCGCTGATCCAGGAGGCGGCCCTGGACCCCCTGGTCCGTTCGATCCGGATGACCCAATATCGCGTGGCGAAGAACTCCTGCGTGGCGGGCGCCTTGCAGGCCGCCGCGCGAAACGGCAAGGAAGTCACGGTGCTCGTCGAGCCGCAGGCTCGTTTCGACGAGGAAGCCAATATCGGCTGGGCGGCCCGCTACCGGGATGCCGGGGTCAAGGTCATCCTCGGGGTCCAGGGACTGAAGGTGCACTCCAAGGTGCTTCTCATCAGCCGGAAAGAATCCGGGGCGGATCGCTATTATACCGTCCTCGGCACGGGAAATTTCAACGAGGAGACCTCGAAGGTATTCGCCGATCACCTGCTTTTCACCTACAACCAGACGATCGGCGGGGATGCCGCCGCCATTTTTCGGTTCTTTGAGAAACCCTTCGAACCGCCCCGACTCCAGCTGCTCCGCGCCGCGCCCCTGGGTCTGCGCGACTTCCTCACGGAGAAGATCGAGCGGGAGATCTCATTCGCCGAGGAGGGACGGCTCTCGCAGGTCGCACTGAAGCTGAACAACCTGTCCGACGTCGACACGATCAGACTGATCCTCCGCGCTGCCAGAGCCGGGGTGAAGTTCCGACTCATCGTCCGGAGCATGTTCTCCCTGATCACCGAGGAGGTTCCCAACATCGAGGCGATCAGCATCGTGGACCGATACCTGGAGCACTCCCGGATTTTTCTTTTCGGAAATGGCGGAGAACCCGAGGTCTACCTCTCGTCGGCCGACTTCCTGCCGCGCAACTTCGATTCTCGCATCGAGACGGTGTTCCCCGTGCTGGACCGGAAACTGGCGCGTCAGTTGATCGACTACTTCGAGATCCAGTGGTCCGACAACATGAAGGCGCGGATCCTGGACGAGAAGCTGTCCAACCGCTTTCGCGATCCGAGGCCCGGAGAGCCGTTGGTGCGGGCTCAATATGCCATCGAAGACTACTTGAGGGGGCTCTGACCGGAGCCGGGATCAGTAGACGTCTCTCTGGTAGCGGTGGTCCTTTTTCATCTGCTCCACGTAGGCATCGGCCTCCTCCGGGGAGAAGCCTCCGCCCTCCCGGATCGCTTCGCGCAGGGCCTCGTCGACGTCTCCGGCCATACGGGTGGCGTCGCCGCAGACATAGAAATGGGCGCCCCCATCGATCCAGCGCCACAGTTCTTCACGCGCCTCGCGGATCTTGTCCTGGACATAGATTTTGTGCGCCTGATCCCGGGACCAGGCGAGGTCCATGCGGTGCAGCACCCCTTTCTCCTCGAAGTGGCGGAACTCGTCCTCGTAGAAAAAGTCGGTGCCGCGATGGGGGTTGCCGAAAAACAGCCAGTTCCGCCCCTGTGCTCCCTGGATGGCCCGCTCCTCGAGAAAGGCGCGGAACGGTGCGATGCCGGTTCCGGGACCCACCATGACGACGTCTTTTGCCGGATCTTCGGGCAGGCGAAAGTGTTTCGATACCTGGATGAAGGTCATCACCTTTTCCCCGACGGGAAGGCGGTCACAGAGGAAGGTCGAGGCCACCCCCTTGCGTTCCCGGCCCCGGGTCTGGTATTCCACCTTCGCCACGGTGAGATGGACTTCGTCGGGATGGGCGTTCAGGCTGGAGGCGATGGAATAGAGTCGGGGGATCTGTTTCCGGAGCACGTCGACAAACTCCTGCCCGTCCTTGAATTCCCGGGGGAAATCGTAGAGCAGATCGATCACTTCGATGCCGTCGAGAATTTCCGCAATCTCCGCGTCATCCTCCATCGCGGCCTGAAGGTAGGGATGGTAGGTCTTCGCCGCCCACTTTTTCAGCACGGTCTTGTTCACCGTGCGCAAGTCAAAATGCTGGATCAGGGCGTCGCGCAGCGGCATTTCCGGGCCCCCTTTCAGTTCCACCGTCGATTTCTCCGTACGGAAAGGGAGCAGCGACAGGATCTCATCGACGTGGTCGGGATCGTTCAACGGATAGGTGGCGAGGACATCTCCCACCTCGTAGGTGAAACCAGATCCCCGCAGCGACAATTCGATGTGACGCGTGTCCTTGAACGCGCCCTCCTTGTTCAATTTGCGGTTGACCAGCAACTCGGCGGGGAATGGGTTCTTTTTTCCGTAGGGGATCGTCTCGGGGTTCTCGGTTTCCATCATGTCGGGGTCCCGCAGCGGAAGGGGGGAAAACAGACGCCCCACCGCCGGCGGAATTGACGGACACCAATGCGCGGCGTGCCGGGATTCGTCAACTTTCCAGTGGAAAACCCCGGGAAAAACCGGCCTCTCTTGCGCCGGAGGGCATTCGGGGGACAGTGTCACGGTATGGGGGAATGGTTGCGGTTGTTGCTGAGACTCGGTTTTGGCGCATTTTTTATCTGGAGCGGCATGGCGAAGCTGAAGGACCCCATCGAGTTCGCTGACGCGGTGCGAAATTTTGAACTGGTCCGCGATCCGGTGGCTCCGGGCCTGGCTCTGCTCATACCCTGGGTCGAGGTGATCGCCGGCGTGTTCACCATGGCGGGAGCGGTGGCCTGGCGGGGCGGCGCCGTCGTCCTCGTGGGCAGTCTGGCGGTGTTCAACCTCGCCCTCGGCATCGCCTGGGCTCGTGGATTGGATATCTCGTGCGGGTGCTTCGGGGGAGACGGTCCAGTGAATTATCCCCTCCGGTTGACCTCCAACTTCGGCCTCATGGCGCTCGGTTTGTGGCTGCTTTGCGGCCGCCGCGCCGGACGCGAGGCCGGCATGCCGCCGCAGCATGCCGGGTGATAATCGCGGGTTGAAGTCGCCCCGTTACGCCTTATACTTCACGGCTCATCGCGCAGACGAGCCGGTGTGGCGGAATTGGTAGACGCGCGGGATTCAAAATCCCGTTCCCTCGGGAGTATGGGTTCGATTCCCATCGCCGGTAGGCTCGTCCGGGACTCTCTTCGCCGCG
>CAZLUZ010000234.1:0-5965 GCA_964562825.1 uncultured Akkermansia sp.
GAACCCCATCCAGGCCGACACCTATCCGCTCTGAACTGTTCGATAGGTGCCGGAAAACCGTCGAACGGGGCGTGGAAAAACCCATCGGGAAAAAGTTTGCTCCCGCTCGGTTTTTGCGACGAGTTTTCCGGCGAAATGAACGATCCCACCCCGAACTTCCACAGTGTGCTGCTCGTGCTGATCCTGCTTCTGGTCTCGGCCCAGTTTTTCGACGGATTTCCCTGGCGCGAGCCAGCGGCGATGGTCGTGGACCCCGGTCAGGAAGCCCCGGAGATTCCCGAGCCCGTCACCCTGCGAATCTCGGACGTGGTGGAGGAGAATCGCAGACTAAAAGCCGAGATCGAGATACTCCAGAACGAGAACGCCAGGCTCATCGCTTCCCAGCTGCCCCCGATCGAACTGGAGAATTCGCCCGAGTCCATGGGGATGCAATACGCGGTTTTTCTCCGAAAATCCAGGGAGCTGGGACGGGGCATCGAAGACAGAAATGATCTCGAATCCTTCGAAGACCTGGTGAACGACGAGGATTTCCTCTCCACCTTCGACGGCCTCCTCATCGATCACGGGGTGGCGGCGGCGCGAACCGCGACCCTGTTCGAGTGGTCTTTCTCCCCCGCCGAGCAGAGATTATGGGCGATCAGCGTGATCCGCGAGGCCACCTCGATCGATGAGTCGAAGATTTCCATCCTGGAGAACCTCCTGGACACAGCCTATCGGGAGATCGAGCCATGGGAAACCCGACAAGAGAAAAAACTGGAGTGGGGTAACCGGATGCAGCGAGAATTGAACCTGATCCTCTCGACGGAGGAACTGGAGGAATACCAGGACATCATCGACCCGGACAGCTGGTTGCCCGATCCGCGCAACCGGTCCTCGCTTTTCTCCTTTCTTCCCTGAGATCCCGTCTGGCCCGGCCGCCTCACCACGCCGCACCCAACTCGGGTTGGGGATTGACCCGGTAGGGCATCCAGACGATTCCCACCACCTTGGTCGAACAGTTCTTCTTGTAGGGAGTCAGGGCCACCTCCTCGAGGGCCTCCTTCATCGGGTCCATGGCCTCCTTCAGCGTCTCCACCTCCTTTTCGCACTCGGCCTCCAGCTTCTGCAGTTCGGCCTGGAGTTCCTCGACCTCCTCCGTGGCCCGCTGCACATCCCTGCGCTCCTTCCAGGCCCGCGAAGCCCCCGACATCGCGCTCTGGCTGCGCCTTGTGATGGCCCGCCCCATCACCGCGCTGAGGATGGCGCTCCCGAACCGGATCACGGTGTCCATCTTGGCCCGTCCCGCCTGGGCTTTCTGTTCCTCCACGTCATCCATCGCCGAGGCCACCCGTTTCTCGAGCGCCTCGATCTTCTTGTTGTATTTCGAGCGCAACTCCATCACTTTCGCGTCCCGCACCTCGTGAGCCGCGTGAACCAGTCTGGCCCGGAAATCGCCCTCCGATTCGCCGAGTTGGGAATACTCTCCGGTGAGGGGGCTGCGAAAGATCAGAATCGAGTGATTGGTGTAGAGTTCGTCGACGAGGTCTTTTTCCAGCTCGCTCCAGAACTTCGATTCGAGAAGACTGAGGGGCAGATCGGTAAATCGGGTTCCCTCCAGCGGTTCGCGCCCCAACTGCTGGAATTTCAGTCCGTTGGGCAACTCCAGGTCCTGATCCCAATCGACGTCGCCGCTGTCGATCTCGATCTTGTTCACGATCGCCACCGTTTCCGTTCCGGTGATTCCCTTCTTCGAGTCGTTGTAGCGGACCTCGCCCACCCGCAGCACCGCGGGGACATAGTTGATCTCTTCGGCCGGGACCCCGGCACCTGCCGGGAGGAAGTAATCCTCGGCCCCCTTGGGCAGCCGGGGACGCAGCGGTTGGACCGACGCCGGCTTCGGTACCTGGGTGGCGGGCGTGGCATGGGAGACGGCTCGAGCTTTCGCCGCCTCTCGCTTCGGATCCATGAGCTGCTTGATCTGGAGACGGGCCAGGGGACCGCGCAGGTAACTCATCACCCAGCGCACGTGCATCACCACCTGAGAGTCGTCGTGCACATTGTTCATCAGGAAGATCCGGCTCCCCAATCCGGCGAGCAACTGCTCCATGGCCCGTCGATCGAACTTGCCTCCCCCTTCGGCCGCGGCACCCTCGAGCCCGTCGAGAACGCGGGCCTTGTCGCGCTCGGTCTGCAGTCGGCCCAGCCACCAGGTCCCGATATTGGACAGGGCCTTGTAGTCCAGGTCGACCGGGTTCTGCGTCGCCAGAAGGATGCCCAGGCCATAGGCACGGGCCTGCTTCAGCATGGTCAGCATCGGCTTTTTCGAGGGCGGCATCGCCGTGGGGGGCAGATACCCGTAGATCTCGTCCATGTAGAGCATGGCCCGCAAACTGGTCGTCCCAGACTGCGACCGCATCCAGCCCAGCATCTGGTTCAAGAGCAGCGCGACGAAAAACATCCGTTCCGCCTCGCCCAAGTGGGCGATCGAGAAAATGGAAATACGGGGTCTGCCCTGCTCGGTGTGAAGCATCCGCGTGATGTCGAGAGGGTCGCCCTGCAGCCAGGTGGAGAATCCCGGGGAGGCGAGCAGGTTGTTCATCTTCATGGCCAGGGCCCTGCGATCCTTCTCGGGTGCGACCGTATCGAGGTCCATCACCCCTACCTTGTCGAAAGGCGGGACCTGGATGTGGGTGATCAGGCTCTCCAGGGTAATCCCGGCCCCCGCCCTCCAGGCGTGGCTGAATATATTCGAGAGAAGGATGTGCTCCGATGACTGGATGGGATCGGCGTCGATCCCGACCAGGGAGAGCAAACTGGATACGGTAGTCTCGATCCGCTCGGCAAATGCCTCCGCGTCCTCCATGACTTTCGGCTCGGGCACATCGAGGGAACTGAGGATGGATACCGGAAGGCCCGCCGTCGACCCGGGTGTGTAGACCGTGAGATCCACCTTGTCGCGGAACTCGCGAATCCGCTCGGCGCCCTGCCCCCAGCTGGCCAGACCATTGCGCCACAGCTCCGCCTGCGCGGCGGCGTGCTCATCCGGCGTCATGTTTTTCTTGGTGGCGTCGTCCTCGTTGATCCAGGGCCGGAAATCCTCCGGCGCCAGATCGGGAAACGTCAGCAGAAGGTTGGAGATATCGCCCTTCGGATCGATCACGATCGCGGGAATGTTGTCCAGGGCAGCCTCCTCGAGCAGTGCGATGCAGAGACCGGTCTTGCCTGAGCCCGTCATTCCGAGGACCACCCCATGAGTCACCAGATCCTTCGAGTCATAGAGAACGAGTTCTTCTTCCAGGTCGCTCTTTTCCAGACTGTACTCCCGGCCCAGGTAGAACTTGCCGAGGCGTTCGTAATCTTCCGTGCGAATTTCCATAGTGTTAATCACATTGAATAATCTGGAATCGCGAAAAATACAGCGTCAGTTTTGTTGATCTTGAAAAAAACGGCGGAAACGGGTCGCGGATTCGAGAATCATCCGTGGCAGGAAGGGGTCGTCGACTTCCGGAGAAGCGCTTCGACTTCCTCGGCCACGGGCAGACGGCCCCTCCCCCCGAGTCCGGTGGCGGCGATCGCGGCGGCGGCACTGGCGAACCGGGCCGCCGGGGCAGGTGCTTCCCCGGCGAGCCAGCGATGCAAAAATGCTCCGTGGAAAACGTCACCGCAACCGGTCGTGTCCACCACCTTGACGGCGAAGGCAGGTTGGTGAAAGGGGGCTTCCGCGGCAAAGGAAAACCAACTTCCGTCGGCTCCATCGGTGATTCCGGCAAGAACCGGGCCCAGGTTCCGGATGGCCTCGAGCTGATCCTCGATCCGGGTCGAACCGCTCAGTCTCTCCGCGAAATCCCGGGCCACGATGGCGAGGTGGGTTTTCTCCAGCAATTCGCGGAACCTCGGCTGGAAACGGTGGGCGCCTCCGTCGAAAGACACCCATCCCCCGGCATCGCGGACCAGGCCGGCCGCGGCGAGACAGGCCGGCCAATGGCGTCCGTTGAGGTGGAGGCATCCCGCTCGGCGGAGACGATCCGAGGGCAGTTCATCGACCCCGAGCCCGGGGGCGTCGCCCGGGCAAGAGATCACGTGGCGCTGCCCGTCCCCGGACCGGACCAGTACCGTGGCCTGCGCTGTCGTCCGGCGCGGGGCCAGGTGCAGTTCGCTGGTGTCCACCCCATGGCGACGGTACTCGCTGTCCACCAGTTTTCCCCACCAGTCGTCCCCCACCCGATCGACGATGGCCGATGGGGTTCCCAGACGGGCCGCGGCACAGAGAGCCGTGGGAACCGGACCACCCCCCATGATGGCGTGCTCCCGGGCTTCGGTGATTCCGCCATCCGAGGGAAAGTCGTCGATCACCAGGATCCGGTCGACCACCGACATGCCGATACCGCAGAGTTCCCCGCCGCTGCTTTCCGTCACCTTGTTCATGGATCTTCCCGGTCCCCTGGCGGCGTCTCTCCCCGCAGGGAATCCTGGAGATGAGCTTGACGCTGACTCCGTGCTCGCGAAACTAGCCACACTTTTTCGGCTGGAAACCTCGCCAAGTGTCGTTCAGAGTGGAAGACAAACCGTTCTTCTGCCGAAATTCAAGAACCAACCGGAGGCTTAGCAATTGTTGTGGATCTCAAAGAAATTGAAAAAATCGTGAAACTCATGGACGCCCATGGGTTGACCCAATTCAAGTTGGAGCAGGACGATACCAAACTGGAATTGAAGAAGGGCGGAGAAATGAACGTGGAGGCCATCCAGCGGCTTTTGGCCTTCTCCGCCCCGGCGATGGCGGATTCCGGCCCGATGCGGGTTGGTCCTTCGTCCGCGGGCCCCTTGGCGGGCGGCGTATCGGAAGGCGGGCTTCCCTCCGGGATCGAGGAGATTAAGGCCCCGATCGTTGGGACCTGTTATGCCGCTCCCCGACCGGACGAGCCGGACTTCGTCAAGGTCGGAGACCGGGTTGAGGAGGACACGACGGTCTGCATCATCGAGGCCATGAAAGTTTTCAATGACATCAAGGCGGAGATCCGCGGAGAGATCGTAGAGGTTCTCTTCGACAACGGCACGCCGGTCCAGTACGGCGAACCCCTTTTCCGGGTGAAAACCAGCTGAGCCTTACGATGTTCCGCAACATACTCATAGCAAACCGGGGCGAAATTGCTCTCCGGGTCATTCGGGCGGCGAAAGAGATCGGCGTGCGCACCACGGCGGTCTACTCCGAGGCGGATGTCGACTCGATGCATGTGCATCTCGCCGACGACGCCATCTGTATCGGGCCCCCGTCGAGTGCCGAATCCTACCTCAAGATTCCCGCGATCATGGCGGCGGCAGAGATTGCCAACGTGGATGCCATCCACCCCGGATACGGGTTTCTCTCGGAGAACGCCCACTTCGCCAACATCTGCGAACAGGCCTCGGTGAAGTTCATCGGTCCCTCCTCCGAGGTTATCGCCCGGATGGGCGACAAGAACCAGGCCAGGGCCACGGCCCGGAAATGCGGGCTTCCGGTGACGCCCGGCAGCGACGGGATCGTCGAGACCGAAGCGGACGCCGTCCGCATCGCCGACGAGATCGGCTATCCCATCATGGTGAAGGCCAGTGCGGGAGGTGGAGGCCGCGGCATGCGGCCGGTACTCAACCGCGGCACCCTGATCTCCGCCTTTCACGCCGCCCGGATCGAAGCGATGTCGTGTTTCGGCTCGGACGAGGTGTATTTCGAGAAACTGATCGAGAATCCCCATCACGTCGAATTCCAGATCGCGGCGGACAGGCACGGGAATGTCTGCGAACTCGGGGAGAGAGACTGCTCGATGCAGCGCCGCAACCAGAAAATCATCGAGGAGACCCCCTCTCCCCTGCTCACCGAAAAGCTACGTGCGGAGATGGGGGAAGCGTCCCGAGCGCTCGTCTCCCAGATCGGCTATGAGAACTGCGGCACGATCGAATACCTGGTCGACGACCACGGCAATTTCTATTTCATGGAGATGAACACCCGCAT
>CAZLUZ010000235.1:0-5964 GCA_964562825.1 uncultured Akkermansia sp.
ATTAGAAGATCGCCGCCGGGAGGCGGTCTTCCGGTGTCCAGTCTCCTGGTTTGATAAGTTAGATTTTGAGTTCGCCCTGCGGAGTCTGTTTGTAGACCCGCTGCTCGAGTCCGGGAATCCCTTGGGGAAAATCCCCGCCCTCATCACCGAGGAGCAGCCAGCCCCCCGCGGCGAGCACCAGGGCGAAGAAAAGGAAAAGAATGGGGACGGTTTTCCTCCGCCGGATCGCGAACTTCATGATACGAGCCAATCTGCCGCCTCTTCCACCAATTCGTCAATGGGCCGGTCGATGGATAGTCGCAGGAAAGCCTCCTCCCCTTGTACCGGAACTTCGAGGTCGGCGAACTGGCTCTCCAGAAGCGCCTGGGGCATGAAGTGCTCCCGGCGGCCCATGCGGCGGTGAATGGTCTCGAAATCGCCCTCGAGAAAGAGCAACCGGCCGCCCGGGAAATCGCGCAGCAGGTAGTCCCGATACTCCCGCTTCAGCGCCGAACAGCCCACCAGGACAAACCTGCTCTGCTCGATGCAGGAGCGCACCTCCTCGAGAACACGATCGAACCACGGGTATCGATCCGCGTCACCCAGGGGAATTCCCGCGCTCATTTTTTTGATGTTCCCCTCGGGATGAAGCTCATCCCCCTCCAGGTAGACCGCCCCGGGAAGTCTGGCGGCGAGCCTCAACCCCACGGTGGATTTCCCGCTACCGGCCACCCCCATGACGAGAACGAGGATTCCCATCAGATCACCACCGGTTCGGGCAAGACCCTTTCGATTTCGTCGATCCGGTAGCCGAAGCCCGGCCCGGCCAGGGTGGAGCCATCCAACAGACCGTTGCGCCGTCGATACAGCCCGGGGTGAACCTCCCTCTCGGGGGCACTCGCCTCGGGGTAAAACTGCATCCCGTTGCTCTCCACTCCGATGATCGTTCCCACGCGGGCGGCGAGTTGAAAGTGTGGGATCTGAGCCATCATGGGATTGGTCAGGTCCTGCACCATCAGCGTCATTCCGTGGGCCCTGGCCCAGGCGGCGGAGAGCAGGGCGCCGGTCTGCGATTTGCAGGTCTTCAGGGCCACCCCGGTCCAGCCGAGTTCGCGGCCCAGGCGAACCAACTTCCAGTCGTGGGCGCTCTCGTCCATGAAAAGCGGCTTCCGCGCGCTCAACGAACGAACGTCGATTCGATTCGTATCCAGGTCGTAAGGAAAAGGCTGCTCCACGTAGAGAATCTTCTGGTAGGTCAGGGGATGGTCCCGCTTCAGCTCATCGAGGATTTCGTTCACGTATGCGGGATCGGTCACCTTGCAGTTGAAATCGGCGGTCAACCAGGTGACGTCCTCCTCCCGACAGATCCGCCCGATCTGCACGAGCCGATCGAAGTCCCATTCCCGATCGTCGCCCCGGAGTTTTACCTTGAGACAGTCGAGACCGTCGCAGCGGATCCACTCGCGGAGCAGCACTGGATAACCGTCGTCCGGTTCATCGCCGGTCAGGTCCTCCTCCGCGATAGGGTCGAGACCCCCGACGAGATGCCAGACCGGGAGGCGCGTCGGAGGTTCCATCTCGAGAAAATCGGAGAGGTGACGGCGGGCAAAGGTGACGTGATCCGCGGCCGGTTCGACGAAATGGGAAAGATCGCGTCGGAGGAACTCCGGGCCGTAGGTCTCGTAGACCGGTCGCCCCCAGAGTTTGGCGTAAGCGTCGTGAATGGCGATGTCGAACGGGGAAAAGCAGACCAGGGCGGCCAGGTGGGGCATTTCCCGGCCCGGTTCCCGGGCGGCATTGAAATCCCTGCGGAGCGGTTCGAGTCGCTCCTCGATGAACTCGTAGCCCATCTCCACCGGATGGTCCGCACCGTCGCCAGCCGGCAGTTCGCGCGCGATGATTCGGGAAAATTCTTTGAGCGCGCGGTGGCGATCCTCGTAAGCAAAATCCGCGGGCCAGAGCCTGCCGACCGACAGGGGAGTCTCGCCCCATCCGATTGCGCGGTCTCCCCCATTGCCCTCCAGGGTGACCCTCACCCTCGCGCAGGTGACCGCGCGGAGGACCTGATCGCCGAATTTCAGGGGTACCCGCATTTCCACAGGCAGGAAATACAGGTCCACCGCAACGACTCTCACTCCCATTTCACCCGTCTCCCCCATTTTGGAAAGACATTCCCTAGCGTTTTTGCCACGTGCTTTCAAGCAACTCGACGAGTTTTTCGCCGAGCCGTGACTTCTCTTGTTTCTCCAGGATGAGAGCCGGCTCCTCTTTGTCGGCGCAGAACACCACGATCTCGTTTTGATCGCGCTCGAAACCGATATCGCTTCGGCTTACGTCGTTGGCCACCAGAAAATCGCACCCTTTCCGCCGAAGTTTTGCCCGGGCGTTTGCCTCCACGTTCTCCGTCTCGGCGGCAAAGCCCATGAGGATCCCACGGAACCCGAACTCCGTGCGGCAACTCCCCAGAATATCCGGCGTCGGTTCGAGTTCCAGAGTCAGCCGATCCGCCGTTTTTTTGATCTTCTGCGGCGCGACCTCCACCGGTCGGTAGTCGGAGACCGCGGCACAATACACCGCCGCATCGCAACCCTCGAGTTGCTCGCGGACGAGCTCAAACATCTCCCGGGCCGTCTCCACGGAGTGGAAACGCACTCCCTCGGGAGCCGGAATCGCCACCGGCCCCGAAACCAGGATGACCTCGTGTCCTCGCTGCGCCGCCGCAGTGGCGATGGCGTAGCCCATCTTCCCCGAGGAACGATTGCTCAGATATCGAACCGGATCGATCGGCTCGCGAGTGGGACCGGCAGTGATGAGCACGCGCATGTGGGTTTGTACGCCTTCTTCGGCAAACAGCTGGGTTCAATGATCGGTGAGAATGCCCACGATACGCTCCACGATGCCATCGACAGGCCAGAGCCGGCCCGTTCCCTCGTAACCGCAGGCGAGAAGTCCCGCTTCGGGGCCGATCCATTCCACCCCCCGCTCGCGGAGCATTTCCACGTTTCTCTGCGTCGCCGGATGATGCCACATCTTCCCATTCATCGCCGGAGCCATCAGGACCGGAGCCACGGTCGCCAGATAGATCGCGCCCAGCGCGTCGTCAGCCAACCCATGGGCAAAACGGGCGATGACATTAGCGGTCGCAGGTGCCACCACCACCAAATCAGCCCGATCCGCCAGCTCGATATGCCCGGGATGCCAACTCTCTTTCTCGTCGTAGAGATCGGCCGTCACCGGCTGACGGGAGAGAACCTGAAAGGTGAGGGGGGTGATGAACTCCTGCGCGTCCTTGGTCATCACCACATGCACTTCGTGCCCGAGCTTGCTCAGTTGACTCGTCAGATCCGCCGCTTTGTATGCCGCAATCGAACCGGTGACGCCCAGGACGATGTTCCTGCCCTCATTCATAGGCGAAAGAAAGCCCGAAATGGCCTCCGCCAAAAGCCGAAAACAAGTTTTTCGTGCAGACAAAAAACACGGGCACCAACCCCAACCTGGAATTTGTTGTTGCTGATTTTCATATTTTTGCTATTTATCATAAACAGATGGATTTCGAGTTCAAACATGGGATCTGGCTTCTGCTGGTTTCGTGCTGCGCCTGGGCGCTCCTCGTTTCCGGCATGGTTTCGATCGAGATTGCGCGGACCAATGAGGCGCGCACCGAACTTCCGGGCCAGGAGAGCCGGGAAATGGCTCCCGAAAGAGTGGAGGAGTGGTTCGGATCCGTTTCCGAGATCTTGAATCTCGCCCTTCCCGTTGCGGGTGCGTGTCTGGTACTTCTTCTTTTCACCTATCCCTCGAATCCGATCGGTCTCCTGCCTCTCGTCATCGCAATCGCCGCATTCTGGCTTTCCTCCTCGCGTTCCGTGGAAACCGCCCGCTGGATCGACGAGCGTTCGAGTCTTTCCCTCGATACCCGGGTCTGGTGGAAGTGACCTGTTTTTTTTCGCCCGTATCGGCGTTTCCAGCCACAAGCGCGTTGCTCCCGGTCCTTGCTACGCAGGCCATTCCGGACGAACCAGAAGCCGAATCCCAAATCGAAAACCCAACCGTAACCCGTTGCCAACCGGGATGCACCTCAGGATTGCGGCTGCTCGGGGCGGCGGGCACCCTCGCGCAGAGTGACATCGTCTGGCCAGATCGACGCAGACGAGTGTGTTTTTCGAGCCATACCGGTTCGCTCAAGACGTCCTACTCCTTGCAGAAAGCAGCCATATGATCCCTCCCCATAAAGAACACTGCATCGAGTTGAGCCCGGACGAATTCACTGGCTATTATGTGGCCTCTTTGAAGCGCGCTTCTCCGTCTCTGGAAATCGAAATCGTGCAGGACCTCGAACTGCGCGTCAGCGAAGCCGGAAGCGAAAACCAGTTTCAGACCTTTCTCGACAACGCCTACGCCGCCTACATCAGCGATCAGGAACTGCGCGACGAGATCATCGAGCAATTCGTCGCCAGCCAGATCGAGACCTTCGAGATGCACAAGCGACCGGGAATCGTCCCGGAGCGCATCGTGCCCATGGTGAAGGACCGCGACTGGATGGAAAATGTGCTCGCATCGATCGAGCAGAACGGCGCGGAGTTTCCCATGCCGCTCTACGAGGACTACAACTCCGAGTTGCAGGTGTTCTTCGCCGAGGACAGCGAGCACAACATCCGTTACCTCAACGTGGCCAACATCGACGATCTTCCCTGTCCCCGGGATGAACTGTTCGATCTCGCCCGGGACAATCTGAAGCGTCTGCTCGAGGGCAAGATCGAGGTTGCCGGCGGCGACGGGATCTACATGGTCAGCGCCGGGGGAAACTACGAGACCTCCCTCCTTCTCTTCCACTCCCTCTGGGAGAACAACTCCCTGGAGGTGGATGGCGACACCGTGATTTCGATCCCGACCCGCGACCTGTTCCTCGTCACCGGATCAAACGATGAGGAAGGAATCGAGCGGATCCGCGATGTGGCAAGACAGGCAATGAGCGAAACGCCGTACACCGTTACCCCGGTCCTCTTTGTCTGGAACAGCGGTTCCCGGCGCTTCGAGGTTTTCGAGGGTTGAGTGTCCCCGCCGTATCGCAGCCCCCCGTGACCCGAATCAAGGGCCGGGGGGCAACTCGGGACTATTGGGCCGTGTAGTCGAACACAAAGACCTTGTCGAGTTTCGGTTTGAGCAGGTCGACGAATTCTTTGTGCGCCGGGTGCGGCAGATAGACCTCCAGACCGGCCTTGTCCGCGAAAGTGACGAGGAAGCAGTGGGTGAATCCCTCATTCATCGGTTCAATATTGTCCGCCGTACCCCACTCGAAGTCGATAATGGTGTCGATTTTCTCCTCCAGGGCGGCAAAGGCCTCCTCGATCTCGGCGATGTCCGCGGGCGGCGTCCCGTCCTTGAATTTGAAGCAGACCACGTGACGGAAGACACCACGGGAATCCTTCTCCTCCGCTCCCGACGCCGGGGACCCGGCGAAAAGGATGGCGGCCAGCGTTGCGATAATCATCGATTTCATCGCGGAAATCTTTTGCCAAAGGTGGCGTTGTGTCGATGATAAAAAGCCTCGCCAGAGCGGGGTTTTCCGGATTTGAGCCCCCCCACCGACCAATGAACCTCTGGGACCATTACGACCGAAGCCTGCTGCGATACCCCGACCTCGGCTTTTCCATCGATGTCAGCCGGATGAACGCTCCGGCCGACCTCTCCAGCCGCTTGGCCCCTGAAATCGCCCGCGCTCTGGCCGACCGCAGACGGATCGAGTCCGGCGAAATCGCCAATCCCGACGAGGGCCGCATGGTGGGCCACTACTGGTTGCGCTCGCCGGAACTGGCTCCCCAGGCCGAGGGACAGTGGATTCGTGAAGTAAAGGAGGGGATCGCCGACTTCGCTTCCCAGGTGCATCGCGGCTCGCTGACCGCCCCCAACGGAAATTCCTTTCGCCACGTCCTCCTCATCGGCATCGGGGGTTCGGCCCTGGGCCCCCAGCTGGTCGATCGGGCC
>CAZLUZ010000236.1:0-5931 GCA_964562825.1 uncultured Akkermansia sp.
TCTGGGCGGACGCGGCCTGAGGTTTGTCCACCTCGACCCCGGTTTCCTCGACGAATACCGTGGTGACGATGAAAAAGATGAGGAGGATGAAGACACAATCGATCAGGGGCGAGATGTCGATTGAGGCTTCGCCGGAGTCGTCTGAATTCCTGCCAAGGCGTCTCATGATGGGGTCGAGGCGGCCACCTGTTCGAGGTCTTCCCGCCGGTTGGGGTTGGCGCCGGTCTCCCTGCTGGGGGACGAGAGGTGAAAAAGGTGCTGGGTCAGGGCCGATTCGAGATTGGCGAGGAAGATCTCGAACCGCGCCCGGTGCTGAGAGAGATAGTAATGGAAAAAGTATCCCGGGATGGCCACCATGAGGCCCGTCTGGGTGGTGATGAGGGCCTCCGAAATGCCACCCGCCACCCGGTCCATCGTCTTGTCGCCGCCTCCTCCCGCGGCGATCCCGGCGAAGGTAGCCAGCATGCCCGACACGGTGCCGAGCAGGCCCCAGAGGGGCGCCGCACCCATGGCGATCTTGAGGAAGCGCAGGTCGCGGTCGATGGGCGGGAGCTCACCGGCCCGAACCTCCTCGAAGGCATTCGAGATATCGGCGAAAGTCGGATCGGGGGCGAGGTCCACGTCCCGGGAGTCGAGGTATTTGCGGGCCACCGCGGCATCCCGCTCCAGTTCCCGGCGGCTGGGGTTGCCCGATTTGCGCGCCCCGGTCACCCGCCAGCGGCCCTGCAGGTAGCCCTTGCTTCCGAGAGCCAGGCGCAACTCGACCGCCTTGCTGCAGAGCAACAGGGCATTGAGGGCGAGCGGGATCATGGCCCAACCGCCAGCCTGCCAGAGGGGGATGGCCTGGTCGAGAATCGGAAAATTCATGCCGGAGCACCTTTCGGGGGGATGGGGGGCAGGCCGGGATCTTCACCATCGGACGATTTGCCGGACTGACCCGGCTTGCTGCCCGCCGGAGGCGGGTTGGCGGGAGCCTTCTTGGCGGGAGAACCAGGACCTTCCTTCGCCAGCGGCCGGGAGGGGCCGGGAGGCTTCGTCGGGGAAGACGGTGCGGCCGACTCCTCGCCTCCACTCTCAGCGGGAAGGCTGTTGAGGAAATTGATCGCCATCTGCTCCATGTGATCGACCACCGACTTGGCTTTGCGGGCTAGGAATCCGTAGAGAATCAAAGATGGAATAGCGACGATCAGACCCCACTTCGTGGTGATCAGGGCCTCGGAGATGCCGGAGGAAAATTTGGAGGCATCGCCGGTGCCGAAGATGGTGATCTGTTTGAAGGTATTGATCATCCCGGTCACCGTTCCGAGAAGACCGAGGAGCGGCGCGGCGGCGGCGGTGATGCTGATGAAAGGCAGCATGGAATTGAGCTTCGATTTTGCCTGGAGAATTCGCTCGAAGAGGATCTCCTCCACCATGGATCGGGGCTTCTGGTATTGGGCGATGCCCGCGACCATCATCTTGCCCTCCGGCCCCGACACCTTCCGCGCCAGTTGCATGGCCTCCTCCTGGCGATCCTCGTCCAGGTGCTCCATGATCCGGGCAAAGCGCCGCTGGGATATCAAACCGATCGAGCTGAAATGCAGCCATTTGATCAGGCCGATCAGAACGGACAATCCGGCCAGACTGAGCAGGGGGACCATGACGTAGCCACCCTTCTTGATCTCGTCGATGGGAGTCTGCTGGACCTCGCTGACCTTGATGGCCTGTCCCAGGGTGGGATCGATGGGCAGCACCCCCTCGCCATCGAAAACGACCCGGGTGAGTTCGGACTTGGTGCCGGCGGGAAATGGGGTCACCACCGGCTCGTTGGAGTTGACCTTGTCGTCGGCGATTCCCTGCACGGAACCATCCTCGGTGCTGAAGTAACCGACCGGTCCGAGGACGAGGAATCTGCCCTCGTGCAACACGCCGCTGGGATCTGCAGCGGTCCCCTCGAAAACGACGCCACCGAGTCCTTCCTCGATGCGTTCGATGGACAGATCCAGCAGGTCCAGACGAGCCTGGAAAGTCTCGGCTTGACTGAGGTTGCTGTTCATCGCGTCATTCCTGTCCTCGTCCATGCGCTCCCGATACCGTTGGGCCTCGGAAACGTGGAGGCGGCTCTCCAAATTGCGCACATACTCGTCCAGCAGGTTCACCAGGTACTGGTTCTGCTTTTCGCGGGATTCGATCTGGGCTTTGAGGTTGCTGACATCCAGGCTCCGGCCATCGCGGATGCGCAGGACCCGGTCGTATTCCTTGCGCACCTCGATCAGTTTGTCCTCCAGTTCGTTGAGGTCCCGGGTCATGGGAACCTTCTGCGCCTTGATTTCCCGGCGCAACTTCGCCAGTTCGATCTGCGCGTTGTCTGCCTTCTCCTGGAGGGACTTCAACACCCCGGAGAATTCTTCCTGACCGAATGCCGGAACCGGCAGCAGAACGAACCAGGCCCCGGTGAGCAGAAAGGCTGCCCGGAAGCGGGAGAGGAAACTCCGCGGGAATGAAGATGGTAGGCTGTGGAGAAGTGAGTGCATGGCCAGTGCGGCGGAACGGGCTATTTCACGGTGACGGTAACCGGGACGTAGACGGGCTCGGCTTCGTTGTTGTTGATCCGAATCAACAACCCGAGTTCGTCGGCGGCATCGGAGCGGCGGGTCCACTCGACGCCTTCGGGCCCGGGAACACCCGTGCCCGCCTCCCCTGCCGTCTCCCCGGAGCCGGCGTAGAAGGCCTGCCCCAGTCCGAGGTAGAGGGTGGAAACCTCCGCCAGGCGATCGCCAGAGATGGTGCGCCGCTCCTGCGCGAGGAGCACGTCGGCGTGAAACTTGTTCACCTCGTTCAGAATACCCAGGACGTTCTGGAAGCGTTGGGAGATGGAGAGCTTGATGTCCTCCGGCGCCATGCCTTTCTCCGGCAGCCGTTCCACCAGCGGTCGGACCTTCTCCTGCAGGGGCGCGGGAAACCGCTCCACGAGGCGTCCTACCCGCTGCTCTACCAGGAGAATTTTGTCGGATTGAATTTTTTCGACTTCTTTCAAATCCGCCAACTCCACCTGAAGGGTTTCGCGTTCCTTATCGGCCTCGGTGATTTTCGCCTCTTCCTCGCTGGTTTTTTCCTCGAGTTCCGCGATCTGGTCGCGCACCAGGCTGATCCGATCCTGGAGGATCTCCTGCCCGAGTTCCCAGTCGGATTCCTCCTTGGAAATGAGTTCCTGAGTCTCGTAGTATTTCTCCAGCACGCTCCGGCTGAGCGAAATCTGATCTGGTGCTTCTCCTGACGTCTGCGCAGACGCCGTCAGGATGAAAACCACCGGCAACAAGAGAGCTGGGATTGAAACACGCATAGATCTCAAAACGACGCCTAAACGGGGCTGGGGATTAGTTCAATCCTTTAATTTGGACAAGATTGTAACACTTCAGGGGGTGCCGGAGCGCGCGAACAGTGGGGCTTTGTCCTTACGGCCCTCAGGCCGCTTTTTCAAGGCAAAAACCGGACCATCCCAAATGGGATTCGGCGGGAACTGCCCGAATCCGTCGGCTTCGGTCGCTCGCGTCAGGGGGCAACCGCCGCATCCAGACGCCGGGTTTCCCGCAGGAGGCACTCTATCCGGGCACCGCGCCTGACGCTCACTCGATCCGATTCCAGTGTCGGATGGGGATGAGAAAGTTCTGGGGATCGACACCGCTCCCGGGCACCTGGAGTTCGAGGTGCACATCCGAAATGAGGGGAACACGGACGATGAACCTGACCTCCGAAATCAGTCCGCTCACGGGGTCGCGCTCCGGCATCAGGGGCACTTTCAGGTCATCGCCGAGGCGCAGGCCCAGGGACGACGCCTCACGGATGGCGGTGCCATCCGGATGGAAGCTGACGGCGATGGCGATTTTTTCCCCGTCCTCCGCCAGCGGGTCGCCCTCGCGGTCGGCGCCAAACCGCACCGCGACCTTGAGGTTGTGTTCGGACATGTTCTCCGGCGTGATGACGACTCCGCCTCCCGCGGGCTCCGCGGAGGGATCGCGAGGCAATATCGGATAGTAGCCCACCTTGCGCACGATCTCCTGCCCCTCTCGTCCCAACACCCAGCGGACGAATGCCAGGATGCGCGGCGAAACGGTGGAGCGGTTCAAATAGAACTGCAGGGGGCGGCCCAGGGGATACTCTCCGTACCGCACCGCCTCCGCGCTGGGGGCCACGGACTGTTCCGCGCCATCGGGAATCAACTTGACCAGGTTCGTTCCCGGCGAGTAGGCGATCCCACCGTAGCCGATACCTCCGCGGTCCCGGGACACCATGCTGGTCATCAATCCGGTGGTCGAAACTTCCCGCGAAGTGAGGGCAAACGGTTCCCCTTTCAGCAGGTACTCGCTGATGAACTCTCGGGTGCCCGACTCGACGTCACGGTTGTAGACGACGATGGTGCGATCGAGGCCGGAAAGCTCTTTCCAGTTGGTGATCTTGCCGGTGAAAATCTCCGCGAGGCGTTCCACGGAGAGTTGGGTCAAGGGGTTGCTGCTGTGGACGTAAACCCCAATCCCATCCATGGCGACCCTCACTTCCCAGGGGCGCTCGCCGGTCATGGCGATGAAATCCTCGATTTCAGCATCACTCATCGCCCGCGACGAAGCCGCGATATCGACCTGATCGGCGAGCAGCGCTTTGATGCCGCGCCCCGAGCCGCCCCCGGTGACTTCCACCCGGATGCCCGGGTTCTTCTCCATGTAGGCCCTGGCCCACTCCTGATTGAGAATCAGCAGGGTGTCCGAGCCGAGGATCGAGATGGTCTCGGCGGCAGCCGTGCCCAGGCTGAAAAGGACGATCGAAATTCCTCCAAGCAGTCGCTTCATCGCAACGCCGAACCTACTCTGCTCCCGCAACAAATAGCAAGCCAGATCGCCCGGATTGCGACGATTCTCCGTCGACCGGTCACCCGGTCCGCGACGCCCGGCGTTGAGCCCGGGAAAGCCGTTCCTCCCGAAGGTGCCTGCAGGAAAAGAAGGATTCGGAGCATGGGAAAAATCCTATGGATCGCACCAACCCGGGCAACCAACAATTCGGACACAGCCTCCCCCTTCACCACCCGCTCGAAGGAAGGCGGAGCGGAGGGACGGACTTCGGAATCGATCGAGGCAGGGTGATCAATCCGCGGTCGGATCGTAGCTGATTCGGACACGGAAGAGTTGCCCTTTCTTCCCGTCAGAAAGGAACTGGAGATAGGGCGTCTCGACGACCTCGTGTTCGCCGGACGGAGAAATAACGACCGTGGGATCGACGGGCGACGCCTCCCAGGTGTTGCCGTCGTTGCTGAACTCCGCGGAGTAGGTCAGCCCGGCGGTGGAAAAATCCTTCCGTCGAATGAACCGTCCAGTGAAGTGCACTCCGTTGTCGAAATTCAGGTCGGTTACCTGGGTGCCAAAGGCGGTAATGGTCCCGGCTTCCTCGTCAATCGAGAGGGCACCGGAATCGGAGATACCCGAATCCATACCGAAAGCGTACTCCGCCAGGGCCGAGACTCCGTCGTTGTCTCCCGAATCATCGTCGAAGGGCACGGCGTCGGTCAGGGTCACGCGGAGGACTCCCTGGGCGCTTTCGCCCCGGCCATCGGAGAGGGTGTAGTTGAAGGAGACCACCGTGTCGGTCCCCGGTGCGGGAACGAAGTAGCCGTCGGGGTCGTAGGTGAAGCTGCCGTCGGCGAGAAGTTCGAGGCTGCCGTGGGGGTCGCTCGGCAGGCTGATCGGAGTGACGCTGAGCACATCGTTCGAGTCGATCGTCACATCTGCCCCGTTGCCGTTGTCGTTCGTGATTACGTTGCCGGTGATGGGGGCGGTGGGCGGGGTGGCGACGTCGTCGTCGTTGGCAATCACCCCATCGTTCGCGCCCTGAATTTCCACGGTAAACGTCCCCTGAGTCAGGGCACCACCTGTCCAGATGAGGTACCCGACGGATTCCGTGGTC
>CAZLUZ010000237.1:0-5919 GCA_964562825.1 uncultured Akkermansia sp.
AAAGGAAAGCCCGAAACGATCCTCCAGCATCCGCCTCAGCCTGAGGCTCCCCATCGATCCGGTTTCAAAAAACCGCCTGTCGAAATATTTTACCAGGACGGCAACCTCGGAGGATATCGTGAGGTAAAAATGCCGTTTCAACAGTTCTCTCAGATTCATCTGCTCACCGATTCTGCATTTGCGACCACACGATTACCGAAAAACCTCGCTTTGATTCAACGGGACCCGCTCTCTCCCAAGCGAGCTCTCGTCAGGAATCCCGGGGACTCGCCAAGCCATATTCACTTCTCGGGTTTCGAGGTTGCGAACAGGTTGTATTTCAGTATCGCATAAATGGCTCGAAAACCGTCCCTCCAACCGATCTTCTTTCCCTCCTCATAGGTCCTACCGTAATAGGATATGCCGACCTCGTAGATCCTGACTTTCCTCTGGGCGACTTTCGCGGTGACCTCCGGCTCGAACCCGAATCTGTCCTCTTCGATCTCGATACCCTGGATGACCTCCCGGCGAAACGCCTTGTAGCAAGTCTCCATGTCGCTCAGGTTGATGTTCGTCAACATGTTGGAGAGCAGCGTGAGAAACTGATTCCCCACCATGTGCCAGAAGTAGACCACCCGGTGGGCGTCGCCTCCGCGGAATCGGGAGCCGTACACGACATCGGCCTTGCCGCTCCGAATCGGCTCGACCAACCTGGGATACTCCTGGGGATCGTATTCGAGGTCTGCATCCTGGATGATCACGATATCTCCCGTTGCCTCCCGAATTCCGGTTCGAAGCGCTGCTCCTTTACCCCGATTCACTTCATGGGTAAACACCTTGTCAACAATCTTCGACAATTGCCCCTCGACGATGGATGCGGTCCGATCCACAGAACAGTCGTCCACCAGAATGATTTCATCGGTGTCCGAGAGGCAGGCTCTCACTTTCTCGACAAGAGCTACGATCGTCGCTTCCTCGTTGTAACACGGAATCACGATGGATAACTTCATCAGATCTCAAAAAATGACGATACCAGACGAACCAGGCGAAGGGTCTTTTCCTCCGGCCTCCAAGCTCGATGTGCAGGGAGCGATTAATGCATGAAAAACCGCCCTGCGGAAGCGGCGGGGTCAAGTCCCCGGCTCACGTCGAAGGAGGCAAATCAATAAAAAACCTCGTTTTCCGCCGATGGTGCCAGACCGTCCTTGAGGACGACGACCGCGTCGGCGACACTCCGGGAAAATTGCCTCGGCACCCCCCCGATAAAGAGCAACAGGATAATGCCGACAGGCGCGGCATACTTCCCCACCCGAACGAAAGCGGGCCAGCTCGACTCAAGAGTTCCCCAGAACCCGGGCTTACCCGCCACCCAAATTCCCAGAAGCAGCGATACGGGGAGGAATAGTTCGTAGTAGAGGTACTGGCGCGGCGTGAAAAAGAAACCCCGGTATCTGGTGATCAGGTAGATCGCTATTCCCATCGCGAAAAAAAGAAAAGCCGCCAGAACGGTTCGCGTCACCGCCTCGGGCGCCCGAACCCTAAGCGCGATGAAAAAAAGGAAAAGATAGAGCACAGCGAAATGGGCGTATCCTTTCCAGAAGCCCAAGAACTGCACGATCGTCCCCCACTCCTCACCACGGTATTCCCATACTCCGCTTTTCAGGGAATAGAAGATACAGATCAGGATCCCTCCCCCGAAGACGAGCAGCGTCTCCTTTGCCGGCTCGATCCATCCCCGCCCCCGCAGCACGGCGGCGACATACCACGCGAACGCGAGGGCTCCTATCTGGAACAGGGATGCCGTAACCGTGAATCAAAGCAACACCCCGACCGCGGCAATGCCGAATCTCGGGGCCTCGAAGAGAACAAAGAATACCAGAATGAGGAAAAGCGCAGTCCAAAGGGCGTAGGGTCTCGCCTCAGCTGAATAGTAGAAGATTTGCGTGGAGAAAAGGAACGATCCGAGAAAGAGAACACAGAGTCCCAGGGGAACCAGCTTCACCCGCGGAGAGAAGTGATTCATGCGGCGAACTCTCGCCACCAGATTCAGGGTCAATCCCACCCCCGTAAGCACGATGATCATAAGGGAGTTCAGCCGATAAAAGGAAAATGGAGGCAGGCCAAAGCGGAAGTGATCTCCGAGGTAATCCCAGCCCTTGAGCAGAAGGTAATCCAGTGGTGCCGGACTTCCCTGTCCGGGAACTCCCTCCAGAAAAATTTCGCCGACCGAGGTCCCCCGCACCCCGGCGGCCATTCCGTATTCCTCGTCCCCCCAAGGAGTCTTCTTCGCCGAAAACCCTAGAGAAGAAAGCACGAAAATCAGGGAGAGGAGAGCGATCGCGACGTAGACGAGAACGATCGCAAGGTTCGACCCGGAAAGTTTTTCTCCTTCCATTTTCAGGACTGGTGAAAGAGAACCATGACCGGAATCTGACCCGATAGGTCAGCAGGTTTATTCGGGGGAGCGCACACCTCACCGAGAAGAAAGACGCAGGCCAATTTCGGCGGCAGGCGTCTCATGCTATCGATTTTCCCGTTTGGCCAGCTCCCAATCTGCCTCGGCCATGATGGTGACGAGTTCACGGAAAGTAACCTTGGGCGACCAGCCGAGGACCTCCCTGGCCTTGGAGGGGTCGCCCAGCAGTTGCTCCACTTCCGCGGGCCGGAAATACTTTGGGTCCACCTCGATCAGCAGTTTGCCCGTCGCCTCGCAGATGCCCTTTTCGTTCACCCCTTCTCCCTCGAACCGAACCGGTAGGCCAACCGCGGCAAACGCGTGCTCGCAGAACTCTCGGACCGTGTGCATCTCGCCCGTGGCACAGACGTAGTCGCCAGGCTCGGGCTGCTGCAGGATCCGCCACATCATTTCGGTGTATTCCGGGGCATAACCCCAGTCGCGCATCGCGTCGAGATTACCCAGGCGGAGTCTTTCCTGAAGGCCTTCGCGAATGCGGCCGGCCGCACGCGTGATCTTCCGGGTAACGAAGGTCTCTCCCCGACGAGGCGATTCGTGATTGAAAAGAATCCCGTTGCTCGCATGGATGTTGTAGGCCTCGCGGTAATTGACCACGATCCAGAATCCGTAGAGCTTCGCCACGCCATACGGAGATCTCGGATAGAACGGCGTGGTCTCGGACTGCGGGACCTCCTGGACCTTGCCGTAGAGCTCGCTCGTCGACGCCTGATAGAAGTGAACCTTCCGCTCCAACCCGACTTCCTTGATCGCATCGAGGAATCGCAGGGTTCCTATGGCGTCTACCTCGGCGGTGTACTCGGGCACCTCGAATGAAACTTTCACGTGACTTTGCGCGCCGAGATTGTAGATCTCGTCGGGTTCGATCCTTTCGAGTAGCCGGTTGAGGTTCGAGGAATCGGTGAGATCACCATGGTGCAGTTGAAACTTCCCCGTTTCACGGAGTCCTTCATCGTGGTACAAATGATCGATGCGTTCCGTGTTGAAGGAGCTGGATCGTCGGATCATTCCATGCACCTCGTATCCCTTGTCGAGCAGTTGTTCCGCGAGATAGGACCCGTCTTGGCCGGTGATTCCGGTAATTAATGCTTTTGGCATTTTTGGTTTTGGCTTTTGCGTTTTGAATATCGAGCAGGGATTTTGCGAGTCCCCGAAGAATCCTCCCGATGCAGCATCCTATGGAATCAAAAGGCGGGTCTTAGGCGCCGACCTCATTGCTGAACTCCTCGTAGGCCATCCGCAGGCCATCTTCCAGCGAGGTCGACGGAGCCCATCCCAGTTCGCTCATCAGCGTCGAATCCATCAGTTTTCGCGGCGTTCCATCGGGCTTGCTCGGGTCGGTGAGGATGTCCCCCTCGAATCCAACGACTCGGCCAATCGTCTTCGCCAATTCCAGGATGGTGACGTCGTAGCCAGCCCCGATATTGATCAGATCGGGCGGGTCTTCGTGCTCTAGGAGAAAGACAATTGCCTCGGCGAGGTCGTCAGCGAAGAGAAACTCCCGACGAGGCGTGCCCGTCCCCCAGATGGTGACGCTGGCGGCGCCCTCCTTCTTCCGCTCGTGAAACCGGCGAATCAGCCCTGGAATCACATGCGAATTCTCGGGGTGGTAATTGTCCCCCAAGCCGTAGAGATTGCAGGGCATGGCGGCAAAATAGAGGCGCCCGTATTGCTTCCGGTAATACTCGCAGAGCTTCAGTCCGGCAATCTTCGCGATGGCATAGGCCTCGTTGGTCGGCTCCAGCTTTCCCGCCAGCAGACCGTCTTCTCGGATAGGTTGGTCGGCAAACTTCGGATAGATGCAGGAACTGCCCAGAAAAAGCAGCCGGTCGACCCCGTTTCGGTGCGCCGCTTCGATCAGGTTCGAGGCGATCATCAGATTGTCGTAGGCGAACTCGGCGGGGTAGGTGCTGTTGGCCACGATCCCACCCACCTTCGCCGCGGCCACGACCACGGTGTCCGGTCGATGCTCCGAGATGAATGCCTCCGTCGCCTCCTGTCGGCGCAAGTCCAGTTCTGCGCTGGTCGCCGTCACGATCGATTCCACTCCGCTCGCCCGCAGCCTCCGGCAGAGCGCTCCCCCCACCATACCGCGATGCCCGGCCACATAGATCTTCTGGTCCGCCAGCATGTTTCGTCGTCCTGCCTGTGTTCGATCTTCCCGATGGAATCAACCGAGCCGCTCCAGACGATAGCTCCCATCCAGGATGGCCCTCCACCAGTCCCGGTTCGCGAGATACCATTGGACCGTCTTGCGCAAACCGGTCTCGAAGGTCTCAACTGGCTTCCACCCCAGCTCCCGTTCGATCTTGGAGGCGTCGATAGCGTAGCGGACATCGTGACCGGGTCGATCTTTCACGAAAGTGATCAGATCGCGATACCCGCCAACTCCTCCGGGCCTCTCGTCGGCCGCCAATTCTTCGAGGAGATCGCAGATTGCATGGACGACCTCGATGTTCCGCTTCTCGTTGTGTCCCCCGATGTTGTAGGTCTCACCGTTGGCTCCGCGCTCGAATACCTCGAGGAGGGCGGTGGCGTGGTCCCCGACATAGAGCCAGTCCCGAATCTGATTTCCGTCTCCATAGACCGGTAGAGGCTTACCGGAAAGAGCATTCAGGATCATGTGCGGAATGAGTTTTTCCGGAAAGTGCCGGGGTCCGTAGTTATTCGAACAGTTGGTCAGACGGACGGGAAGACCGAACGTGCGTCCCCAGGCCCGGACCAAGTGATCCGACGCCGCCTTCGATGCGGAGTAGGGGGACGACGGATCGTAAGGTGTCTCCTCGGTGAAGAGCTCCTCGGTGCCTTCGAGATCTCCGTAGACCTCGTCTGTGGAAACGTGGTGAAAGCGAAAGGAACGCCGAATCGCGTCGTTATCCGACATTCCGTCCATATATTTGCGGGCGGCCTCGAGAAGGCAGTAGGTGCCTTCGATGTTGGTCCGGATGAAATCTCCAGGACCATCGATAGACCGGTCCACGTGCGACTCGGCGGCGAGATGCATGACGCCGTGTGGGCTGTGACGGGCGAAAACCTCGTCCATGGCAGCTCGGTCACAGATGTCTTTTTCCTCGAAATGAAAGCGATCCGTCCCCCGACATTCGGCGAGCGATTCCAGGTTGCCCGCGTAGGTCAACAGGTCGACCACGACCACCCGATATCCGCGAGCCAACGCCTCCCGGACCACCGCAGAACCGATGAAACCGGCACCGCCCGTTATCACGATTGTTTCTTGATTCATAACTTCCAGTCGTTGTGACGAAAAAATCTAACCGGCCTGCGGAAATACCTCATGGATCGATCTGGGTTCTCGCTCTCCACGATCCCGGCAATACTGACGGTATTTTGACGAATCGATCCGAAGGCATCGCTGGCGGGGCCGGGGATCCTTCTTGAGATAGTCCGTCAGGGATGTCTCCACGATCTCTGCTTTCTCCTTCCCCAAGTGAGCGGCGAGATGCATTCCC